>JANQML010000046.1 GCA_028280105.1 Desulfobacula sp. | reverse complement strand
CTGCCGTCCGGTGATATCCTGGTTACGGAACGGCCCGGCCGGCTGCGTCTTGTCAGAATCCAGGCAGACGGCACCGGTGTTATTGACCCCAAGCCGGTTTCCGGCGTTCCACAGGTCTTTGCCCAGGGTCAGGGGGGGTTGCTCGATATTGTGATTCATCCGGACTTTGAGACCAATTCGTTTGTCTATTTGAGCTATGCCCATGGTGATGTCAATGCCAATAAGACCCGCGTGGCAAGGGCTGTGTACGCGGACGGCGTTTTGAAGAATGTAGAGGTTATCTATGAAACCAACGTAGAAAAAACCGGCACCCAGCATTTCGGTTCCCGGCTCTGCTGGCTGCCGGACAAAACCCTGCTCATCAGCATCGGCGATGGCGGCAACCCGCCAACCAAGCTGGACGGCCAATACATTCGGGAACACTCTCAAAACACATCCAACCAGTTGGGTACCCTGCTCCGCGTTAACGACGATGGAAGTATCCCCAAAGACAACCCCCTGCTGGAAAGGCCCGGTGCCAGCAAAGACATTTACAGCTACGGACACCGCAACGTTCAAGGGTTGGCCCATGACCCCATCCGCGATCTGATCTGGGTCTCCGAGCACGGTGCATTGGGCGGGGATGAATTGAATCAGCCCCGGGCCGGTCTCAACTACGGTTGGCCCACGGTTACCTTCAGCCGGGAGTACTTCGACGGTTCACGCATTTCTGAAAAAACGGCCAAACCGGGCATGGAAGACCCCAAGCTGGTCTGGCTCACGGCCATTGCACCCAGCGGCTTGGCCGTATACTCCGGCGACAAATTCCCGGACTGGAAAGGGGACCTGTTTGCAGGGGCGCTGATCAAACAGTCTGTAAGACGGGTCATTCTGGACAAAGACGGCCGGGTCACCGGTCAGAGTGAGCTGCGATTCGGGACTCGGGTACGGGACGTGCGCCAGGGCCCGGACGGGTATCTTTATGTGTTGACCGATGAAAACAACGGACAGCTGATCCGGCTCAAACCCGCAAAACGCGGCGATATGGCACCGTAACCCAAGCTATTGCCGGGGGATTGTTGTTTACAATCCCCCCCTCGTTGAATGGTTTAAAACAGGTCGATTGAACCTGTGTCGGATAAAATCTAGTTTTGAGACATGGACCGGATCAAAAAAAAAAACGGCAACGTCCCCTGAACCAGGTGAAATTTAACAGTTCACCAATTGCAGAATATAAGGCTTGACAAAGGAAATAAGAAAAGACAAGATACTTCCAAAATCTGGTGCCCATACCGGGTGAAAAGGGAAAGCGGTGCAAATCCGCTGCGGTCCCGCCACTGTAAGTGGGGATGAACGGCGTAAATACCACTGATGATCATCTGCTTTGATACGGATATCATTGGGAAGGTACGCTAGTAAAACGAACCACAAGTCAGGAAACCTGCCAGAAAAATAATCCAAACACTGCCTTCGTGGATTGAGGTATGGGATAAGGTTAAACATATGATCTGATCCTCTGTCTGTTTAAAGGCAGGGGATTTTTGCTTTTTATGCGACTTGTTTTCATCTTTTTTTAAACATGGGAACAAATCTACTTAAAGGAGGATCATTTGATTGCCAATCAACCATTTAACCGTTTAGTTTCTATTATTTTTACAGTATTCATTTTAACCATTTTATCTGCCGGTGTGTCGGCCTCAGAAAAGAAACTCAGAATTCTAAACTCCTATAAATGCGCGAGTATCGACCCTGCAATGAGTGGCTCCCATTGGTTATTTGACTGGGCAGCGACAGATACATTCATGAAGGTGACAGAGCAAGGGGAGATTGTGCCGAATGTTTTAAAGTCACTTGAAAAAATCGATGATCTGAACTGGAAATTAACCATTAGAAACGGAATTGTATTCCAGAATGGTAAAAAACTGGATGGCCGGGCTGCAGCAAAAGCGATTCAACGGCAGCTGGAAAAGAGTAAACGGGCGAAACTCCTTCTCGGTGAAAGTAAAGTAAAAGTGACCGGCCCCATGGAAGTGGTGCTGACCACACCCGATCCCAACAGCAGTATCCCCAGGGCATTGGCAGCAAGAAATGCAAGTCTTTTTGTCTATGATGCCGATGTGATGGAGCAGGCCGGCGGCGATATGTCAAAGATTGCCGGCAAAGGTGCCTTTACAGCACCATATGAGATTATTGAATACGACCCTGAATATTTTAAATTGAAACGATTTGACGGCTATTGGCAAGGAAAGCCGGCACTGGAAGAGATTGAAATCCGAGTTGTTCCCGATGAACAGGCACGAATCAACGCAATTCAAAGCGGCGAGGCAGACCTTGCATTCTATCCGCCGTTTGAAGCGTCATATACTTTGAAAAACAGAAAGGATGCATACTTTAACGTATCTGAAAAAGCCCTTCAATCCCTTTTAATATATATCAATCTCCAAGCCCCTCCTTTTGATGACTTAGGGGTGAGACGGGCATTCAGCATGGGAATCAATTACAGACAGATCGCAGAGGATGTCAGTGATGGGGTTTTTATCGAAGCCAAAGGGATATATCCATCTGATCTGCCTTACGCCGTTCATAATCAGACATATGACCCCGAAATGGCCGGACAGATTCTCGATAAAGCAGGATGGAAAAAAGGTAAAAACGGCATACGGTACAAAGACGGGAAACCACTTTCGATCTTTTTGCTTCTTTCACCGCGAGGCCCGGAAGTAAAAACCGTCTGTATTGCCGTTCAAAGCCAGTTGTCTAAGATCGGAATGGATGTCAACCTGAATGTCAATGAAGATGTCAGAGGATTCCAGAAAGAGAATAAAAGAGGTTGGCATTGCTCCATCGGCCTGACCGGTTCTTTGTCCGGAACCGGTGATTATATACAACCTTACATCAGACGGTTCACCACAGGCGGAGACTGGAATTTTGGCGGGATTAACAATTCTGAAATCGATAAAATCGGGCGTAAACTTCAGACAACATTTGACACGGAGCAGCAATTTGATCTGCTGCGACAGGCTCAGGAGATCCTTGTCAGCGAGAATGTCTATGTTTTGTCCAGTGCATTTAAACGGTTTATGGTGGTTGCATCGCCTGAATGGAAGGATTACCAGGTGTCCAGCTACCGACGTCATATCACCTGGCAGACGGCACCGTAAACAGCATAACCCAAAGCAACAATGGGTGTGTTTAAACGGCATAGATTGCAAAACAGGTTCTGCCAGTCGGTTTTATCGATCATCGGTGCGGCAGTATTGATATGGTCAATACTGCCGCTTGCTCCGGGCGATCCTAGCAGGAGAATTTTACAGGCCAGGGGTATCATTGAACCGACAGACTTTGAAATCAGTGAGATGCGCCGTGAGCTGAAAATGGATCAGCCGGTAATTATAAGGTTTTTATCCTGGTCGGCAAATATTGTAAAAGGAGATTTCGGTATTTCCTGGCAGACAGGTAAACCCATTACTTCGGAATTTTTAAAACGGCTCCCGCAAACTCTCAAACTGGCACTTACCGCCTTTTTTTTGGCCGCTCTATTTGCCATTCCTGCAGGTCTGTTTTCCGCCTACTACCATAACCGATGGCCGGACCACTTATTTCGCATCTTTGCACTGATCGGGGCGGCATCTCCTTCTTTTATCATATCTCTTTTCCTGATTCATTTTGTTATTATCGGGATGGGCTGGGGCCAGGTGGTACTGAGCGGCCACTGGAATCAGGTCTGGCTGCCCGCCTTTGTTTTAGCCATAGATATTACCGCAATCTGGTCCCGTTTATTAAGGGCAAGTCTCCTGGAAATCAAGGGGCGGCCCTTTATTACTTCCGCCATGGCCCGCGGTGCTTCAAAAAAAAGGGTTCTCTGGTTTCATGCATTCTTAAACGCACTGGTTCCACTGCTCAACATGATGGGCTTGACATTGGGATCGCTGCTGGGCGGTACGATTATTGTTGAAACTATTTTTAGCTGGCCGGGCCTGGGAAGGTACATCATCGAAGCAATTACTGCACGGGATTTACCGGTTATTCAGGCATATGCACTGTTCAGCACCTTATGCTACGTCTCTGTGAGCCTTTTGGTGGATATTATATCCTCCCTGCTGGATCCGCGAATTGCACAACGCTGGGTATGAAGAGTCCGAGATGAAATCATATTATCTTCAGCCATTACAGGTTACCGGATTCAGTCTTTTGATTTTAATCCTGGCCCTTGTCTTTATCGGCCCCCTGATTGTCACGCATTCGCCTTCGGAAACAGACTTTTCATCGAAATTAAAGCCGCCGACAACCGAACATTTGCTTGGAACAGATCAGTTAGGAAGAGATGTCATGGCCCGAATTATCGAAGGGGGTAAAAGATCTCTTGGTGCTGTTTTTCTGGTTACCGCCGGTGTGATGGTCATCTCTGTTTTTTTAGGTCTGGCCGCTGCAATGCTGGGAGGTATGACCGACCATCTGATCACAAGAACCATAGATATCATACTTGCTTTACCTTCATTAATATTTGCGCTTGCAGTTGTCGGTGTTTTAGGACCCGGATTCTGGAATCTTGTATTTGCCATGGTGATTTCTCACTGGGCTTCCAGCACCCGGCTGGTAAGGAGTTTTGTGCTCGCTTCAAGAAACAGGCCGGATATTTTAGCAGCTCGCGAGGCCGGCTTAAGCGATTGGCGGATTGTTTCCGGTCACCTCCTGCCCGAAGTGTTATCAAAGCTTGTTGTTGTTATGACCTTAAGACTGGGGGATTTTATCGTCAGTATTTCCGGTCTCTCGTTTCTGGGGCTTGGTGTACAACCGCCGGATGCTGAATGGGGCGCCATGTTATCCCAAAGCCGTCTCTTTTTTGACAGCGCACCATGGCTCTTTATCGCACCTGCCGGTGCAATACTGCTTACGGTGATCGGCGCGAATCTCGTAGGCGAAAGCCTGCGTGATATGGTTGATCCCAACGTGCAATTATGAAGAAGATACAACTCCAACTTAAGAATTTAAGTGTTTGTTATCCGGACAAGACCCTGGCTTGTGATAAAATTTCTTTTCGTCTGGAAACCGGAAAATGCCTGGCCATTGTCGGGGAATCGGGTAGTGGCAAAAGTACGATTGCAAGGGCCATTCTAAACCTTTTACCAAAGGGCACGAAGAGGACAGGTTCAATTTTATTCAATGAAAAAGAGTTGGTTGGAATTTCAGAAAAAAAGATGCGTCAAATTCGTGGAACCCGGATCGGTTTTATCAGCCAGGATCCCTATGCAGCATGCAATCCGGTTCTTTCCGTATTCAGGCATGTTGCAGAGGCATGGCATGCCCATGGTTTAACCTTTGTTCCGGATAAAATCATCACAGCCTTCTCATCCATGGGAATAAGGCATTCAAAAGAACAGGCCGGACGCTATCCCCACGAATGGAGCGGGGGCATGCTGCAACGGGCGGAAATCACAGCCGCATCCATCCATCATCCGTCAGTCATCATTGCCGATGAACCAACCAGTGCATTGGACAAAGACCTGGCCGACAGCATACTTCGCCTAATTGTTTCACTGGATTCGGCTATATTGCTCATCAGCCATGATTTATCACTGGTTTCCGATTTTGCAGATGATATTGCCGTCTGTTATGCCGGACAACTGGTTGAGATGGGCAGCGTAACCCGGATAACCAATCATCCGCGTCATCCATACACCCAGGCACTCATGAATGCTGTTTGTAAAAAGGGGGGGCTGCTTCCCGAACCCCTCTCCGGGAGTGTTCCCGATTTAAAACAGGTCTCATCCGCCTGTTCATTCGCTCCCCGGTGCCGTTATAAAATGGAGAAATGCCTTAATGAGGCACCCGGGCTGATTCAAGGGGTCGCATGTCATTTGAACGATAAAACCGGGCTACAACAGTGGGAGCCGACGATAGATCTCCTAAATGAATCAAAAGAACCGACATTTAATGAAAGCAAATTGGTTCTTGAACTGATTGGAATCAGTAAACGATTTAAGGAATCATCCATTGCCGACCCCATTTTAGATGGGATTAATTTAGCCCTGAAAACCGGAGAAATCATAGGTGTCTGCGGTTCATCCGGCTCGGGAAAATCAACCCTTTTAAAAATAGTCTCCGGCATTGAAATACCGGATACCGGAATGATCAGGTATGGTAGTGATCCATTGTGGAAATATAAGGGAAAACGGGTTATCCGGTGTTTGCCCAGAAACGGCTATACCATGTCTGTTTTTCAAAATCCATATTCCAGCCTGGATCAACGGTGGCCGATCTGGAGATCCATAACAGAACCGGCAATGGCGGCACATTGTAAAACACGGCCATCAAATTCACATCGGAAATTAGTGGCGGCCCGGCTGCTGAAAAATGCAGGTTTATCCCAATTAAATGGGTTGGAACGTCCCTCTGAGCTATCCGTGGGCCAATGTCAAAGGGTATGTATTCTCAGGGCATTATTTGCAAAGCCGGCCGTTATCCTGGCGGATGAACCCACCTCTGCATTAGATGTGACCTCTGCTGCAGGTATTTATAAACTGTTTAAAGATTATGCCTGCCAGGGCATTGCAATGATCATTGTCAGCCACGATGAAACAGGATTGCACTCATTTTGTGATTCCATGTTTAGACTGTCCGGTGGAAAATTAAGCCGGATATGTTGATGCTTGATTATAGGGTACTATAATTTTTTTATGATTTTAATGAAGGTATCAATTTCTTCATCATCCAGGGCACTGACAATAATATCGACCACCCTCTGTTCTGCAAGGAAAGGCAGGCGGGTAATGTTACGGCCTTTTTCAGTCAGCCTGATGTAAAAGATACGCTTGTCCCGGGTACACCGCTTTTTTTCAACAACTTCCAGTTGAATCAATTTATTTACGATCTCAGTAACAGACGGCTTGGCAACCTTTAACATTTCAGCAAATTTTCCAAAGGTCATATCAACGGTTCTGTCAATTATTTTCAGATAGTGAAGTTGATTTAACTGGAGCCGGGACATTCCCAGTCTGTCCGAGATCTCAAGATTGCACTCATGCCCCAGGCCGTTGAATTTCCGAACAGCCTCATATATCATTTCTCTTTTCACAATATACCCGTTTCTTTAAAAATAGTTTGTTCATTATTTACTAATTTACCGATGGACAATTGTCAACTTCTTCATCGAGACATGGAAAACAAAAGCCTGAAATAGGATCAAAATCCATTATCAATAAACATATTGATCTTTGAGTAATAAAAAATGTTAGTTTGTATTGAACTAATTTAAATCATGCCTATGGTATATCCTAGCGGCTGAAATTAACTATATGAATGAAGGGAAGATTAAATGGATTTTAATAAAGAGATGATGGTGATACCCATCACCCAAACCGTACTGTTTCCTGAATCAAATGCCCGGATTCAGGTCAACCCCGGTTTAGCAAAAGAATTAAAAGATCAGATTAAAAAAGGAAACAACCTGGCTGTTGCGCTCTCTGCCAGAGACGGATTTGACGCCGATCATGTGGATACGGACAGGTTGTTCTCCATCGGCACCTTGATCTCTTTAAATTCACTGACCGCCAAGCGGGGCAACGACATCTTGCTGGCAAACGTGCATTCAAGGGTTGCTGTTGAATCTGTCCGGACAACCGGCGGTTCAATTTTTGCCAGGGTTCTTCCTGCAAAAGATCTTATTGATATAGATCCCAAAGACCAGGACCGGATGCTTGACTATATCAAGGATATCGCTTTTGAAATAAGCACTCAATTCAAAAATTCCGAACCATATGTAAAAGAGATTGAAAAGATTGATTCCATCCCTGGCATACTGGGGTTTCTGATGCCCTTTATCCCTGTTTCCGTAAAGGAGAAACAGCATCTGCTTGAAACAGATTCATTAAAGCAGAAAGGAATTATCTTTATGGATATGCTCCTGCAGCAGAAAGAATCCATAACACTGCAGATTGAGATGGCACAGAAATTTTCTGACCAGGCAAATAAAAATTACAGGAAAGCGTTTTTAAAAGAACAACTTAAAAACATTCAGGAAGAGCTGGATGAAGGAACGTCCGATTCCAAAGGCAAAAAGGATTATCCACAACTGATCAAAGCGGCCAATATGCCGGAAGACGTTGAACAAGTCGCATTTGACGAACTTGCAAAACTCAATGAACAGGGCCAGGGCAGTCATGAAACCCATATTATTAAAAATTATCTGGATCTTCTCATCGCCCTGCCATGGACCGTCACCGGAGAAAAGGATATCGATGTCAAAGAGGCATCCAGGCTCCTTGATGCCCATCATTACGGGCAGAGGAAAATTAAGGACCGCATTATTCAGCATCTGTCCGTGATGAAGCTGAAAAAGGAAAAACAGGGGTCGATACTGCTGCTTGCCGGCCCGCCGGGTACGGGTAAAACCAGCCTGGGTAAAGGGATTGCAGAGGCACTGCAGAGAGAATACGTCCGCATCAGCCTTGGCGGGGTCAGGGATGAAGCTGAAATCAGAGGCCACCGAAGAACCTATATCGGCGCCCTTCCGGGAAGGATCATCCAGGGAGTGAAAAAAGCGGGTAAAAAGAATCCCGTATTTGTCCTGGATGAAGTGGATAAACTGGTTTCAGCCTTCCATGGCGACCCGTCAAGTGCACTGCTTGAAGTCCTGGACCCGGAGCAGAACAATACATTTTCCGATCACTATCTTGAGGTGCCCTATGATCTGTCAGATGTATTTTTTGTGGCAACGGCCAATAATAAAAAAGGCATCCCGGCGCCTCTGCTGGATCGCATGGAAGTGATCGAGCTTTCAGGGTATACGGCAAATGAAAAATTCCATATTGGAAAGGACTACCTGATGAAACTTGTTCTTGAAGAGCATGGAATTGAAAAAGATCAGCTTGAAATCGATGATGACGCATTTAAGGCCATCATTGACAAATATACGGTGGAAGCCGGTGTCAGGGGACTTCGGGGCCAGCTTGCCAAGGTTGCCAGGGTCGCATCCCAGAAAATTGTGTCAGGGGATACAAAACTGCCCTTTCAGGTGACCTGCGATATGTTGGAAGAGATCTTGGGTCACCCGGTGATCCGGCATGATATGGCCCAGGAAGAAAACCCGCCGGGTGTGGTGACCGGACTGGCATGGACCCCCATGGGCGGAGAGATCCTCTTTATTGAAGCAACCCATATGACGGGGACAGGCAAACTGACGCTCACCGGTCAGCTCGGGGATGTGATGAAGGAATCGGCGACCATCTCCTTGAGCCTATTCCGGTCCAGGCTGGCCTTTGCACTACCTGATTTTGAATTTGATAAAAAAGACCTCCATATCCACGTCCCGGCAGGTGCCTTGCCAAAGGACGGCCCTTCCGCCGGTGTGGTCATGTTTGCGGCCATCACGTCGCTGATCATGGGCCGTAAAATCAATCCGAAACTGGCCATGACAGGTGAAATTACCTTGCGGGGCCGTATTCTGCCGGTCGGCGGCATCAAAGAAAAAGTGCTGGCAGCCCACAGAGCGGGAATAGAAAAAATACTATTGCCTGAAGAGAATGAAAAAGATTTAAAGGATATACCTGACGATGTAAAAGAAGAACTCAGATTTAAAACCATCCATACGGTTGAGGATCTGATAAAGGAGACGCTGGGGCTTGAGTTGCCAAAGCCGGAGGCACTGATGCTCGGAACACTGCCAAAAGATATAACCTTTGGCACTGAATCCATGGGAATATAATATAATGACCGGCCATTTTAACCGATACATTAAAGACAGATTAAAATGGCCGTAATTCAAGAGACTGTCTTAAAAACAGAGGACGATTCGCAGAGATGCCCGCTATTTTTTTAATCCGAGGATCAGGTAATCCGCATCCTTTTTGGAGACGTTTCCGGGCGTCCACCGGCCTGTGACAGAGGGTTGAATCACCGTCTGCCGGACCTTGTGATTAATCTGGATCGCCTGATCGGGTGCAGCCAGCTTCCAGGCGTGAACCATGCCGCAAAGAACAACTACCGTATGTTTGGGACGGCTTTTCAGGTATTCCAATGCATAAATGGCCATGGCCGTATCCCAGACAAGCTGGGCCTCGCAGAAACGGCGAAAGCCCGAATCCGAGCTGTGCTGCCCCAGCACACGGCGCAGGAAGTCTTCGTAAGCCTGGTCCACCCGGCACACAATGGGAGGCAGCTTGCCGATCTCCTCAAACGTCAGGGACTCGAAACCGGTTCGCGCCACCTTGCGGGTGATGCTTCGCGGTACGTTGAGACCGACCATGGGGATTTTCTGATCCCGGCAATAGAGGAAGATCTCCCTGTACAGATCCCAGGTATGACCCCAATTCCGTGTAAATGCCCGGCGCATCTCATCCTCGCTCAATTGCCGGGCGATCCAGACATCAAGGATGCTCTGCTCAATGTGCTGAAACATCTCAAGGCCCACGGCCAGCGGGCGCCCTTTCTTGTTCAGGCTTTGGATCACAGCCAGCTGGTAGGCGTGGTGATCCGCATTATCGTGAAATTCCCCCACATACACAATGCCCGGTGATGGAAACCTTTCTGCGGCTTTCTCCAGGCTGATTTCAGTCTCGCCGGCCACATCCCACAGGGTAAGATCCGATGCCTGAACAATGGCAGCGGGCACCATCAAAAATAACAACAGCAGTTGAACACCATAGCGTATCTTCATCATTCGTTCTCCAGATTCATTATAAGGGGCGATCCGGCCGCATTGCCGACGCCTTTGCCGATATTGATGCTGCCCTTGAAGGAGAGCCGGCCGTAACGGCCGTAGTGGGTAATTTTACGGGCCGTGTCCAGTACGGTTTCGACCGCTGTGCCCCTTTGGGGAAGGAATACCGCCACCAGCCCCTGTTTCTTTTTAAAAACCGCGAACAGGGTGTCGGCATTGCGGCTGGATATCTGTTCGCCCACCTGAAAAGCGTCTGCCGATACCATTGTACCGTCACCCAGCCCGGAAAGCAGGGTTCGGCCCTTTTCCAACTGGGGCATGCCAAAAAAAAGAACATCCTTGCCATGGGTATCCTCGGCGTTAAACCGGCTCTCTTGCCAGATGGGTATGGACCCCTGGTTGAGGCCTGTCAAAAGACCCTGGAAAATTTCCACCCACGGTGCTGGAGTGCCTTTGGCGATGACGGCGACAAGCCTGTCAGAACCCTTTACCGCGTTGACCGTGGCAGGGATCTCCTCAGGGTGAAGCAGGCGGAACAGATCAAAATCCGGGTCAGCAGCCACGATCCGGGGGGATTCCGGCAATGGGATCCGGAACCTTACCGTCTCATCAACCAGGGAAACGGTTTCCCGCCTGCTGACCGATCCGCCGGTCACCTCAACCGGTACATTGACGGCGAACCGGGGATCTTTCTGAATGAGGGTGCCTGAAACTGCCGCCGTGTCTGTCCCGTGAACAACCTGCGGGCTTTCCATGGCCAATTGAAGGGCACCCGGCCGGGTGATCCACTGATCGTAAAATCTTTTCACCCGGTGGCGGCTTAAGCCGCCGTGCCTGGCAAAAGCATCCATAAAGTGGCGCCAGCCGGTGGATTTGTGCAACCGTTCGGCATATATTTCCCGAAACGCAGCCCAGAAAGGGCCGTCTCCGATCTCTTGACGCATCATATGAAAAACAAACATGGCCTTTCCATAACCGATGGCCTGGCTGGCCGGATTGTAGCGGCTTCGAAAACCGGACAGGGCAAAGTCGTTTTCACCGGATGCGACAAGCGCATATTTTTCAAGGGTGCGCAGGCGGTAAGCCCGGGCTTCATCAGCAGAGAGTTCTTCTTTTGAAAGGTAATCGGCCACATATGTGGTCAGCCCCTCGGACCAATTGCCCTCGGCAGGATCGACAAACACGCCGTTGCCCCACCAGCAGTGTGCCACCTCGTGCCTGAGGCTGGTTTCAGGAATAAAGGGAAGTCTGAGCACCCGGCTGCCCAGCAGGGTAAACGAGGGAAAGCCGTACCCGGTGGGAAAAAAATTTTCCACAACGGCAAATTTTGTAAACGGATAAGGACCGTGAAGATCTTCATACCGGCTGATATGGCGCGCTGAAGCGGTAAGATAGCGCTCTGAAAGCGTGGCATTGGCAGGAAAAAAATAGGTGGCAATGCGGATATTGTTATGCATGCGTTCTTGAATAAGGTACCGGCCTGCAAACAGGGCCAGGGGTCCTGACGGGCGTTCCACCGACCAGACCGAAAGACTGTGACCGGCATTGTCAACATGGGTTTCAAGCCGGCCTTCCATGACCGCATAGATTCCCTTTGGTGCGGTCACGGACACGCGAAAGGTCTCTGTAACATCGTCCAGCACCAACGGGTACCAGCCGCTGCCGCCCAGGAAGAAAGCCGCATCCCGTGTGATGGTGGCCCTGACACCCTGGCCCGGGTTATCCGTGGAAAACGGCTCAGCTTCAAAAGAATCGTCAAAAATCCCCTCGTAATAGACCTTCACAGTTGCCGGCGACGCTTCTGCAATCCCTGCATTCAGATTCAGTACACTGTTTTGAATCAGGTAATCGGCACCCTCCACCGCAAGGATCTTCACACCCGGGCGCAAGACGATACGCAGGGCTTTCATTCCTTTGGGAAGATGAATGGTGTCTGTGCCGCGGAGCATTTTGGCATGATGCAGGATTTCCACCTCAAGCTCGTGATGCAGGGGCTGTTGTTCTGAAAAACCAGGTGTAACGGAGAAAAGAATCCAGATTACCGCCGCAACACCGATAAAGATCGGGCGCAGGCCATGTAAAATACTGTAATGTCGAATATCAGATACCATTGTCGGCACAGTTTACCTGAAACAGAGAAATTTACAATGTGAAAAACTTAAAACGGCCGGGTGCATCATGGCTTTTTTATCTTTTCACGCTGAAAGGGTAACGAGCGGATGCGCCGTCCGGTAAGCGCGGCAACGGCATTTGCCACTGCCGGGGCAATCGGGGGGACGGCAATTTCACCGACCCCGCCGGGAGCCCCTTTGCTGTCGACAATATGGATATGAACCTGGGGCATCTCTTTGATCGACAATAATTTATAATCATTAAAATTATGCTGCTGCACCCGGCCCTTTTTAAAACGGATTTCATTATAGAATGCGGCGGAAAGGCCAAAGGCAATTCCGGATTCCATCTGGGCGACAATTGTATCCGGATTAACGGTCTGGCCGCAGTCAACCGCACATGTGACCCGGTGCACCCGAACGGTTCCGTTCTCACGCAGCGAGACTTCTGCAACCTGGGCCACATAACTGCCGAAAGAGGCATGCACGGCCATTCCCCTGGCCCGGCCCTTTTTTACCGGTGCTGACCATCCCGACTGCTGTGCGGCCACATCCAGAACCCCGCGTTCCCGTGCGTTATCAGGCAGAAGCCGGCACCTGTATTCATAGGGGTCCCGGCCGGCAAGACCGGCCAGTTCGTCTATGACACACTCTTTTACATATGCATTGTAACTGTGGCCGACGGCCCGCCACCAGAGGACCGGCACAACGGCGGGCGGCATATGGTATTCGACCCGGAGATTCGGTATCCGGTAGGGTGAGTCGGCAGACCCTTCCACCGATGTATGATCAATGCCATCGGTCAGCATCGCATCTTCAAATGCCGTGCCTTTGACAATGGACTGGCTTACAATGGTATGTTTCAACGCAACGGGCATGCCGTCGTCCGCCAATGCCGCCTTTATCAGGTTATATGCTTTGGGCCGGTAATACCCGCCCTGAATATCATCCTCCCTGGTCCAGTAAACCTTTACCGGCGCTTTGACAGCCATCGACACCTGGACCGCCTCTGCCACAAAATGGCTGTCCGGAACCGCCCGCCTGCCAAATCCTCCGCCAAGAAGCGTATTATGGAGCATAACCTTTTCCGGCGGCAGCCCTGTGATTGCCGCAGCCGTATCCCGGTCAACGGTTTGCAGTTGCGAACCGGTCCAGATATCACATCCGTCCGGCCGGACATGGGCGACACAGTTGAGCGGTTCCATGGGGGCATGGGCCAGATAGGGAAACTCATAAACCGCTTCAAGGGTTGTTTTTGAATTATCAATTGCTTTGGCCACATCTCCCCGGCTCACGGCAATACGCCCCTCGTTTAATGCGGTTTTGGCATACTCACGGGTCTGGATATCGCTGTCCAAATTGGCCTGATCGCCCTCATCCCATTCTATTTTCAATGCCTCCCGGCCCTGTTTGGCGCTCCAGAAGCCATCGGCGACCACAGCAACCCCCCGGTCGATGACCAGGGTTTGCCGGACCCCTTTTACCTTCAACGTCTCCTTGTCGTCGCAGCTTTTCAGAACTGCACCAAACACCGGCGGCCTTGCGATGAGGGCAACAAGCATTCCCGGTACGTTGACATCAATGCCGAATACAGCCTTTCCGTTTGTTTTTTCCGGCAGATCCAGACGTGCCTTGGATGTTCCGATAATTTTGAACTGATCCGGTGATTTCAACACAACCCTGGATGGCGGCGAAACCCGGGCGGCTTTGCCGGCCAGCTCACCAAATGAGGCCTTTTTTCCTGAATCCGGGTGAATCACATACCCGTTCTCGGCTTTACATTCCGACGGGTCCACTGCCCACGAACCGGCTGCAGCTTCAATCAGCATATGCCTGGCAGTGGCTCCGACGTATCTTAACCGATCCCATTCACTGAGCACACTGGTACTGCCGCCGGTGACCATGATCCCCTCAAACAGTGTATGGTTGTAATCCGGATGGACCGGTGCCGGTTTGATTCTTATCTTTCCCCAGTCCGCTTCTAATTCCTCTGCAATGAGCATGGGCAAAGCCGTATAAATCCCCTGCCCCATTTCGGCTTTGTTCATATAGATAATGATTGAATCATCGCTGCCGATGGTCAAGAATGCATTGGGAACAAACGCCTTTTCATCATTTCCGTCTCCGGCGGTCTTCCTTCCTTTGCCTGCCAGATGCATACCAAGTATCAGACCCGCCCCAATCAGACCTTTTCTTAATACAGTACGCTTTTTTCCGGGGTTTGCGATATCCTTCATGACTCTCCTCCGTTTCTCAGGGCACCGGACGCCTCATGGATGGCTTTGCGTATGCGGTTATAGGTTCCGCACCGGCACAGGATGCCTCTCATGGCGCGATCAATGTCGTCATCTGTTGGGTCCGGCTTTTTTTCAAGCAGTGCAACCGCTCCCAGGATTTGCCCGGAGTGGCAATACCCGCATTGCGGCGCCTGGTTCTCAATCCACGCTTTTATAACCGGATGATCGTCCGACAGTCCTTCGATGGTCAGAATTGTTTTACCAGCGGTTTTTTCCACCGGTGTGACACATGAACGGACCGGTTTGCCGTCGATCAAAACCGTACACGAACCGCATAGTGATTTGCCGCATCCGAATTTGGTGCCGGTCAATCCGATTTTTTCACGAATCACCCACAGCAAGGGTTCCCCAGGTTCTGCGTTTAATTGATAGTCCCGGCCATTAATGTTGAGGGTGAGCATTTTTTTCTCCTTTAAAAATGGAAATCCTTAACATGCATAGCCAGTAAAAACGGATATTGTCAAGTCAATAAATACCGCCCCCCAGCCTTCCGGAGACTGGGTATTTTGAATTCTTCTATCCCGAAACGGCAGACCCGCGCCCGTATTTATGATTCCGCGGCAGCGGACTGGTTTTCCCTTACAAACCGCAGGTATTGGCCCGGGTTCACGCCGTATTGTTTTTTAAAGGCTGCGGCAAATTTTCCCGGACTGTTATATCCGACGTTCAGAGAGATTGAGCTGATTGTGGCATAAGGGTCTTCCATCTGAGAAATGGCGGTTTCAAGCCGGATGGACCTGAGATATCCGAAGATGGTGCGGCCGGTTTCCTGTTTGAAAATCTGTTTTAGTTTGCTGGTATTGACGCCTGCTTCCTTTGCCATGACCGGGATCGTCGGCGGGGTCTGCATCCGGTCCGTAAGGATCTGTTTGACCGTTCTGACTGCAGCCCGGTCACCCGGCAGGACAGGGATGCAGGGGTATTGCCTCCGGTGCCGGCCAATATGGTTGGAAATCAGGCAAAGGGCCTCCAGGGCCTTGTTCTGATAGTACAGCTTTTTTATCCGCCCTCCCATCCCGCAATGGTTCAGGTCTGACAATATCCGTGTCAATTGGGGAAAGGTGCTGATTTTTGAGGCAATAAAGGCATTGCCCGGGGCAAGCAGGTCCGTTTCAGGTTCCGGATCCGGAAAATAATCGGTATAAACCGTTTCCCGGATGACATAGCTGGTGTACGTCAGCCGGGTGTCAGCCGGGATAAACAGCATGCCCCTGTTATCGATGGCGTTGATATGGATGTGGATTCCCTTTGTTACTTTTACGTCGTGGGAATCCGTTAATTCATAAACCAGGTCAGAAGTTTCCACCGAACTGATTTCAATGAACCTCTCGCTGATATCAAATAGATAAGTAAACGGTTTTTTGAAACAGACATCGCATTGTATCAGATACTGCCGTCCAATCTGCCCCGATATACGGATACGCCCTTTTCCCAGGTGTGCCGGCAGCATGTATACGGTGCGGTCATCCCTGTTCTTTTTTTCAAGCCCGTATAATTCAATGCAATCCAGTATGTCTTCAATCGAGCCTACGAGCATGATACACCTCCTGTACCGGTCCGCTGACGCTAAAAATGCCCCTGCGGCTTTTTTTTATTCCCCAGCGGAAATATCTCTTATTTCTGCATGGATTTTTTTAAACATATAAAATATTGTTAGCACTGTCAAACTCTTGTCCGGTCTATAAACGGCGGGCAGTGCGGATGTAAATACGAAAAAAAGGAGAAGATGAAGATGTTTGAAAGCAGGGGAACCAAACGGATTGGGATATGGCTGGCTTTCGTTATTCTGTTCACCGGAATGGCGCCGGTATGGTCGGCGGACCCGGACAGGGAAAAAAAAACCGCCCCGGGGCAGATGCCCGGGGAGACCATTATTGTTACGGCCAATAAAATAGCCCAGGATGTGCAGGATGTCCCCATCACCATGACGGTTCTTTCAGGAGAGGATCTGGCGGAAAGCGGGATCGGAACGGTCAACGAGCTTTTGATGCGGGTACCCAACCTGTTCAGCAGCGGAATCCTGACCGGCAATATCCGGATGATGTCCTTCAGGGGAAAGACCACCATGTCGTTCACGGAAGCCAATCCGTTGATTATTTATGTGGACGGTATTCCCATGGACAGTTACTTTAACGCAGACCCCGGTCTTCTTGACGTGGAAAGAGTGGAAATCCTGCGCGGTTCCCAGAGCACCCTATACGGCAAGAGCAGCATGGGCGGCGTTATCAACATTATCACCCGAAAACCGGACAATGAATTCCGGTCCCGGGTCAGTGGCGGCATCGGTTCCTTTGAGACCGGATTTGCCGTGGCTGACGTGTCCGGCCCGATTGTACGGGATAAGGCGTTCATCGGAATCAGCGCCCGGTATGACCGGACAGACGGATATATGGAAAATCCGGCAACGGACAGGGGGAACGACTCGAACAACAAACGGGCCAAAGTCAGGCTGAGGGTCCTTCCGGCAGAACCGCTTGAGATTAACTTCCAGTCTGAAATCTCTGCGGAGAAAAAGGGTTATGACGCCGCGATCAAAGGCCCGGAAGCCACCTTGCAAAGCCCTCTTAACCCGTCAGATTTTATTGACAGCCTGGCAGTGAGCACTGCCTTGAACATGACCTATGATTTTGGTTCGCTGCAGGCAGAATCCATTACCACCCATCGGTATAACGATATGTTTTATTCCCAGGATTTTTCATTTCTCGGAATCGGCGTGGAAGCAACCGGCAGGGATATTGAGGACTGGGAACTCCAGCAGGAAATCCGGGTGAAATCTCCTGAAACCAAAGACGGATTCTCCTGGATCACCGGGGTCTATGCGGCAACATCGGAACGGGACCGGAACGATATCTGGTCCCAGATTCCGGCGTTTTCCATGGTATCCCACCTTCCCAACTCGGAAAAGGCGAGAGATTATGCCGTATTCGGACAGGTCACCTTTCCGTTCCGGGAACGGTTCGCCCTGACCGGAGCCATGCGGTACCAGTACACGGAAAAGGAGATTCAGTACCGGTATTATACGGTTATGAACGGTGTCACCATCCCTGTGCTGAACACGGAAACGGATAATTCCTGGGATGCGTTTTTGCCTAAGGTTGCCCTGACCTGGGATGTTACCGAAGATATAATGTCTTTTGTCAGCGTTACCCGGGGATTCCAGCCCGGTGGTTTCAACTGGTCCGGCGGCACTGAAAATCCCGGGGATTATACGTTTAAGGCACAGACGTCCTGGGACTATGAACTCGGAGTGAAAACACGGATATTGAACAGGGCCGTGACCCTGAACGGCAGCCTGTTCTATTCAACCATTGACGATATGCAATTGGTTTCGTACGATCCGCTCACTTTTGCGTATCATGCCAGCAATGCAGCCAAAGCCACTGCTTGGGGCGCAGAAGCAGACCTTGAGGCAAAGCTGTCACCGGAGTTCCGCCTGGGGGTGAGTGCCGCCTATACACAGGCCGAACTGGACGCTTATACCGGTGAGGATACAGGCGGGACCTTTGACTATTCAGGCAACAATGTGCCTTTTACCCCTGAACTGACACTGGGCCTGAATCTGACCTATACCCATATCAAGGGGTGGTTTGCCAGGGCTGAAGTGCTTCGATACGGACGCCTTTATTGGGATGAGGCCAACTCCAGGAACCGCGACCCCATTACCCTGCTCAACGCCAGAGTCGGTTATGAAACCGAGAAATGGGGAATTTTTCTCTGGGGAAACAATCTGTCTGACCAAATCTATTTAAATTATCTGCAACCGGCAAGCAACTTTGCCCTGGTGGCACCGCCGCGTACCATCGGGCTTCAATTTGATATACGGTTTTAAAACAACCAGCCGGTCCAGGGCATGGACCGGCCATCGAACAGACGATTTATCATCCATCAAGGAGTTATAAAGATGAAAAAGAAACACGTTTTTTTAGATAACAACGAAAAAATCGGTTATGCAACCTACGGCGACGGCGCCCATTCTCTGATCCTGTTCCACGGACTGGTGGGCAGCGCCCTTCTTGATACGGCCACCACGGCGGACCTGCCGGCATCTGATGTCAGGCTGGTGGTGGTTGAACGGCCCGGATACGGTGAATCCGACTGCATTGAAATGGATAAGGTCTCGGATTTTAATCCCATGCTGGAACGGGTGATGTCTGAACTGGATATCCGGCATGCGGATCTGGTGGGCATTTCAGCCGGAGCCTCCTATGCCTATGCCGCAGCCGGGGCATTGCCGGAAAAGGTTGGCACCGTTTATATCCTGGGCGGCCTTCCGGCGGTTTACCGGAAAAGCATACTGGATGTATACCCGGACTCGGAGCAGGCATTTTACGATTCCATTCGATCTAAGCCCCTTGAAGCGGTCCAGGATATTTTTTATGACATCATGACCCCGGACGCCCCGGTAACAGGAGAGAAAAACATGCCGGTGGACAAATGGCTGGCCGAATCGATCAAAAACAACTGCCACGGCATGGCAAACCAGGTCATGCTCCAGATCCGGCACTGGGGTGTTGAACTTGAGCAGATCCGTTCAAAGATCCGCCTGTACCACAGTCCCCATGACGAAGAAGTGCCGTTTGCCGCGGCAGAGCTGATGGCCGGCCTGTTTCCCGACGCCGAACTGATTCCCTGCCAGGCCTTTGACGCATCCCAAAAGGAGATTCACGTTAAATCCATTGGCCATGGATTAGACTGGGTATTATCCCATTACAAGTCATGATGGCCGTGTTTTTGTTGGAATTGTCCGGTGTATGCAAAAGCACCGGACCCGCCTGGGGCCATCTACACCCGTTCCGGTTCCTGAACCCATCCCGGGTCATACGCTTCCCCGCCGGGCGCCTTTTTCTGAAGCGCGGACCAGAGATTTTGGTAAACCCCCGGGATATTGATCAGGTCTGAATGCCGGCCCTGCTGAACCAGTTGTCCGGCTTCCATGACCAGTATCCGGTCGCAGGCCGCCAATGCTGTGAGGCGGTGTGCCACGGCAATGATCATCCGGTCGTTTCTCAGGTCTAAAATATTTTTCTGGATCAGGTTTTCCGTCAATGGATCCACGGCTGAGGTGGCCTCGTCCAGGATCAGGACCTTGGGGTCGTGAAGCAATGCCCTGGCAAGGGAGATCCGTTGCTTCTGGCCGCCGGACAGGGAGTTGCCCATATCACCGAGCACGGTATCCAGGCCCTTGGGCAGGGTTTTGATAATATCCAGGGCCCCGGCTTTACGCACGGCGGCCATGATACTGTCAAAGGTCGCCCCGGGGTGGCCCAGGCAGATGTTGTCCATGAGGGTGCCGCGGAAAAGAAACGGCTGCTGGGAGACGTATCCCACGTGCCTTCTCACGCTTTTGGCCGTCAGGCTGTCCAGACCCTGGCCGTTGATCCACACCCGGCCGGACTCAGGGCCGTAAAACCGGAGCAATAACTTCAACAGGCTGCTCTTCCCGGCGCCGGTGGGGCCGGCAATGCCGATGAACTCCCCTTTGCTGATGGTAAAGTTCAGGCCTGAAAACAACCGGGAGCCTTTGGGATAACGGAACCGGATATCTTCAAACCGGATCACGGCCGGGTCGCCCTCAAGGTCTTTGGCCCCGGGCCGGTCTCCCAGGCAGGGGCGGATGTCCAGAATCTCCCGGATTCTCCCGGAAGCGGC
Source organism: Desulfobacula sp. (assembly GCA_028280105.1). Taxonomy (GTDB): domain Bacteria; phylum Desulfobacterota; class Desulfobacteria; order Desulfobacterales; family Desulfobacteraceae; genus Desulfobacula. Next base: position 17,615 of record JANQML010000046.1, on the reverse strand, counting down.
TTTGGATAACTGGAGCTGGTTGATCAAAAAGTTCAGGGTGAAGATGGGCACCACCAGGCGCATTCCCATGAGTACGGCACAGGTATAATCTCCCATGGACGGGCCGGCGGGGATCCGGGTGAGCCAGCCGCCGCCTCCCACCAGCAGGCCAAAGGCAAGTCCTGCGATCCCGTAAATAAAGGGGAGGAAGTTCCGCCTGACCCGGTCTGCCCCAAGGGCGGTATCCCGGTACCGGGCCGATTCCGTTTCAAGACGCCGGACCTCGGCCTGCTCCGCACAATAGGCCTGGAGCACGTCAATGCCCTGAAGGCTGTTTTCCAGCACACCGGAAAACCGGCCCACTGCCCGCCTGGACTGGACATACCGGGGCTGAATTTTCTTTGAAAATACGGCCATGGCCCAGAACGCCAGGGGGAGCGGGACCATGAGAATAAGTGCCAGGCGGGCGTCCAGCCAGAGCAGGTATCCGTAGGTCCCGCCAAAGGCGACAACCACCCGGACCAGGTTGGACAGGGTTTCGGAAAAAAAGGTATTGAGCACATCCACGTCATTGGTCACCACGGAAATCAGGTCCCCCCTGGGACGGGATTCCAGGTCGGCCGTATCAATGGAAAGAATATGGGAAAACAGCCGGATCCGGATAAGATGGCGGACAGACTGGGCCGAAGCAGCCAAAAGATAATCGCTGCCGCTCTGGAACAGGGCCAGCCCCAGGAAGCTCGCCAGTACGGCGGCACCGTATGCTGCAAGCGTCCATACCCCGGGTGACCCTGAAACAAGGAGATTGACCACAGCCCCCACCAGGGCCATGGGCAGGAGATCACAGACCCTGGCCATGATGCTTGCGGCAATGCCGGAAACCATTGCCTGCCGGTGTCCTTTGGTAAATTTCCATAGTTGTGCCGCCCAGGCCGGGAAAATAAAGTTTTCCTTGCCTTTTACCATTTTATTATCAATACTCTGCATCATTTAAACTCGACTGTTTCGGAACAAGATAAAAAAGAGAGATCGATGAAAAACCAGTATCCCCCGCTCACGGCAACCCTTGAAGACTATCTGGCAGCCATTTTCCGTATCGTTGGCCGGAACGGAGAGGCCCGCTCCAACGCCATTGCCGATGAAATGGGGGTGACAAGGTCAACGGTGACAACGGCTTTAAAATCCCTGGCCGCCCGGAATCTCATCCTTTACAAACCTTACAGTCCCATACGGCTGACCCCCGAAGGAAAAGAGGTGGGCAAACGCATCGCCCACAGGAATTTCATTCTGAACGAATTTTTCGGTTCCATTCTCCAGTTGCCGGAAGCCGACGCACAGGAAACCGCCTGCCGGGTGGAGCATGCCGTCAATGACGACACCGTGTTCCAGCTGGGCCGGTTTATCCTTTTCTTAAAGGACTCCGGCCTGGATATGGAAAACTGGCCGAAACAATACAAGTTTCCCAAAATCCACGGCAAATTCCCGGATCCGTCCCGGGACGGCTGAACCTGAAAATCCGTTTGACGTCTACCCGTTTCCTTGTAAGGCAAGGGATTCCAGCATTCCGGCAAAAGCCTTTTTTGCCGCTTCAAAATCCGCTTTGTCCGGATGCTTCTTGGCCTCTTCAATCCGGGCCTTGCGTTCTTCGGTCATGGGATGCTGATCCGATGCCATTTTTGCCATCATCTCCAGCACCTTTGGGTCGACTTTGCCCTGGCACAGGAACTGGCCCAGCACATCGTTGCCTGCCATCATGGACAGGGCCCTGGCCCGGCATTCATGGGCATGGTCTGAATCCGGATACGCCCCCAGGGTGCCGAACAGCCCCACTTTTTTGCCTTTGACGCTTTCCATGAAAGCGGCGGCCTTTTTATCCGGCCCGCCCTTGTCCACCCAGTAACCAATGGCAATGACATCATAGGATCCCGGGTCTGGTGCCTCTTCCACTGCCACCAATTCGCATGCGGGTGGAAAGACCTCCTGTACAGCCTCGGCCACCGCCCGGGTATTGCCGGTCCGGGATGAGTATACAATCAGGGATTTCATGAATTTTCTCCTTTAACAATCTTGGTTTTCAGGTCATGGAACCCCTGTTTTACCGAGGGGATCAACGCCCGTTTTTCCCGGCCCGCATACACGGCAAACATATGGGCGCCGACCTTGTCGTAGAATTGTACGGACAGACTCTCCAGGTCGAAAAAAGGCTTTTCAAGAAAACAGATGCCCCCGAGTTCCGACACCCTCAGATGCCCCCCCAGGGGATTGCCCTTTTCCATCAGGTTAAAATACCCGTGGCCGTGCCGGCCTTTGGGCAGCCTGCCCTTGACCTCCACCACCGCCCCCGGGGCCTGGCAGATAAAGGTGGTCTTTTCCCAGCCGGTCATCTCCTCCCAGATGCGGTCAAAGCATTCCGGAGACACAAAGGTACGCATCTCACCGGGAAAAGCCCTCACCACAGCGGCTTCCGCCACTTTAAGGCGGCCGGCGATCATGCCGGGCATGGCTGAGGGGTCTTCTTCAATCATTTGATTGACCCGGGCCTTGAGTGGCGGGGCCAATTCCTCTTTATACATAAATACTCCTTTTCAAATCCATGTTGTTTCCCCCGGGGGTGCACCGGAATCCCCGGGAAAAGGCAGGCGGAGGGCGGTATCACATACCGTTGCCAGCAGTTCCAGGTCGTGGGTAATCACCAGAACGCTGACACCATCGTCCCCGGCCCGGCGGATCATACGGGCAATCCGTTTCATATTGTAGCCGTCCAGGCCTGAAGTGGGTTCGTCCAGGATAAGGATATCCGGCCCGGGGGCCAGGCCGCAGGCAATGACCAGGCGCTGCTTCTCCCCGCCGGATAAGGACTGGGGATGACGCCGGGCCAGGTGCTTTAATCCGAACCGGTCCAGGTCGGAGAGGAGTTTTTCCCTGCTGTTTTTTCCGGAAGGCCCCAATCCCGATGCCATGGCCAGTTCCTGGACCACGGAATTCATGTGGAGCTGGTGGTCGGTGTTCTGAAGAACCAGGCCGGACCTTTTCAGCAGTTTCCGCGGGGACACAGGGTTGCCGTCCACGGTGATTTTCCCCTGTTTCATCCGGGTCAGGCCGGTAAGCAGCCGGGCCAGGGTGGTTTTGCCGGTGCCGTTGTCGCCGATGATACCCGTCACCCCCCGGGGCAGGCAAAAGCCGGCGTTTTCGTAAAGCACAGGCCCTCTTTTATGGGCAAAGGTCAGATCCGCCATTTCAATGGCCCCTTTTTCGGGAAGGGGCTCCAGGGTCTGCCGGACATCTGCCACCCGGTGCCTGCGCAGGCCGTAAGTCTCCCGGAAACCGGAATCGGCCAGCATGTCAAAGTTCCCCTGGGCCGCAATCCGGCCGCGGTGCATCACCAGGACCCGGTCGGCGGTGCCTTCCAGCCAGTAGAGGCGGTGGTCCGCCACCACCACGGCCAGGCCCCGTCTTTTAAGCTCCTGGATAATCCCGGCAAGTTCGGCCGTGCTTTCCGGGTCCAGGTTGGCCGAAGGCTCATCCAGGACCACAATACCGGGTTTCATTGACAGCACACTTCCCAGGGCCACCTTCTGTTTCTGGCCCTCGGACAGATCGTGGATGGATGCGGACAGGATATGGGTAATTCCCAGTCGAAGGGCGGTCTCATCCACGATCCGTTGAATTTCCTGCCGGGATTTTCCCTGCCATTCATGGGCAAACGCCAGTTCATCCGCCACATTCAGGGCGAAAAACTGAAGCTCCGGGTCCTGGAACACGGTCCCCACCAAGGCGGATATCTCCCGCAGGGTTTTGTCCCGGCCCGATTCCCTGTTGCGGCGGATGCATCCCTCAAGCCGTCCCTGGAAAAAGTGGGGGCAAAGCCCGTTGATCAGCCGGACCAGGGTGGATTTGCCGCAACCACTGGCCCCGGTGACCAGGACCGCCTCCCCGGGTTTGACGCAAAGGCTGATATCCCGGACGGCCGGCTGCTCCTGAAAGGGATAGGTGTAGGTTACCTTGTCCAGTTCAATCATGGGAACACTCCTGCTGTATCTGCGCCCCAAAGGCCCTGGATTACCCAGGCAGCGGCAAGAACCGCCAGGGCCACGGCCACGGCCAGGGTATCGGTGCGGTTAAAGGAGAGGGGATTGTAATTTTCCATGGCTGCTCCATACCCCACCCCTTTGAGTTCTGCGGCAACGCCCAGATCATCCGAGCTTCGCAGGGCCCTGAATATGACCGGGGCGGCCATGAGCCGGACAGCTGTCACGGGGTGGCACAGGACAAACAAGGGGTTCAGGCTGTAGCCCCTGATGCGCATGGTTTCATGGATCTGCTGGACATCCTTGATAAAAGAAGGAATAAACCGGACCATTACGGCCGAAGGGATATAAAGCCAGACCGGCAGCCGGAAGCTTTTCAGGGATGTCAGCAGGGTCTGTACCCGCGAAGACAGGGCCAGGGCCAGGACTGTGTTCAGCATGGCCAGGGTACGCAGGAACGGAATCAGCATCCGGGCAGGTTCGGTCACCGGTATCAGGGGCACCGCCATATGCATCAGACGCATGATACCGATGGATACCAGCCACATGAGACAGACGGCAGCATAGCAAATCACCACCACCTTGTACCGGCCCAGGTTCAGGGCATAGGCCAGGGAGATAATTGTCAAAAACCCCAGGGCCTGGGGGGATTTCAAAAATATCACGGCCACGGACATGCTCAGGCAGACCAGGATTTTCGTCCTGACATCCAGGCGGTACACCAGGCGCTGGTTCCCGGCACGGGAGTCAGCTTCGGATAATGCACGCATGACGCAGCTCCTTTACAAACAGGGCCCCGGTCACCAGACCCAGGAGGGCTCCGATATAACCGATCCCGACAATAATGGCGGACATAACCACCATTTCCTGCTGTTCCCGCATATACAGAAAAGAGATCCCCACGGACCCGGCCTTGAACAGGAGATCGTAGAGCCCTACCCCGATCATGAGGTTGATGCTCCTGCCGTAGCCTCCCAGGGCCATGATCACGCCTTCGGCAACAAGTCCGGCCAGGATCATCGGCGGAATCAGGAAGAGTCCGCCTCCCATCAGCAGCATGGAAACCATGGCATTCACCAGCAGAAATAATGTCAAGGCTCCCATTTTTCTGACCTTGTACAACAGCACCACGGTCAGGGTGGTAAACAGCAGGTTTTTAAGGATCAGGGTCAAGGGATTCATCCCCCCGCCCACCAGGGCCACCAGGATGCTGGATACCTTGGTTACGGCGGCAAAGACCCCGATAACCACCAGTTCGCGCATTTCCCAATAGGGCTGTTTATCGTTCATATCAACTCCGGCAGACAGGGGCGGCAGGGCATCCTGCCCTCCCCTGTCCCTGTTTACAGGGTTAAAAATTCATGCCCACCCGCAGAACTGCGTGGAATCCCGGTTCATCCAGGGAATTCTGGGCAGTACTGTACGAATGGTCAAAAATATTGTTCAGGTTCAGCGACACATGGTACTGCCGGTCCCGGCCAAAGTCAGAACCAACAGCCAGGTTGGCGGTCTGCCAGGCAGCATTTTCCGTGACATTGCCGCGGGAATCTTCGTCTTCAGACTTGGTTGCCCCCCGCATCCAGACATCGGACCAGACGGTTGCCGGGTGGTTTTTCAAATCATTTTCCCAACGCAGGCCGAGGCGGCCGGAAAACTTGGGGGTGTTGGTTTTCCAGGTGGTGAGATCCTCGGATTCGAATTTACGGCGCATCCAGGTTCCCGTGATATAGGGAGTCAGGTTCAGGGGGTTGAACGTGTAAGCCATATGGGCTTCGATCCCATAGGTTCTTGCCTCGTCCACATTGGCAAACTGCTTGAGATTGGTCCCGATGGTTTGGGTGGTGATATAGTCCTCGGCCAGGTTGACAAAGCCTGCCAGGTCGATATTCCAGTTGTTGGTGTTGTACCGGGCCCCGATTTCGAAATTATTCGAGGTTTCAGGATCCAGATCCTGGTTCGGCAGGGTCACCGCCCCGCCGTGGCGGGTGCCGATGAACAGCTTGTTCAGGTCGGGGAACCGGTAGCCCTGGGCGACCATTCCCCTAAGGGTCAGGTGGTCTATGCCGCTCCAGGTCAGACCGGCACTGAACACCGGATGGGAATCCGTGGTCCTGCCGGCAATGGCAGCCGAATCATTGGTCTCGTCCAACTCGGAGGCCACCCAGGTATACCGCCCGCCCAGGGTCAGGACAAAATCCCGGGGCAGGACCCACTCATCCTGAAGAAAGAGGGCATGGGTGTCAATACCGGCATCGTAAAACACGTCAGATCCGGGCAACATGAAACTGAAACCTATCTGGCGGTCTGCATCCAGCGTATCCCTGCTGTAGGAATATCCGCCGATCAGATAGTGGCTCGGATGGACGAGAAGATCCATCTGGCTGTTGATCCCATAGGTTTTCTGATTGTTAAAGGTGTTGATATTCTGGGTAATGACCATCCCCATATTGATGTCCATTGCCTGCTCAAAATCTTTCTCGGTTTCCTGGACAAAGGCATCCAGATGGATCTTTTTGATTTTCGGGGTTATATCTTTAACATCCACGAACAGGCTCCCTTTATTCCTGGACCATTTGGGCAGGTTCAGGTTAAAAGGGTTGCCGCTGACCGTAGTGGGCGGCGAATCCACTTTACTGTCATAGCCTTCCAGGCCAACGCCAATGGAGACGTTGTCCTTTTCCCACCCGAGAAAAACAGAACCGGATTTCCTGCGGGAATCAGACTCGTCCAGTTCCCCGTCCGGGGTCTCCCTGTTTCCCTGGTCCGAGTAAGAGCCCGTGACCCGGTAATGGAAGTTGTTTTTCCGGCCGAACAGGGAGAGGGACTCGGTGAATCCGTCGGTGGAACTGTCGTAGGTCACGCTGGCACTTGCCTGTAACGGCTTGTCCCCGCCTTTTTTGGTAATGATGTTCACAGCTCCGCCAATGGCTTCCGACCCGTAAAGGACAGAGGCCGGCCCCTTGATGACCTCAATGCGGTCAATGGTTTCGGGATCGATGAGCAGAGGAGCGCCGTCCATGGATTTCTGCTCGGTGATCTTCTGGCCGTCAACCATGATCAATACACGGGCCCCGGATTCCCCGCGGATATTGATCCGCTTGGAACCGGCAAGGCTCTGGTCGGATATTTCAACACCGGGTACGTCCTTAAGGGCATCTGCCACGGAAGTATATCCCTTGCGCCTGATTTCCTTTGCATCTACCACAGATACCGAGGCAGGCACCATCTGCAGGTCTTTTTCGATCCGGGTCGCGGTGACCACGATCTTTTTTTCCTGTTCTTCGGTTTCAGCAACGACAGCAGCGGCTCCGCCCATTAACAGTGACAGGCAAACAGCCCCGTGAATCAGGACCAGCCTAAATTTTGTAAACAATAACTTCATGTTTTCTCCTTGAAATACGTGTGAAAAAGATAATTGATGGTGAGCTGCACAAGATTCACCTGCCAGAACTGGCCGGCCGTGGTCAGTACGAACCAGCCGCCCTTTGATTCCATCAGCCCGGCCCGGGTCCACTGGCGGTAAAGGGGGGCGAGAATCCCGGCAAGGGGCAGGTCGAAACGGTCTCCGATCTGCCCAGGGTTGATCCGGCACAGCTCCAGTTCGGCGGCAATGGTTTTCTCAAGGGTACTATAGGGGGAAAGGGCCTGCATCATGGCAATGGGTTTGCGCCCCTGATCCATAACGGCAGTTCTCCACTTGCCGTAATCCGGCTCAGTAAAGAAAAAATACCCGCCAAGGTTTCCCCCGGCCCCGGGGCCGAATGCCAGGCAGTCTGCCGGACCTTTCACCATATGGTTGTATAGGTTACGCTCCCGTGAGGTCCGGCCCCAATGGTTGACGGTGAGGTGCCGGTACATGGCTGCGGCCATCACCGCCACCCCTCTGGCGTACATCCGTGCCCGACCCGGCCGGTCTGCCGGGACGGGCAGCCGTCCCTTTTCAACGGCCCGGGCCAGGGGCGTCCCCGGCAGGGTCTTGAGCTGGTACAGGTCCGCACCGTCGACTCCAAGCGCCAGCAAGGTATTCAAATCATCCTCCCACATGTCCATGGTCTGCCCGGGAAACCCGTAAATAAGGTCGATGACCACGGCAGCCCGGTCATAGGCCACAAGCCTGTTCAACCCCTCGATCACCTCTTCTCTGGCGGCCATCCGCCGCATGGATTGCCGCAGGGCCGTGTCAAAGGTCTGTACCCCTATGGAAAATCGGTTTGCACCGCCTTCCAAACAGGCTTCCATTTTTTCCGGCCCGAAATTTCGAATCCGACCTTCCACCGTGATCTCGCAGTCATTGGCCAGGGGGAGGGTCTCGTGAACCGCCAGAAGGATCCGGCTGAGATCAGCCGCCCGCAGGGCCGTGGGGGTGCCGCCGCCGATATAAACGGCGTGGACAGGTCCCTGGGCCTGGCTGGGGGTTTTTGCCCAGGCCCTGAGATCGGAAACCAGGGCGTCTGTATACCGCCGGCTCTGGCCGTCATCGTCATAGCGTTTGCGGTAAAATCCGCAATAGAGGCAATGGCTTTCACAGAAGGGAACATGGATATAGGCACAGGTTTTTCCCTTTCTGGGATGGCCGAGGAATCCTGCAAACGCATCGTCGATCCTGTCGCCTGTCAGAGGTGTTGAACGGCCTCCGGGATGGGCATCAATGGGTTTGGAAAATGCATGTGTTAACGGATCTTGGGATTCGTCCGCAAAGAAATCGTTTATGTCAACTCCCGGACCTGAAAGCAAATCGGATTTTTGTAGTGTATCGGTGGGCATTGTCATGGTTTTTCCTTAGGATGCAGTGGTTTATCCAAAAAGTTGGAATACTCAAACTTTTATTGTACGGCATCATATAGACCCCAAAAATCGAAGTCAAGAAAAAAATCCATTCCAAATATTTTTTTGCATGGCTTTATTGTGCTGAAATGGCAAAAATGTTTGAATAGCAGAACTTTTACAGCATTAAAAAAAAAGAAAAACGGCCCTGATAAAATGCCGCCGGTATCAGATCAGAATGATCAGAAGTATCAATGGACTGAACCCGGATATTTCATGACAATTTGAGTGAAGCACCCATAAAATAGAGAACCACATCCTTATTCTTTTTGAAAGGATTGCCTTGAACAGTCGATTGATTTTTGAAAATACGGATTTCTACCGGCAATGATCATATGGTAAGACGTACCGGTTTAAATCCGTATAAAGGGAAAAAACAAGCAAAACGATTTGACGGTCATGCTATAACCGGTCGGAAACGCCGAGGTGCCAGGTGCCGGCCTCTTTTCTCATGACCTGTTCCATGATGGCTATCTTGGCTTTATCCATCTCTTTTTTTAATACCTTTTTGGCACCGGCCGGATCACGGGCTTTGAGCCGGTCGATCAGGCGCTGATGGGTATCGATCATATAACTGCCATACCGGGCAATGACGACAAACCGGGCCAGCCGGTCATGGAGTCTGCCGATCTGGCCGGCCAGTTCATCGTTGCCCGACGCTTTGGCAAGCAGGGTGTGAAACCGGTTGTTTTCTTTTATATACCGCGAATAGGTATCTTCATTTTCATCGGTGTAACCGGCGTGGACGGATTCCAGGGCCTTGATCTGGTCGGGTGTGATCTTTTCCGCTGCCATGCCTGCTGCGGCCAGTTCCAGAATCTCCCGCATCTCCAACATGTCATAGAGTTCTTTCAGGGTCACAAGGGTGACATAATAACCGGACCGGGGTTTGATGGTCACCAGATCCTCCTGGTTCAGCATTTGAAGCGCATCCCTGACCGGTGTGATACTGGTTCCGAACTCTTCTTTTAGATTACCGACGGACAAACGCTCACCCGGCTTTTTTTGCCCGGTGATAATGTCCTGCCTGATTTTCCGGTAGATGGCGTGTTTGGTTGCAATCCCTTTTTTAAGAGGCATCTTTTTTTCTTTTCTATCATAAAAATTATCTTGCCGGACCATGTTAATATATCATCACAGATGGTTCGGACATTCAATCGTTAAATTAAAAAGATAAAAACAAAAAAAGATTCAGCGATGCGGTTATCTGCCGACACCCAGCACCGTCCGGCAGTAGTTGATACTCTTTTCAACGGTTTCAATTTCAAGCCGGAGCGCCGTTTCTCTGTCATCCAGGCTGAATCCCATCTCCGTTTCAATAATGATCCGATGGGTGGGCGAATACTGCTTGATCATCTCATAGGCACGGACCATATCGATATCCCCGTCCCCCACTGCCGCCCCGCTGACCTTAAATCCATCCCGGCAAAAATCGATCCGGTCATCCCTGAAGTGATTGGTAAAAGCGACAGGTGCCAGATTTTTGATGGCTTCCATCGGGTCTTCGGTCATATGCCATGCATTCATGGTATCGATACAGGCCCCCACATAGGGATGGTCCGCTTTTTCAATGACCCAGAGCACCTCTTGTGAAAAACTGTCGCAATGATTTTCCAGTGCCAGATAAATATCCAGTTCCCGGGCCATGGGAGCCGCCTGTTCAAGCTGGTCAGCAGTCTGTTCAAGAAACGGCATGACCTTTGGATGGAAACGGCTTCCGGCCCGGGGTCTGGGACGTGGAATTTCCATGCCGATTTTAACCACATCCGCACCGATGGCACAGGCTGTTTCCAACCCCTCTTCTATGTCGTGTTGGATGCCGATCCCGAAATCACCCAGGTCCAGGGACATATTATATTCAAGAAACAGATTTTTTTCAGATGCGGCAGCCTTTACCTCGGATAAATAAGAGAGATCAAGGGATTCCAGCACCCCGTCATCCAGATGGAACCCGTCAAGCCCCAGCCGAACACCCAGGTCAAACAGATCAAATGTGGACAACTGCCGTTCCCAGGGCAGCTTAAACCCGGCCCAGGCCTGGCCGATGCCATGAAGGTAAAGGCTATAGGTATGGAGCCCCAGCAGCATTTCACTGTCTTTTTTGGGTTGGCTGTTTCTCATTTTTTCATTCCTTTTTCAAACATGATTTCAAGTTGCATCTATCCCATGGAAAATTGAAATTAAGGTTACAAAAAGAAAGACCGGCCTAAAAAAGGGTTCGTTGTTTTCCCGGCTTTTTCTTTAATTTTTCCATGGCCTGCGAACCGTTGCCATGATTGAAAAACGCTTCCCAGTCCTTGCAGAACTCTTTCTGGGGGATAGTCGCATAATTGACTTCAAAACGGTTCTCTCCTGTGTTGAGGATGTCCAGCGGGTCATTGATAAGCAGCTCTTTTTCCTGGGCGGTCATCACGGGAAATCCGTAGTTGAGATTGATGTGTTTCAAATTGCCTCTGGTTTCAAACCGCTGCCGGACAAAATCCACGTGATTGAACAGGCGCTGATGAATGATTTGCCGGGAGACGGAGATCAGATCTGTTTTTAAACCCGTGCTGACACCTTTAAGACCGGGGTCTATTTCATATCCGACACTGTTTCTGCCAGATGCCATGGCAGCCATGGCAGTGGTCCCCGTGCCCAGAAACGGATCCAGCACCATATCCCCCTTTACCGAATACATATTGATTAACCGGTATGCCAGGTTAAAGGGAAAAGCACCGCTTCTTTTGCGTGTATTTTTGTCCTTTACGGTTTGAACCGTTCCCTTGATATCAAACCAGATATCGGAGAACCAGGTGTTGCGCTCTTCCCAAAACAGGGCGCTTTGCCTCCTGACGGCTTTTTCATCTCCGGTTTTGAACACCCGTTTGGGCCCTTTTCTCACAATCAGGATATACTCGTGCTCCAGGGTGACATAGGCCCCTGTCGGCAACATACCCGAACCCATGAACTTATTCGGGGCATTGGTCTGTTTCCGCCATAAAATGCAGGGCAGGGAAGAAAACCCCAGGGTGTGGAGATAGCTTAGAATCCGGGCATGATTGGGATACAACGCAAAGTCCCCTTCCATGGTGCGGGTGGCATCTCCGATATTGATACAGGCAAATCCGCCGGGTTTCAGCACCCGGTACACCTCTTTCCAGGTTTGATCCAGCAACCGGTGCATGGCTTCACAGGCGTCTGCCCCATTGCCCTTTTGGATCTGTTTTTTGATGCCGGAATCCTGGGCTGAAAAAATATCATCCCACATCTCAATCATGGGGTAAGGGGGTGAGGTTACCACCAGATCAACACTCTCTTCACTCAGTGCCGACATCTCTTTTGAATCTGAAAAAACGGTGTGATGTTCGGTTTTCACGGCCTGCCCTTTCACCCTGGGAATTCCATCAAACAGGTTTATTATCACCCGGACCACCGGATGCTTTAGAACCATCCAAAGGTAAGAGAACTATCACAAAACCCAAAAAGTTACAATCCGGGGATTGTCACCCAAATCCACAGGGAGGAACCACCGCAGGCAGGACTTTGACAGTGGATCAGGGTGTCAAGTCATGCATCCTGATCCATGTCCTGAATTTCAAACAAATCATTCCGAATTTTAAAAATATTGTCTTTTTTTCTTTTTGCGCTTGGCTTTCATCGTTTTATGATATAATTATGAATCTGATTTTAAATCATATTCAAAGAGTAGGTATGAACGATTCCAATTATACAGAACCCATTATTCCACCCATGCAGAGCAACCCGGATCTGAAAGAATATTATTGCCCGTATTGTGATAAATTTCTTTTCAAGGGAAATGTGAAAAAACTGCACATGGTCTGTCAGCACTGCCAGAAACTGATAAGCGCCAGCGAAGCAGAGCTTTTTAAAACCAAAACAACCGAAGAATAGCCTATTTTTTCAATTCACCGATGAAACAAAACATCTCTTGCTATGCCTATCACCAACGATGAAATAATTGAGGCCGATTGACCGATGTCTCAGCACAGCTTGACTTACTTACGGGCAGATCATCTAATCTATTATTATCCGTTGCCGTTATGAATCGATTCCATCTCAGGGGTGGTGATTTTGATGCTCTGCTTATCACCTGCCAGATGCCTGCGCTGTTTTTCTTTAAATTTTATGATCTGTATTCTGACTTTATCTGAAAGCTTATCAATGGCTGAATACATATTATTTTCAGCTTCATCTTTTGCATAAATCTTTAAGCTGTCACAGTGAAGGTTGACATCGGCAATATTTCTTAATTTTTCAACCGATAAAACAATATGAGCCTCTGCCGGGTAATCCAGCATTTTATCCAGTCTGCCGAATTTTTCCTGAATATGGGATTTGACTGCATCTGAAGAGTCGATATTTTTGAATGTAATGGATATTTGCATTAGAACCTCCTGAATAAGGTGAATGACTGATTTTTAATTTAACACACCAACAAATCCGAATCAATGGCAGGCAGCGGCAAACCCAAAATAACCGTCATCAGGCCTTTAATGAAAAAACCGGTATACTTTTCAACAGGCCTTTATCTCCCTCTCTCTTTCGGCTTGACTTGATCCATCGTATCCCATACTCAAAGAAGATCGCTTTGAATTTAAAAAAGGAGACAGAAATGAGTGAAAAGGATCATTTATACCTGTTATGGACAAACGACAATCCGGTGACTGCCGAAAAAATGGTTTTCATGTATACCATAAACGCCCTTCTGAACGGGTGGTGGAAAAACGTCACCCTGATTATCTGGGGAGCACCGGCCCTGCTTGTCAGCGAGAACACGACCATCCGGGAGAAAGTGGAACAGGCCTTGAAAGCAGGTGTCCATGTTACCGCCTGTAAAGCCTGCGCCGATCAATTAGGAGTAACAGAAAACCTCGAAAAACAGGGGATCAAAGTTATTTACTGGGGAGATCCGCTGACAAAAATCCTAAAGGCGGATGAAACGCTCATAACGATATAGGAAAAAAGGGGGGTCGCGGTTTTTCCCGTCAAAAAAAAGGGCGGATATGTAAACCATATCCGCCCTTAAAATACCTCTCGTTATTCCCCCCTATCGTTGTATAAAATTCTTTATGCAACGATAGGTAAACAATGACTCCGGGTCATTGCCCAAAAGTCTGTATGAGGTTGATCTATATTATATGCCGGCCGCCGGAAAAAAGTGCTTTTGTATACTAATACTATTCCCCTTCAAATTCTGTGAGTGCAAATGCATCATATCCTCTAATCTGCTCCCGGCCCTTCAGGTCAGGAAGCTCGACGACAAAAGCACATTCCATGATTCGGGCACCCAGCTTTTCCAGTAATTTGACGGCAGCACCGATGGTACCACCGGTTGCAATCAGGTCATCCACAATTAAGACCTGTTCTCCTCTTTTGATCGCATCTTCATGGATTTCAACGGTATCTTCTCCGTATTCAAGGCAATAGGTTTGTTGAATGGTCTTCCATGGAAGCTTTCCCTTTTTCCTGACAGGAACAAAACCGACACCCAATTTATAGGCAAGTACCGCACCAAAAACAAAGCCTCTGGCATCAATTCCAACGATTTTATCAATGCCCGAATCTTTGTACCGTTTATAGAGCAGGTCGCAGGATTCCCGGTATGCATCCGGATTCTGCATTAATGTGGTAATATCCCTGAAAATGACCCCCTCTATCGGCCAGTTCGGAATACTTCTGATGGTCTCTTTTAAATCCATTTTTTCATTTTCCTTTACACTATAGTGGTTGTCAAAATAAGGTTCCGATTAAGTTTCTGATGCTACGGGTTGAACAGCAAATGACGCCAGGACTGTCAGGGTCGAACCGATGCATGTTTCAATGTGTCGGCCAGTAAACCTGCCTGGTGAAAGGATATGTGGGTAATTCGATCTTTTTCACGGGTTTATTTTGATAGGCTTTTTCCCAGTTAATCTCCAATCCGGCATTAAACAGATCCTGTAAAAAGGCCGGAAAAACAGCCCGGAAATCTTTATTTTCAGGCATTACAGGGCTTAGGGTCTGTGGGGCAGCCGGATTTGTATCAGCAGGCTCTATCTCGATGATAAGAGATTCTTCATCTGTGCCGGTATCCTGTCCGGGAGGCTGAAGGTCATTGCCCAGCAGATGGCTGAGCCAGTATTGGACATCCGGATTATTGTGGGAAGCGGCTTCAAATAGTCCGGATGCCACGGCGGTTTTGGGTGTCTTGAAATGAATGGTGTGCAATTTTTTTTCAAACCTTTTCACTGCCGGCAGGGTCTCTTTCAGATCGATTAAATCCTCGACCGCCTTTAAAGACAATCCTTTTCGATTCAGTTCCCGGATAATCCGGGCACGGTTTAAAACGATCTGTCCCGCTTCAGACAATGTGATCATTTCTGAAAAAGAGGCAGCGGCGAACGCGCCTTGTCCGCTTCCCTTTATCTGTGCGGGCAGAATGTTCAGATCTGCCATGAATCGGGACATGGCAGAACGAACCGCCAATTGAAAAAGATCCGGGGGAACGGATTCAAAGGGGATCTCTTCCTTGCTCTTTCCCGTGTTCAATGTTCTGGTAGACCGCTGGTGTTTGAAAAGAGCCCCCAGCCGGCTGAGGGAGTTTTCCATATGATGTTTAAAACATGGTTCAAGGTTATAAAGGGTTTTAACAAACCCCATGGGAACCGTCCGGCCGGTAAAATTAAATACAACCGTACCCGGCGGTTTCTTTCTTCCGGCATTTAACGGAAAGTGGTGATCTGCCAGTTTTTCAGCCAGTTCTTCTTTTGATGCCGCGGCAATTGCGACATCACAATTTCCGAAATGCGTTTTACAGCAGTTGGCCGTATAGGAGATATCGATAAGGGCACTGCCGGGATGGCCGGTTAGGTAAGTGTTCAGATTGCAGGCCGTCTTTTTTATGGCGGTTTCATCCTTAGCCGACAGAACCAGGACCTGGTGTCCGGAAGCGGAAGACGTCTCCGGTTTTGTATCGTTTCGGGGCCCTTCTTCAACAACCAGGTGCAGGTTGGTCCCCCCCAGACCGAAAGAACTTAAGCCGGCCCTTCTGGGCGTAGTTTCAACATGCCATTCACCGGGTTCCGCACAGATATAAAACGGGGATCTCTTTAACTCAATATGCCGGTTTTCACTGGAAAAATGAAGCAGCCCCGGCAGGTGCCTCTGTTTCATCGACAGGATAATTTTAATCAGACCGGCAATGCCGGATGCGGCTTCAAGGTGACCGATATTGGGTTTTAAAGATCCGACGCGGCAGTATTGCCGCCTTTTTGTAAACCGTGAAAAAACCGATGACAAGGCCCGGATTTCAATATGATCACTCAAGGGATTGCCCGTACTTCCGGCTTCAATATAGGAGATGGTTTCCGGATGGATACCGCTTTTTTCATAGGTGTCCCGAAAAAGCCGGATCTGGGCCTTCAGACTCGGAACGGTCATGTTTAAATTTTCCCCGTTGTGATTCATACCCGAAGCCTTGATAACGGCATGGATGATGTCCCCGTCCTCCTGGGCCTTTTCCAGTGGCTTCAGGAGCACGGCACCAACCCCTTCCCCTCTTACATAACCGTCCGCCCTTTGGTCAAAGACACGGCAACGGCCGCTGGTTGAAAGAAGGCCTGCCTTGGATAGAGCCGTAAATGATGATACATCCAGAAGCAGATTCACTCCCCCGGCCAAGGCCATGTCGCACTCTCCGGCCACGATGGACTGACACGCAAAATGCACCGCAGAAAGAGAAGAGGAACAGGCTGTGTCAATGGTGACACTGGGGCCGTTTAAATGAAAGATATGGGAGATCCGGTTTGATAAAAACGACCGTGCATTTCCGGTCAAACCGTGAATATTCATTCTCTGCCGGCTGAGAACCTGGTGAAGATACTCCTGGGCAGAAGAGAGGCCGACAAAGACTCCGGTTCTGAATTGTTTAAGATATTTTTTTGTATAGCCGGCATGTTCGAATGTATTCCAGGCCTGTTCCAGAAAAAGCCGGTGATGGGGGTCCATGTTCAGGACCGCCTGTTTGTGCATGTTAAAAAAGGGTCCGTCAAACCGGTCAACACCATTGATAAACCCGGCTTTAAAACCGCCCCTCTCCCTGCGATCCGCTGTCCCGTCACGGGTCTGTTCATAAAGATGACGCCTGTCTTCGGGGAGAATGCCAACGGCATCATGCCCGGTCTCGATATTTGCCCGGAAGATGTCAATATCCCGGGCGCCGGGAAACATGCCTGCCATCCCGATCACGGCAATACCGGTCTGCTTGCCCGGCAAAGAAGCAACCGGTGTAGAACAAAAGCGGTTTGGAATTTTCGTTTCACGGTCCGGATCCGCATCGATTTTATCGGCCATGCCATCGGACAGCTGTTCAAGGGTTTGAAGATCGGCCAGATCGGACGGATCAATACAGCATCCCATTTCAAGTTCAATCTTCTGAATCGTTTCCAGGAAAAAAATGGAGTCAACGCCATAATTGCCCAATGGCGTGTCCAGGTCAATTTCATCCCTTCTGTATCCGTGTTTTTCAACCATCTGACGGATAAACAGCTCAGCGATCCGCGCTGCCGTATCATTTGCAGTGAGATCGGCCGGAGCCGCTTTAAGTTCACCGGAACTCAATGGCGGGGCAGGATCGTTTGCCAGGCCATCATGGGGTGGTTCGGTGACATCGACCCAGCATCTTCTTTTTTCAAACGGATAGCCTGGTAATCCCGGTTCGGGGTGGGGGGCGGCAGGGAGAAAAAGATTCCATTGAAGCGGAATGCCGTTTTGATATATTTGCGCAACCGTAAATAAAAAAGA
>JANQML010000066.1 GCA_028280105.1 Desulfobacula sp. | reverse complement strand
GTGATCGTTTGCAATGGCATTGTCAATATAGTATCCAAGGGTGGTAATCCCCAGAATGCCGAGGATGGCGGACTCCCGCATGATGATTTCCCACCGGTAAAACAGAAATGCCAGGAACTGTCCGTAACACCGGGGCAGAATCTCGTATAAATAGCGGTTGATAGGGTTTTCGGACGTGTCAAATGCCAGTTGCATCAGGTTCACGTTCCGGGCGGTCAGATAGGCAAGGATTGCCCCGTTGTGAAGACTCAGCGCCGCAATGGCGGGCAACATGGACGGGCCGAGCAACTGGAGCCCGATATAGGCCAGGATATACTCCGGCGTCGTGCGAAGCACCACCAGTATCACGTGGGCTGTCCGTGTGACTCCCGGTCCGTAAAAGATCCGGCTGGCCGGGGCAAAGGTTACCAGAGAGAAAATTGCGGTGAGAACCAGGGCTGTCTGGGTTAAGAAAAAGGTCTGCCGGATCCCCGGCAGGGCCTGGTCGGTGAAGACCTGCCATATCCACGACACCACGCCGGAAAATGAAAAGACAACCCCCATAGTGCCGGTATAGAAACCCTGCTCCCGCATGGTCCAGGGAAGAATATCATAGGTAAAAAACCGGCTGAGGTTTGCCCATGAAAAAGAGGTCTCCCAGGAGGTAAATACAAGGGCTGCCAGGATCGGAAAGAGAATGAACCTGGATCTGGCCCATAATTTCAGCGAGAGGATCAAAAGGTAAAAAACATATAAAAGGGCTGCCGCTTCATTGTACATCCCTTCCCTGAATGCCGTTTCCAGATGATATCCCAGGGTGGGCAGCCCGATGAATCCGAGAATGGCACTGGACCGCAGGGCGCACTCAAACCGGTAGGCGGTATAATTTTTCAGATCCTGATAAATCACCGGCAACTGGGCATACAAAAAGGTGCTGATCCGGGAAGAATTGCCGGGTAACGCCTCGAATGGCCGTTGATCCGACTCCTGCCGGATTTCGGCATATACTTTGGCAAATACGCCTGCGTAGGGTACGGCAATGGCCAGTACACCGCAAAGGCTGTGCAATCCGGTGACGGGCATGAAGATGAACGCCCAGAACAATTCATGGATCGCCCGGATAAAGGCGCATCCCAGCCGGACCCATCTGTATTCAAAAAAAAGGGAGAGGCAGAAGCCTGCCAGAGCGGCAAACAGAATGCCGATGAGTGCAAAGCTGATGGTATTTCCCATTGCCGTCAGAAACCCGGGCAGGCTGAAAAAATCCGGCCTGATCAGGCCCAAGCCCATTCTTTGGAGTTCCTGCCAGGGATCCAGGGTTGAAACGGAGATATCCGCGCCAATCAAAGCGGCCACCGCAATCAGAACAAAAAAGAGGCTGGTGCGGAGCATGATTATGCGTACAACGTTTCAAGGAGGGTGTCTGAAACCTCCTGAACCGGCAAATCAAAGAGAATACATCTGTCTTTTATGCCGACAATCCGGTTGAAAAACTGCCGGGACAGGTCTATGGCATGCAGGGTCGATACAACGGTTTTGTCTGTACGGGTGATAATGGCCATGATCTGTTCCTGCTGCACCCGGTCCAGCGAGGATACCGGTTCATCCGCCATGAGAACGGAACCGCCCCGGTAAAATGCCCTGCCGATGCCCACCCGCTGTTGCTGGCCGCCGGAGAGTTCCCCGACCCGCCTGTGCAGTTTCTCCTTGAGTCCAAGGCTGCTGCTGATCCGTCCGATCTCATCCAGCCGGATCTTTGCCGGCCGGATCAGGTTACGGACGTTATGAAACACGGAATACCGGTCCAGCCGGCCCATATAGATGTTGTTAAACACGGTTATTTGAGGAACCAGGGAGTAATGCTGGTGAATAAAGGCGCATTGATCCGGCAGAAGTTGATAGAGGCGCCGGAGCAACGTGGTTTTTCCGGCGCCGCTCTTCCCGATCAGGGCGACCTTTTCGCCCGCATAAATACGAAGGCTGACCCGTTTGAGGGCAACGGCTCCTTTATAGGAAATCGTTTCGTTTTCAAGGGAGAGGGCAGCCTCTTTTCGGTTATCTGCGTTCACGTTTTCTGTAAAAATTTAACGGAAGATACCGATGGCCTTTCCCGTATCCAGTATGGTCTGATACATGGTATTGTCCGCCTTGATAAACCGTTTTCTGGGAAAGGCGTTCAACAGTTCCGGATCGGTGATGCCGATAATTGCCTGTTGAATTTTCTCTGTTGTTCCGCTTCCAAAAACCTGATCAACATCTGCCCGGACGGTCCAGTTGTAATCCGGGTATCCAGGGGTTTCCCATATAATCGATACCTTTGAAGGGTCGATTTTGCCGGCGGCCAATTCTTTTTTCCAGACCTTGAAATTCACAGCCCCCACCTGATAACTGCCGGACTGGACCAGTGCGATGGTTTTGGAGTGGTCGCCGCTAAACCCCACTTTGGAAAAAATCTGGTCCGGCGGCCGGTTAAAATGGTTCCGGATAAAGTATTCAGGCATCAGACGTCCGGAAGTCGATCCTTTGGAGCCGAAGGTAAATGTCTTTCCGGTAATATTGTCGTTTAAATCGCCCTGGTAGGTGAGCCCGGTGGAATGATGGGCAATGATGTAAGATACAAAATACGGGTCCTCCGCCCCCTGGGCAATGGCTTTTGAGCCCGGAACCCCCAACCGGGCCTGAACCCCGGAAAGTCCCCCGAACCATGCCATCTGAACGTCATTGTTCTTAAACGCCTGTACTGAGGCGGAATAGGATTTGACCGGCACGTAGACAAAGGTGATATTGGTTTCTTTTGTCAGATAGTCGGCGATTTTCCCAAATCGCTGTTGCAGACGAGCCGTGTCCTGATCCGGGATGGCGGTGAATTTAAGTTCTTTAACCGGACCGGCATAGGCAACCGGTATAAAAAAAGAAACGGCAAAAAAGCATACCATGATGACGTTAAATAATCGGGTTGGGTTCACATCAATCTCCTTATTTATTTTTCTTATCGATTCACACGGGCCAGATGCCAATGCGTTAAATTTCTTGATAATGCGGGTAGGTCCGGGTTCCGTCAAATCGATTAATATGATCGGAATCAGAATCAGAATTTGTTATTTCTATATGATATACCGGTTGCAGGCGGAGAACCCTCCTGAAAGATCGGACGGAACCGGAGTCACCAGAGGTTATGATATATTGTATTTGAGCAGGCAGCAGGCAATTCTGTAAATGGGGTGGCCCTGGTCATCATAGGAGAGGTTTTGGCCCTGGATCAGTTTGTTCATCACACACCCTTCCGGAATGGATAGTTTAAACAGATCCTGTTCATTGATCTTTGCGGTGGGCACCAGTCCCCTGTCTGTTATTTCATAGGAATGGAGGGAAAAGTCTTCGCAAATCGGGCACTGGTACACCCTGCCGTTGGGAAAGACAAAATAATTGTCTGCCACAAGGCCGGCACACTCAAAGGGGTCTGACTCATCTAAGAAGACTTTGGGATAAATCACATTGATACCGGCTGCGGCGATGGTCCGGGCGACGGTGGGAACAATTTGCATCCAGGTGGACCGGTCTACCTGGAGCCGGGGTGTTGGACCGGATGAAACCGGTTCGGCAGACGCCCCTCTTAATCCGATCACCTGGATAAAGAGCAGTTTGATGCCCAGATCTGTGACCAGACCGGGAAGGTGTTCCAGTTCGTGGATGTTTTTTTCAGACACCGTATAGATCATGGAGCAGTTGAAATTTTTGGAAACAGCCGCTTTGATCCCTTTTATAACGGCATTATAACACCCGCTCCCCCGGATGGCGTCGTTGGTTTGCCTGAAGGCGCCGTCCAGAGAGAACGAAATAAAATCAACGTCCTTGTGTGAGATTTTATTCAGTATGTCGTGAAACAGATAGCCGTTGGTGTCAATGGTAATGGATTTGAATGCCATTTGACGGGCGAATTTGACCATCCGGCTCAAATCCGGATGAAGGGTCGGTTCTCCTCCCAAAATCACCAGGTTGGTCTGTTCTGCCTTTTTCCTGAAATGCATCAACCAGGATTGGATGGTGTCAATATCCAGGGTCTGTCTGCCGTGTTGATCCGGATTGATATAGCAGTGGGAACACGACAGGTTGCATTTGGTTAAAATGTGAAAAAAAAGATTGCTCGAATCTTTTGAAAACGCCACCGTCTGATCTGCCATCTTATCCCATGCACTGCTTGGTGAAATTCGGATCAAACGCCACCGGGTATGATCCGTCAAAACAGGCCTTGCAAAAGTTTTCTGCCGGGTTTTCAATACCGGATGCTTCCAGCATCCCCTCAATGGATAGATAATGCAGGGAGTCCAGCCCCAGATAATCTCTCAGTTCTTCCACCGTTTTCCGGGCTGCGATCAATTCCCCTTTGGAAGAGAAATCAATCCCGTAATAACAGGGAAACCGATGGGGCGGACATGAGATACGCATATGGACTTTTTTCACACCCAGTTCCCGTAGTGCCTTTACACGGGTTTTGGCCGTGGTCCCCCGAATGATGGAGTCTTCAATGATGATGATGTCTTTGCCTTTGATCAGTTCCCGGACCGGGTTGAGTTTGACCCGGACGGCAAAATCCCTCATGGACTGGGTGGGCTGGATAAAGCTTCGGCCCACATAGTGGTTGCGGATCACCCCCATTTCAAACGGGATGCCGGATTCTGCGGCATATCCGATGGCCGCATAGTTGCCTGAATCCGGGAAGGGCATCACCAGGTCGGCATCCACATGGGTTTCCTGTGCCAGCCGCTTTCCGTGGGCTTTTCTCATCTGGTATACATTCCGGCCGTCAATGGTGGAATCGGGGCGGGCAAAGTAGATGTACTCAAAGATGCACAAGGATTTATGCCCGGCTGCCCGGGGGTGCCGGATGCTCTTGATGCCGTCTTCATTGATGATAACGATTTCACCCGGATCCAGTTCACGGACGAACTCGGCCTGGATCAGATCAAAGGCACAGGTTTCCGAGGCCAGAACATAGTGGCCGTTGAGCTTTCCCAGTGCCAAGGGACGGAACCCGTTGGGATCTTTCATTCCGATGATTTCACCCTTGCATGTTAAAAGGATCATGGAATAGGCCCCCTCAATTTTAGAGACCGCCTTTAAAATGGCATTTTCATAATCCCCTTTGTCCAGGTTTTTGATAAAGAGATGTAAAAAAACTTCGGAATCCATGGTGGTCTGAAAGATGGACCCTTTCTCTTCCAGCTCCGCCCGCAGGGTGTGGGCATTGACCAGGTTGCCGTTATGAGCCAGTGCGTAGGAACGGTGCCGGTGGTTGACGATAAACGGCTGGGCATTGGCAAGCACGGAATCTCCGGTGGTGGAATACCGAACATGGCCGATGGCGGACCCGCCTTCAATCCGTTCCAGATCTTCCATGTCGAAAACATCCGGGACCAGCCCCATGCCGGTGTGGGAAAAGATTTTGTCGTTTATGCCCCGGTTGACGGATATGCCGGCGCTTTCCTGGCCGCGGTGCTGGAGAGCATACAGACCGAAGTACGTGATTTTGGCCGCTTCCGGGTGTTTGTACAGCCCGAACACGCCGCACTCGTCTTTTGGGCGATCTTCATCTGTTCCAGACAGACGGGATGGCATCGCCATTTGATTATCCATGGGAGACAAACAACCGTCTTCAAGCGCTGATAATGCTTTCATTTTTTGGCAGTCCTGCTTGCAAAAGTATTGAAATCAATTTTCCATTGAATCGCAAGATCCTTTTGCAAGGCCCTTGCAAAACGAACCTTCTTAGTTAGCACAAACCATGTGATTTTGGCAAGTTGCTTATTTGGGTCTTAATGGGTGTTTCCACCTTACGATCTTTATTTAGTTTCTGTAGAAAAACAATCAATTTTGTTCAAGTTCAAGGCGGATAAAAATTTTAACCACAGGCATATATTGAATATTCCGCGGATTAAAATTTTTATCCAACGCAGAAATTGGCCAAAAGAAGCCGTTTTCCTACGGGAACTATTTAGATATGTTTATGCAATTTCAGGATGGCGGCCTCCCAACCGATGATCGCCTTTTTCCGGACAGCTCCCCACCGGTATTGATGGATCCGGCCGTTTTTTGCAATCACCCGGTGGCAGGGAATCAAATAGCTCACCGGATTGATGGCAACGGCTGAGGCCACGGCCCTGTGTGCGGTCGGTTTCCCGATAAGCCCTGCGATATCCTGGTAGCAGGCGACCATTCCCTTTGGGATGGTGAGCAGCGCTTTCCAGACATTGACCTGGAAATTGGTTCCTTTAAGGAGGAGGTGGAAGGGTTTTGCCTGTTTTTCAACCAAAGATGGAAAAATCTGTTCCATTGTCTGCCGGGCTTTTTCATCGTCCCTTTTGAATTCGGCACCGGGCCATGCCTGATAAAGCCGGTGCAACTCTTTTGGCCGGTCCGGTGCATTGATAAACCCGAGAAAGCAGATCCCGCGGTCTGTCATGCCGATCAGGCCGGTTCCAAAGGGGGAATGGGCAAACCCGCAGGAGATGGTAAGGCCGTACCCTTGTTTTTTAAATTCACCCGGGGTCATGGATTCAAAGGTGACAAAGAGATCATGAAGTCGGCCGGTTCCGGACAGACCGGCATCCAGAGCCGTATTCAGAAGGCTTTTAGACTCCATTAACTTTTGTTTGGCATATCCCAGTGTCAAAAATTGCTGAAACTGCATGGGAGTAATCCCTGCCCATCGTTTAAACAGGCGGTTAAAATGATATTTGCTCAGATGAATACCGGCTGCAATCTCTTCAAGCGGGGGCTGTGATCTGAAATGGGTTTCAATAAACCGAATCGCCTTTTCAATCCGCATATAGTCTTCTGTCTGCTGAATGAACCTGTCTTTATCCATTTTTTTCTCCGTCCCCATGGTTTTTGGATCAGGTTAACCGAATATTCAGGGAAATGCCACCCGGATATTGCGCATGTTTTGGGTAATATCCTGCTGGTGGTGACCTTTCTGATTCCTGTGAGTGCTGTTTTTTTCGGATGGCTGCTGCTGGATGAGCGCCTTGGGAAAGATGCATTTACCGGAATGGGAATGATTGTTATCGGTCTGATGGTATTGGATGGCCGGGTGATGAAGCGGTCTCTGCAAAAAAGGAACGGAATTAATAACCGGGACTCTTTTTTAAAAGATTTGGATAGCATGCATGGCTTGATATAATCGGCTGCCGGTACTATGATGGCTTTTTTAACTCTGTAACCCGGTTGGAGCAATGCATAGAATAACGACGATTTTTCCCGATCTTGATCCTGTTTACATATCAATCATTAAAAACCGCCTGGAGACGTTTTCTGAGCAGCTTGACCGGCAGGGCGTTGAGCTGGACATAGACCCCGGTCTTGAAACCGACCTGATCAAGGCTGTTTTCTTCAGTGAGTACATTGCGTCCGGTATTTGTAACGATCCCCTGCTCTTTAAAGAACTGGTTGAATCAAAGGATTTGAATACGCCCTACTCTTCCACTACCTATGCGGAAAAGATTAAAACAGCGCTTACAGGGATTACGGATCCGGCTGAAATAAAACAGATTCTATTCAGGTTAAAGGTATATGAGAGCGTCCGGGTCGCCTGGCGGGACCTGACCGGAAAAGCAGGGCTTGAAGAAACCATAGAAGATCTGTCCTGGATGGCAGGGGCGATTGTTGACGCCGTAATGGCACACACCTGTGAACAGGCCGGCCGGGTGCACGGCACTCCCAGAAATGCCCACGGTGTTCCCCAGCAGATGATTGTCCTGGGAATGGGAAAGCTGGGGGCGGAAGAGCTGAACTTTTCCTCGGATATTGATTTAATCTTTGTCTTTCCCGAAGAGGGTGAGACTGACGGAAACCGTGTGGTGTCAAACGGAGAGTTTTTCACCAGGGTCTGCCGCAATTTTCAAAAGTTCTTTGCCGCCGGATCCCATTCGGTCAATTTTTACAGAATTGATACCCGGCTCCGGCCCTTTGGCAATGGGGGGCCCATCGTGATGAGCGCGCAGGCATTTGAATCGTATTACCAGGCCCAGGGCAGGGAATGGGAGCGGTACGCCATGATCAAGGCCCGCCCCATAGCCGGAGATATCGCAGCGGGCCGGCGATTGTTGAAGGGGCTGAACGCATTTATTTATCGCCGGTATTTTGACTATGGATCCTTTGACTCCTTCCGGGAGATGAAGCAGAGAATCAGTCTCCAGGTGAAGAATAAGCGGTTGAAAAACAATATCAAGCTGGGGGCCGGCGGTATCCGGGAGATTGAATTTTTCGGCCAATTGTTTCAATTGATTCGGGGGGGCGTGGAACCGCGGCTGCAGGAAAGAAAGATATTAACGGTTCTGGATCTGCTTCAGAGACACCGGTGTATCAACGGGTCTGTCAAAGATGAATTAAAAGAGGCCTATATCTTTTTAAGGCGGGTGGAAAACCGGCTCCAGGCCTATGCCGATCTCCAGACCCATGATCTTCCTGAAAAACAGGAACACCGGATGATCCTGGCCCGTTCAATGGGATATGATTCCTGGGAATTCTTTTTTCCGGATCTGCAGGCGCATATGGAACGGGTCCATTTCCATTTTAATCAGCTCCTTGTGACCGATGAAGATACCCAATCAGACCCGGTCAAGGAAAAGTTAAAGGAGATGTGGGTCAATATCACGGATCCGCAGTTTACGGCAGATGTCGTTGAGATCGGAAATTTTAAGGAACCTGAAAAAGTGCTCACATTGCTCAGAACACTTGAATCCCATCCCAATACCCGGAAACTGACGCCCAGCGGCCGTAAAAAGCTGGCCCGCCTGGTGCCCCATCTGATCCGGAAGATCTCCGAACAGGAACGGCCGGATGATATACTGGTGAGACTGATTGATTTGATCATCACCATTGAACGCAGGACCTGTTACCTCTCTTTGCTGGTTGAAAATAAACGGGCGCTGGACACCCTGGTCACCCTGGCACAGAAAAGTCCCTGGATCATCACCTTTCTTTCGGGCCACCCGGCGCTTTTAGATGAATTGATGCAGCCGGATACGCTCTATTCTCCCCCTGACCGGGATGCGTTGGAGCGGGAAATGGCCGATCGGATGTCCGGAATTCCCATGGCGGATTTTGAATATATACTTGAAGAGTTATGCGTCTTTCGCCAGATCAATATGCTGCGGGTGGCCGCTGCCGATGTCAGCGGGAGTTACCCCCTGATGAAGGTCAGTGATCATTTAACCTATATTGCCGAGACCGTTCTTTCCCAGGTGCTTCAAACCTGCTGGCATCTGGTCTGCGAAAAATACGGCACCCCTGAAGGAATCCCGGCGGATCATATTGAAGATTGCGGATTTGCCGTTGTTGCCTACGGAAAAGTCGGCGGATTTGAAATGGGATATAAATCCGATATCGATATTGTCTTCCTGTACAGGGGGGAGCCCGGCCTGACCCAGGGTAAAGAGAAGCAGGCGGACATTACCACCTTCTACAGTAATCTGGGCCAGCGCATTATCCATGCCCTGACCATGCATACGCCTGCCGGAACCCTGTACGGGGCGGATATGCGGTTGCGGCCGGGCGGCGACTCCGGCATGATTGTCTCCCACATCGAATCATATGAAGACTATATGGAAAAAAACGCCTGGACCTGGGAACATCAGGCATTGATCCGCGCCCGCCCGGTCACGGGAGACCGGCAATTGTGTTCCGAGTTTAACCGGATCCGAAGAGCGGTACTGACGCGTCAAAGAGATGAACTTCAACTCAAGCGTGACGTGAGTGACATGCGGGAAAAGGTCAGAGATCAGCGCCTGAAGGTGACGGCCGGAGAAGTGGATTTAAGTCAATCCAGGGGAGGAATCGTTGATATCGAATTCCTGGTCCAATATCTGATATTAAAGCATGCCCACGCCTATCCGGATATCACGGTGTGGACCGATAATATCAGATTGCTGGAAAGCCTGGATGCGGAAGGGTTGATTTCATCACAGCAGAGTGAGCAGCTTCAAAGTGCCTACGTTGCCATGCGCCGGATGATCCATCGCAGAAACCTGCAGGAAAATGAATCGAGTATCCCTGAAGATCAGGTTAAAACCGTTCTTAAAATCGTGCGGGCGTCCTATGATGCGTTTTTAACATAGACCGGATATATCAGGGAATAAAAAAAAGGCTTAACCAGGGCCAGTATGTGATAATCAAAACCGCCGCCATCAGGACCAGCATGAACGGAACAGATGCCCGGTAAATATCCACAATGGGTTTTTTAAACCGATATGCGGCGATAAACAGATTCATCCCCACCGGCGGCGTAAAGTATCCGATCTGCATATTGGCCAGGAAGATAATACCGAGATGAACCGGGTGGATGTCGTATTCAAGGGCCACGGGCAGCATCAGCGGAACCATGATGACAATGGCTGAAAATATATCCAGCATGGCACCGAGTATGAGCAGAAAAATATTCATCAGCATCAGGAAGACCCATTTGCTGGTGATGAATTTCTGGCAGATCTCAAACAGCTTCATGGGTACTTCGGCATCGATCAGAAAATTGGTGAACGCCAGAGATACCCCGAGGATCAGCAGAATGCCTCCCACCATGACCATGGCATCCCTGATCACCTCAGGCAGCTTGGACAGCGGAATCTCTTTGTAGATAAAAACCTCCACAATCAGGACATACATGGCGGTAACCGCAGCAGCTTCGGATACGGCAAAGTAACCGGAATAAATTCCGGCAAAAACAAATATCGGCAAAGGAATCTCCCAGATCGACTCCCGAACGGCTGCCAGAAGCGTTCGGATTGAAAACGGTGTCACCGGAACCGGATGGTGCCGGTTGGCCAGGATACTCCAGGCGGACAACAGAACGATCATCAGTATGGCCGGCAGAATACCGGCAATGAACAGATCTCCTATTAAAATCTCCTGTCCGGTGCTCATCTGCTGGGCGATCACCCCAAAGAGAATCAGGGGAAGGGAGGGGGGAAGCAGAAGGCCCAGGCTGCCGGAGGTGGTTACCAGCCCGAGGCTGAAATTTTCGGTGTAGCCGCTCTGTTTGAGCGCCGGATAAAGCAGTGCGCCCATGGCAACGATGGTGACGCCGGATGCCCCGGTAAAGGCGGTAAAAAGGGCGCAAACAATAAAGGCCACAATGGCAAGGCCGCCGGGCATCCAACCGAAAACGGCCCCGGTCAGGCGGACCAGGCGCTGGGACGCCTTGCTTTCCGACAAAAGATAACCGGCAACGGTAAAAAGGGGGAGCGCCAGCAGCATCGGGGTGTCGGCGATCCGGTAGAGTTCAATGGCCATGACGGACAGATCGATCTCATTGATATAAAATCCGATCATGGCTGCGGCAATGATTACGGAGAAGAGGGGAGCACCCAAAAAGGCCAGAAGGATGAGGCTGCCGATGATCAGATATATCATTGTTCCGCTCTGTTAAAAATATCAATGCAGGTGATGGCGGACAGGATCAGATACCGGGCGGTGATGACGGCAAAGGCAATGGGGATGATGCTTTCACAGATCCATGCCGGAACATCGGCAAATGCGGTCAGGCCGTCTTGTTTTTCCAGGATAACAAACTTGAGGCTGAACCCGGTCATTATTGCGCAGACAATGGCTGTAAAGGCAGATGTGATAAGGATTGAGATCCGCTTTATTTTTTCAGGCAGATACCGGGAGATAATATCAATGGTGATATGATTGTTGCTGCGGCTGGCAATCATCGCACCCACCAGACCGATCCAGAGGACCAGTATCCGGACCAGTTCATCCCCCCATAAAATGCCGGAATCGAATATATTTCTAAGGAAAATCTGGGAAACGGCCATACCGATCATACCCAGCAGCAGGCCTGTGAGAATCAGGTCCTCAATTTGATGCAGAAACGAAATGGCTTTACGGATCCTGCCGGATTTGGAAACAGTCATGGATCAATGGGTACGGCCGGCATGAAATGTTTTCAGAAGAGCGTCCATTTCAGCCGCTTTCTGCCTGGGAATCACCCCTGAGGCAATCATTTTTTCAGATGCCCTGAGACCGGTTTCACGCCAGTTTTCCATGGCTTGCTTTGACGGGTTAATAAATGTAATGCCTCTTTTTTTAAGTGTCTCTGCGGCCCTGATATTATCCTCCCGGTTTCGTATATCGATCTGCCTGGACACATCCCCCATGATACGGCGGACAATGGTCTGATCGGTGGCGGATAGTTTGGAAAACCGTTTTTTATCAATGGCCAGAACGGCATGGAGATAGATCAGCGGAATATCGGTTACATATTTGATTTGAGTGTGCCACTGCAGGATCACCGCCCCCACCGGAGAGGTGGCCACGGTGTTGATCAGGCCCGATTGCAGACCGGTTCTCACATCTGCTAAGGGCAGGGGAATCGGGGAAATACCAAAGGCTTTGATGGAATCCTGGCTGATTTTATCATTATCCGGAATCCAGACTTTCTGTTTTCTTAAGTCTTCAACCGTTTCTATGGGGTTCTGGGACATGATATAGGCAAAACCGCCGCCGATCAGCCCAAAAACAACAAACCCGTTCGCCTCAAGCCCGTCAATGATGTATTGATCCATATACTGTCTGACATGGTCGATCTCTTCTATCATTGAAAATTTCATGGGCTGGGCATACAATTGGTTGGAGGGAAAGAATCGGGACAGGCTGCCGCCGACAACCGCACCGCCATGCAGTTGGCCGATGCGTATTTTTTTTAAAACCGCCTGATCATTCCCCATCACCCCGCCGGAATAGAATTTAAAGCTTACCCGCTTATCTGTCTGCTGGGTCACTTTTTCAGCCCCCTGTTTCATTTTTTCCATCCACATGGAGCCTTCCGGCGACAGGGTGGCAATCTTAAACCGGACGGCCCAGGCGGTGTCGGCACCCAGGCCCAGGATAAAGAGAAGTGCCAGAAACAGAGACCGGCATGTTTTTAAACCAATGAACATCTTGTGATCCCTTTTTTAAAAATAATCGTCAGCATCCATTAAAAGCAGTTCGGCCTGCTGCCTGGCCCGGGTATTGACCAGTGTATACCCGGGTACATACGGATCCGCCCCGAGCACTTCTTTGAGCAACCGGTCGTGAAGCGGTCTGTCAAATACCATTCGGGCATAAAATTTAGCATACAGGACTTTGGCCATCAGGTTTTTACCCCGGGCCAGTGTAAGGGCGGTCTCAAAATAAGACCGTCCCAATTCCGGGTTGCCCCCCAAGGCCGGAGGAAAGAGGGTCGCCAGGGTGCCGAGGTATAAATAGGCGGCGCCGTCCCTGTAATCAGGTTCCAATTGGGTGACCCGCTTCATGATCTCTTCAATATGGGCAATATCGGCAAGGGCGTCAAAATCGGTTTTATTGGCCATAATCCATCTGGCCCAGGAGTCTCCCAGGGCAAACAATGCCGGTACATGGGATGCATTCATGTCGGCGATTGTCCGGGTAAACCCTTCAAAACTTTTCGATTTCAGATCACAGGCATCGGATTCGGACAGGCAGACGGCTTTCTTTGCATATCGGAGCGCTTTATTCGCCATTCTTTTTGAACGGACCGGGTCGGTGATGAAAAAATCGGCATAAGAGGCATATAGACCGGCTGCCGTGTAAAGCATCTTTTGATTGTCCGGATCTTTTAAGATAAAACTGTCTATCATTAACAGGTAGGCGGGCGCTCCGGCTTCCACGATTTCAAGGTCATCGTTATTGGAAATAGACTCGGACAGATGGGTCATCATGTCTGATGTGGTCGATGAGATAATGGATGCGCATCCGTTGAATCCAATAAAAAAAAGAGAACATAAACAAAAGAGAACCGTATATTTCACGGACGCTTTGTTTTTAAACAGCCTAGTCGAATTTGCATTCATTAACGAACGATGTCCTGTAATCATCGGGTGTGTAGTCTCTGCCCCACGGTTCCAAAAATTAACGTTTTTAATTAAAAAAAGCAACCGTCTAATTCATTCCGCCAACCGGATCGATTTAACATATTCATCCTCCCTCCTCTAACTTTTTTACATCGGGTAAAAGACGTAAATTATGACTATATTATAGAGAGATGTTTTTAACGAAACAGGTGATTGTCAACCCAATTTTTATTGTTAGAAATCCAAAATCATGGTTAAATAAATATATATTGTTGTAAAAAGACCGGCGTTGGCTGGAATTGTAAAGAGATTCGTCCGCTATCTAAAATCTTCTGTTTGCAAACACCAATAAACAGTTCTTTTTACTGAAAGAGGAAGATAAAAATGTTCAAAAAAAAATTGATCACTTTGATGATACTTTTCATATGTATTTCAGGTATAAACTATTGTTTTGCCGAGACCGGCAAGCAAAAAATTTATCTGGTTCCGGTATCCGGTACCGTGGAACCCGGAATGGCGGCTTATATCAGACGGGCGCTCACCGAATTGAAAGATCGGGAAAACGGCATTATCGTTTTTAAAATGGACTCGTTCGGTGGCCGGGTGGATGCGGCTTTGGATATTGTGGATTACATTTCCAATATTCCTGACATGAAAACTATTGCCTATGTTGAAAAACGGGCCATTTCCGCCGGTGCCCTGATTGCCCTTGCCGCCGGTCAACTCTACATGAAGGAAAATACCATTATTGGTGACTGTGCGCCGATTATCCAGACCCAGGAGGGCCAGGAGATGGCGGGTGAGAAAGTGCAGACCGTTTTACGGGCCCGATTCCGGGCGCTTGCCAAAAAAAACAATTATCCGGTGGTGTTGGCGGAATCTATGGTTACCATGGAAATGGAAGTGTTTGAGGTGGTCATGGATGGAAAAAAGGTATATATGGACGGGACCGAGTTTGATGATCTGACAGAGGCTGAAAAGAAACGGATCACCTCTAAAAAGACCGTTGTTGCCAAAGGGGAATTGCTGACCATGACCGATCTGGAAGCCGTTGAGCTGGGATTTTCTCAAAAAAGTGTGGCAGGCCTTGATGATTTGTATGCGTCTATGGGGTTTGATTCCGTTGATGTGACAACCATTGAAGAGTCCTGGTCTGAAACTTTTGTCCGGTTTTTACAGCCGTTCCTGCCGGTTTTGATGCTGTTGGGAATCGGTGCCGTATACACGGAAATAAAAGCCCCCGGATTTGGGTTTCCCGGGATTGCAGGCATTATTTGCCTTTCCCTGGTCTTTTTTAACCAATACCTGGTAGGGCTGGCAGATTATACGGAACTGATTTTATTTCTAATCGGCGCTCTGCTTCTGGGGGTGGAAGTCTTTGTTTTACCCGGGTTTGGTGTGGCCGGAATTGCCGGGCTTTTTGTCATAGCCGCCGGACTGGTTCTCTCTTTTCAGGGGTTTGTCGTGCCGGATCCTTCTTTTCCATGGGAAAAGGAGCTGTTACTTCACAACCTGGGCAAGGTAATGGGTGCTTTTATTTTATCCTTTATGCTTTCTTTGTTCACGATTCGATACCTGTTGCCGCAGATGTCTAAACTGATCAAGGGTCCTTATCTGGATGCGACCCTTGCCCGGTCCCATGTGAACCCGGGGCATCCGCCCTCTGTTAAAGCCGGAGATCACGGCACGGCATTGACACTGCTCCGCCCGTCGGGAAAGATCATGATCAGGGGGAAGAAGGTTGATGCCATTACCCAGGGTGAGTTTATTGATCCGGATCAACCGGTCACTGTTGTTAATATTGAGTCCAACCGGGTTATTGTAAAACCCGGCCGAGACGAGGATAAAGGATAGCAAAATGAGCGTATACTTATTTCCGGCCCTGCTCCAGGTTTTAGGTGTTTTTGTGATTATTGCGGAAATATTTATTCCGTCTCTGGGACTGTTAACCGTTATAGCTGTGGCTATTTTTGGATATTCATTATATCTTGTGTTCACAACCATCTCCACCACGGCAGGAATTGTTGTCACCGGGATTGACCTGGTGGTGGTTCCCATAATTATTTATGCGGGAATCAGGATGCTGGGTGAATCAAGCCTTTCCCTGAAAAGTGAGCTGTCAGCTTCCGAGGGGGTGGCCTCCCAGAAAAAAGAGATGGAAACCTGCCTGGGGATGGGAGGGGAAGCGGTCACCGATCTTCGACCGGCGGGAATGGCCATAATCGGCCATAATCGTTTGGATGTGGTTACCGATGGCGAATATGTTGATGCCGGTACCCGGGTGGTGGTTGTTCGGGTAACCGGGAACCAGATAATAGTAGAAAAAACAAATAATTAAAGAGAGGATTCAATGGATTTAATGATGATTTTGTTGTTGATCGCCGGTATTATCGGCCTGGTGTTGTTTTATTTTATCTTTTCCTACTTGGCGCTCTGGATTCAGGCCCTGGTATCCGGGGCCAAGGTCGGACTGATTAATATTATCTTTATGCGGTTTCGAAAAGTGCCGCCGAAACTGATTGTTGAATCTAAAATCATGGCCGTCAAGGCCGGTATCGATATCCCCACGGACAGCCTGGAATCCCATTATCTGGCCGGCGGAAACGTCAGCCGGGTGGTTCAGGCCCTTATTGCGGCAGATAAAGCCAATATTGAACTCTCCTTTAACCGGACCGTTGCCATTGACCTGGCCGGCCGGGATGTGCTGGAGGCGGTCCAGATGTCGGTTAACCCCAAAGTGATCGAAACCCCCCTGGTGGCTGCCATGGCAAAGGACGGTATTCAGCTGAAGGCCATATCCCGGGTAACGGTCCGTGCAAATATTGACCGCCTGGTCGGCGGTGCGGGTGAAGAGACCAT
>JANQML010000063.1 GCA_028280105.1 Desulfobacula sp. | reverse complement strand
ATCATGCGGGAGTCCGCCATCCTCGGCATTCTGGGGATTACCACCCTTGGATACTATATTGACAATGCCATTGCAAACGATCACCTGGATACCGCCCTGGTACTGATTATTATTACGGCACTGCTGAATATGAGTGTGGATACCTGTTCCCAGGCCATCAGAAAACACCTGAAAATCTCCGCCCACATCACCATGTCTCGATAGAAAAAGGCCCAATTGTGTTTATTTCATTGACCACTTCAACTGCTGGGAATGCTCCATTTATAGCCATAATTCCTATTGCCTTTTTTTGACGGGAATGATCATCTCTACATATTTACGGTGCTGTTGCTGCAGGAAATTTTATCCACGGCCTGACAGATTAGCGATTTCACCCTAAAGGTCTATCAGCCCTGCCAGATCCGCAACCGTGGGATTTTGAAACAGATCACCGATGTCGATCTTTTTATTGAATTTCTCCTGGATCTTCGTCATTAACTGAACCGTTTTCAGGCTATCCCCACCCAAATCAAAAAACCGGTCCCGCAACCCGATCTTCTTTCTGTCAAACAATTCCTCTAGTATCTCCACTAAATAGATCTCCAAGTCTGTATGCGGCATTTCATATCTGGCATCCGTGTCCGGTAAAGTTGAGGCATGACCGGCCAGATGACGCCGGTCGACTTTTCCGCTCCGGGTCATGGGAAGAGATGTTAACGCTTTAAATTTATTTGGTATCATGTAATGCGGCAGGATCTTGGCCAGATGTTTTCTTACACCATTGAGCTCAATACCCCTTTTGCCCGGAACCAGGTAAGCCACCAGTTCGGTGTCGTCGTCTTCTGCCGTCACCGCCGCATCTTTAATACCCGGACAGTCATACAGGGTGTTTTCAATTTCCCCCAACTCAATCCGGTGGCCCCTTATTTTGACCTGGGTATCCTTTCTTCCCAGGTATTCGATATTCCCATCCCACAGATACCGGCCTATGTCTCCGGTGAAGTACAGCCGTTTATCCGCCTCAGATGTTGAGTAGGGATTTTTCTTAAACGTTTCCCTGGTCAGTGCATCCCGATTTAAATACCCCCTGGCAAGGCCTGGACCGGCCACGGTTATTTCACCCCATATACCGATGGGACAAAGATTCTGATCAGAATCCAGAATATAGATTTTCATATTGGCAACAGGCTTTCCCACAGGGACGGTAACTGTTTTTCTTTTCACTTTGTAGGCGGCAATACAGACAGAGGCTTCTGTCGGTCCATAGGCGTTGATATAGGATATTCGGGGATTTTTAAGGATTTCGGGTTTAAAGGCTTCCCCTGCACTGATCAGGATGCGGGTCGTTGTCAATCTTTCAATGTTCATATGCATCAGAACCACGGGCGGCAGCGTTGCAACGGTAATGCCGTGGTAATTCATATAATCTTCCAACAATTCAGTATCCCGCTGGTGTTCTTCTTTCACCACGAAAAGGCTTGTACCGGAAAACATGGCCATGAAAATTTCATAAACTGAGGCATCAAAACTGAATGAGGCAAATTGTAAAATCCGGTCCGTTTTTGTAATACCCAGATCACGAGTCTGTGAAATCATCATGTTCACAATGCCTTGATGCTCAATCATAACACCTTTGGGCCTTCCTGTTGAGCCTGATGTGTACAGAACATAGGCAAGATCATTCGACCCGGCACCTGGGGCGGGGGGAGACTGAGCCTGGGTTCTGATTTCCGGCTCACACTCCGACAGCAAAAGGATATTACCATGCTGGATATGGCCGAGTTTTGACATGTTCTCAAACGTATCAACCACCAGTACCTTTGGGGCTGAATCGGTAATCATATAACCGATTCGATCTTCTGGGTACTCCGGGTCAACAGGAACATATGCCGCACCAGACTTTAAAACCCCCAAAACACCAACTACAGCCCATTCAGATCGACCCACAAGGAGGCCCACAAAGTCTCCAGGTCCAACACTGAACCGCTCCTTCAGGTAATGTCCCAACTGGTTTGAAATGGTGCTGAGTTCCCGGTAATTCAGTGTTTTTTCGCCAACAACTAAGGCGGTATGATCCGGTCTTTTCTCTGCCTGTTCATCAAAAAGGTCCACCATTGTTTTTCCGGAAGGATACGCCTTTTCCGTTTGGTTAAACGTGTTAAGAATTCTGTGCTTTTCCGACCTGTTAAGAAGATTGACATCAGACAGGCTTATGTCTCCACCGCAGTCGGTTACGGTTTGAACCAGTTCGGAAAAGTGCCTGCAGACCCGTTCAATGGTTCCGGCATGAAACAGCTGCCTGCTGTAAATCATCTCCAACATGGCCCCTTTACCAGAGGTTCCGTCCATCACCCTCAGGTGTAATTCGCGGTTACTAAGCATGACACTCGTATCCGGCAGCCCAAACCCAAGGGAGACGTCCTTTTTACAGGGCGACTCATCCACCACCGCGTCATATTCAAACATGGCCTCGGAGCAGAGGAAACAATCGAGATGCCGGTCAAATCCGGGTTCATTTGCCAGATTGTCAAAGAGATAGGCTTCATATTCAGTGGCCTGGCTGATGTCCCGGGTCAAAGCCCGCAAAAATGCATTAAAATTTTGATTCGGTGAAATCCCGGTTCTATGCGGGAACTGGATCATACACGGGCCCACCAGTTTTTCAAAATCCCCATGGGGTCTTCCGGAAACAGACACCCCTAACATAATATCTTTCTGCCCCGTATATTTATAAAGAAGAACATAGTAGAGGCATAAAAAAACCACGAATCGTGTTGTTCCGTTTTTCACTGCCAGGGCCTCAACTCCTCTGGCATTCGCTCCGGTGAGCGGGAACCGGATTATCCCCGCATCAGCCTTCAGACCTGCCGGCCGCCTATTGTCCAGGGGCAGATTCAAAACAGGTGTCTCACCCGACAGCATATCGTTCCAGTACGTCCCGGCCTCTTTACAATCTGTTTCATCGGGATTGCTGAAAATCATCTGGGCATACTCTTTGTACTGTATTTTCAATGGAGTTAAGGGATCTTCCCGATGATGCCGGTGCGATTCGTAAAAACTTAAAAAATCGTGAACCAGTATTTCCATTGACCGGCGGTCCGCAATCATGGGATGAGCCATAAATAAAACCGCATGCCGCTCATCCCCTGTTCTCGTCAGAGCCACTCTGAAAAGCGCATCATTTTCCAGGCAAAAGACCCACTCTTTCAGGGCCCACTCCTGTAAGACTTCCCACCCACCGGTCCTGTTGTCGGAACAGGCCCTCCGTTCTATCATGACCGGTTTTACGTCCCTGGAATCAAGGATCCGCTGCCGTAACTTTCCTGCATTTTTCACAAAACTTGTCCGCAAGAGTTCATGGCGTTTAACAAGCATGTTTAATGCCCTTGAAAATATTGCTTTATCCAGGCTCTGCAGGATAAATCCACACGGTATATTCAGGACGGGGTGCACTCTCCCAAACCGTTCCACCAACCATAAGCGCTCCTGGTAATGACTGAGATCATAATACCGCTGCTTTTTCGCCATGGAAACTCCGGGTTGGGTTCCCAGAATCCGGCTCATATCCTTTTTATCCCTCATGACACCCCCTTCCTTTGGTTCTAAAATTACAAACCACCCAAAACATTAACTCAATGGAAAAACGATGATACCCCCTGATAAATCTAATCGTTGACGCTGAAATAAAATGGGATACGCTACCTTGCAATGAAAATAGGGGAAAACCTTATCGGTATGGTACAAACTTGCCGCCCCCCCTGCAAGGCATTTATTTCAAAATCGGTTCTGAAAAACCGATGAATTAATTTCCAACTGCCTATTATAGTCGTTTTCTGGTAAAATCCTACCGGATCATGAAGCGGAAAAACAGTCTCTTGAAAAAGACTGAAGCCACCACCCTTATCTACAAATGAAATGGTTTCCGGACAAGATTCTCATCGAGAATATACCTCAACGTTGCATAAAAATTTTATCATAAAAGATGAAATCAGTTGACGGTACAACAAACGCTTTGAATTTAAAGATGCTTTCAAGACTTCATC
This sequence comes from Desulfobacula sp., assembly GCA_028280105.1. Classification (GTDB taxonomy): domain Bacteria; phylum Desulfobacterota; class Desulfobacteria; order Desulfobacterales; family Desulfobacteraceae; genus Desulfobacula. The sequence continues at coordinate 362 of JANQML010000063.1, read as the reverse complement.
ACAAGTGGGTTCCGCCATTTCATCTTTTTTCAGAAATTCTTACCCTCCGGGAAAAGCGTAAAGATCCCATCTTCTTCGTTCCCAAGGCTTTGCGGTAGAGTATTACAGCGGCAACCTTGGCGCCTTGAAGCTGGAACCTTCACGCTTTTTGCAACGATGAGGTATATTCCCCATAGCGGATAACAATAGATAAAAATCGCATCAACCGCTATCTATACGAAATCTTACCCCGAAGTTACGGCCAGTTTCTGGCATTTCTGTTCTACCGGTGGGAAATCATCATGCGGGAGTCCGCCATCCTCGGCATTCTGGGGATTACCACCCTTGGATACTATATTGACAATGCCATTGCAAACGATCAC
>JANQML010000062.1 GCA_028280105.1 Desulfobacula sp. | reverse complement strand
CGATTTTTTCTGAGCCCGGAACCTTTTCTTCATTTAAGACCCGGCGTTCACATTGATCGATAGCTATTGCTGAAAGCGTTAAAAAATGATCCAGTTGTTCATGATAGTAAGGGGCTTGCCAATTTCGACTTTCCGATAACTTTTCACAGCACCTGCTGGCCGTTTGGAAAACTTCATTGGCGACTTTGATCAGATCAACATAACACTTTTTTCGTTGATGTTTTGCGTTAGGGCCTTTGGCCATGACAATTTGATAGCAACGCTTTTTTACCCGACGGGTTCGGTTTGAAAATGAGAAATGAAAGCCAGAGATGTCTGCTGTACTTCTCTCCATCCATCGGGTCAATATCCGAACGCTATCATTCAAAAGACGGGCATCGACAGGATAAGTGATATTGCATTCGGTAACAGTGGTATCTACTCTTAAGGATCTGCCATTTTCCAATTTCTTTGACCTTGAAAAAGCCACCAGAATGTCATTGATATTGTCCCAGGTCTCAAAACGGATATGCTTGATCGCTTTCTGAAACGCTGTGTAGTGTGGGATTTTAGCGGAATAGAACCGGCTGAACCATCTCAAGATAACGCCATCGTTCAATCTTTTTACAAGTTCCCGGTAGGTGTATCTTTTGTATTGTTTTAAAACAGCGGACCTCAATATCTGCTCGGCGCTGATTCCTTTACTGCCGGTTTTTATCTTCCCAGCAACCAAATCGGAATGGATACAATCAATAATTGCCGGATTTTCATCAAGGATTCTGTCAATTTCTTTGAGTTCTATTTCAGGTTCAATCAAAGTCATAAGCTGATCAATTGCCTGGTCAAAAAGTGATGGCTGTGATACCTTTTTTCTACGCATTTTGTGGCTCCTTTTTTGATGTTAGTAATATGTTAACCTATTGAATTTGCAACAATATTATAACATACGCCTACTCAAAAAACGAGCCCAAAATGCTATAACCTCTTGTTTTTCTTATTGTATTCTGCCAAATCTACAGAAACTAATTAATTGTAATTGCAGAGGCATTTCCAAATAAAAACGCTATAATTAATGGTATGGCCAAGATGAATTTTATTGGTCGGCTTATAGTTGTACCTTCATCTAAGAAGAAAATCATCAGCATTCCCCCTTTTCATCCAAAAAGTAAATTAAATCAAACTATTCATTGTTTCCATATAACAAAAAACAAGGGAAAACAATTAGGGTAAACCCTGATTTTTGCATGTTTTTTTAAGTTCAAAAAAAAGTGGGGGTAGAGCCTGTGATAAAAAACTATTCTGTTTGACAAAAACAAAGGGAACATTTTATCCTTAGGGATATATTTTCTAACATCGTATTTCTGAAATCGTAACGAGTCGCAATTAAAACCGATATCTTTAAACAAGATTTTATAACGGATGGTATCCATTCCGGAAAACGGTTGTCCGTATGAATCGCCCGATAGAATAGTATCGGTTTTTAAAAACGTATCAACATAAAATCATTAAAAAAAGGAGAGAATCAATGGATCAGGATTTTCATTTCTACGGTGCATTTTATGCGGCAAAAATCGGCGGGCAGTATAACCGGGAGGATGCCACCACTATTGCCAAGGCATCCAATTTCATCGATTTTTTGAGTAATGAGGCATATGCCGGTTATTGGCGGTTGGTTCATGATACTGTAAAACCCGAAAACGGCGATTTTGATGTGGCTGCAAAGGTGGATTATCCCCGGTATTCTTTTCAGGGAACCTTGAGCGCCGGACTGAGCGGCAGCAAAGGGTTGTGGGCAGCCTTTCATTTTACACCGGGCAACTATGACGATCCGCCGGGAACGCCGACATCTGTCGAGATCCATGGAGAATCCGTTGCCGCCCGACTGCCGGGCCACACGCTCCGTGACGTCACACCGGATTCAAGCCTTGGCATCGATGCCGGTGTCGCCAAATTACTCAATCGCCCCCAGAATCCCTTATCGCGGACACTTATAAAAGATACGGTCGACTGTTTGCAGCAGCCGGAACGGCTCAAAGCCGTTCTCAGCATGGCCGCAGGGGGAAGGGAGCTGCTGGCAGAGTATGACAATGAAGATATACTGAAGCGGTTCTCGTTGCTCCTTTTGGGAGCAAGAGCCCACGTGATTGCCGACACCTGGGCCCATCAGGACTGGAGTGCGGTGAATAATTCCGTCAATACCTACTGGGACATTGACGGAGATTTGATCCACGATCAATTTTACCAGAACATAAAATACCGGTATGCTGACGGGGATGACTGGGAAAAGGTTCATCTCTCTTCAACCTATCAACTGACCAATGAAAATTTTGCCGCTGTTCCCAATGCAACTACCTATTTGGGCCACGGCTGGATGGGCCACTTTCCCGACTACAGCTTTATCGACTATTACTACAAACCCTGCTGGCGGCCTAAAGAAGCCGCACCCATAGAACGAAACAACCGGACAGAGTACGCAAATGCTTTTCTTGAACTCTGCAGTATGTTTGCCCGGGCAAACAACAAAACATTTCAGCCCCGGGATGTTGAAACGCAGCTTGCTGCGGCCCAAAAAGCCATATCCGGCCACTGTGATCTCTCCAATGCCGATAATTGTCCCCGGGTTTTTTCATCCGGTCTCTGGATGAATGAAATGGAGCAACTGGGGATTGAGAAGCCCCTGGATCCGATCGATACGAAAAAAGAACCGGATGAACGGGCAACACTCAACGGATTGATCCACCATGACGACCTTATGGGAACCCGTTACGGAACATATTACATCCACCTTGCCAGTGACCTCTACCTGTTTCAAATCGCCGTGGATTACCATTTTCAGTTTGTAAAACACTGGCTGACCCGCAACCATATCGGTGCCGGCCTGTTTGATGGAAACTGGTCCAGGGCGTACGGCCCTTTACCGGAAACAATTAATGAATTTTTTGATGCGTAAGCAAAAGGCCGGCGGGACTCAAGTTAAAACCTAATACATGGCGTCGATCAGGTCTTTGAATGCCTCGTTCACAAATTTGCGCTTGATTTTCATGGTGGGCGTGACTTCACCGTCTTCTTCATACAATCGCTTGGGCAGCAGGGTGAACTTGCGGATATTTTCCACCCGGGCCAGCCCCTTGTTCACGGTTTGCACCTCACGGTCGATGAGCGATACGATCTGTTCGTCCCGGGTCAGGTCTTTATAGGTTGAGAACTGGATCTTGTTGTCCTGGGCAAACTTGACCACATTGTCCTCATCGATCATGATCAGACAGGACAAAAATTTTCTGCGGTCACCGATCACAACGGCATCATTGATGTAGATACTGGCCTTTAATTTATTCTCGATATACTGGGGCGTGATATTCTTACCCCCGGCGGTTACGATAATGTCTTTTTTTCGATCGGTAATCTTCAAGTAGCCGTCCGGGTCCAGCTCACCCACATCGCCGGTGCAGAGCCATCCGTCAATAACGGTTTCTACGGTTGCCGCCTCACCTTTATAGTACCCTTTAAAAATCGCCGGGGATTTGACCAAAATCTCCCCGTCGTCTGCGATTTTAATGTCGATGCCGTTGAGGGCTTGGCCAACGGTTCCGAATTTGGTTCCCTTTTCCCGGGAAAGGGTCGTCACACCGGTTCCTTCGGTCTGGCCGTATCCTTCGATCAGGTTGATTCCAATGGATTGAAAAAAGTGGAGCACCTCTTTGGATATGGGTGCTGCACCTGAAATGGCCACCCGCATATTTTCAAGGCCCAGCCGCTCTTTGAGCTTTCTGAAGACCGAAAACCAGGCCAGCCTGTAAAGCGCCCTTTGCAGCATTCCCATGGGTTTCAGGTCCATGACCGCATCGGCCCGGCGGTTGCCCGCCTTCAGGGCCCAGTTAAAGACCTGGCGTTTGAACCAGGTGGCATCCGACATCTTGATCATGATGTTGGAGTAGTATTTTTCCCAGATCCGCGGCACAGCATATCCGATGGTGGGAGCCACTTCCATCATGTTCTGCATCACCGTGTCCGGTTTTTCCACAAAATTGACAATGTAGGCGTACCGGATATGAATAAATACCGTAAAGAGCCGTTCAAAAATATGGCACAGAGGCAGAAACGACAGGACATTGTCGGCAGGGTCGATCCGGATGGTGTCATCCACGGCCGTGGCCATCCAGGTGACGTTTTTATGGGTGAGCATGGCCCCTTTGGGCGGACCGGTGGTCCCTGAGGTGTAGATGAGAACGGACAGATCGTCCGGGAAGACCTCTTCTTGTTTTTCTTTAAAAAGAGAGGGGTGCCTGCTGGATTCTGATGCACCCGCTTCAAGCAGTTGTTCAAAGGTTATCACCATGGGGTCTTTAAAAGAGACCAATCCTTTATTATCCCAGAGGATGACTTTTTTTAACAGAGGAACGGATTGTTTGAACATCAGCCATTTGTCCAGTTGTTCTTCATTTTGGACAAACAAAAATTTTGCATCACTGTGGGTGACCACATACTCAACCTGCTGCCAGGCATTGGTGGCATAAATTCCCACGGAGATGCCGCCCACGCACTGGATCCCCATATCGGCGGCCACCCATTCAAAACTATTATCACCGATGATACAGGCGGCGTCCTGCTTTTCAAATCCCATGGATAACAGGGCAGAGCCGACTTTCCGGGCGGTGTCGTGGTAGTCTTTCCAGGTGATGTCCTTCCACAGCCCCAGGGTTTTGGTGCGCATGGCCACCCGGGACGGATATTGTTCAACCGTTCGGTTGAAGACCTTGGGAACCGTATCTAATTGACCGGCATCCGGCTGATGTTGATCCGGTTCTCTCTCATCCATCATCGCCATGCCTTTTTTCTCTTCCATCTCTGATACCCTTTGACAGATGCTTCAGACTTGATTCCCAGGTAGAACTCCTTAACATCTTTATTTTCAAGCAACTCTTTTGAACGCCCTTTCATGACGAACCGTCCGTTTTCAAGGATCAGACCGGTGGTGGATATGGACAGGGCCATGTTGGCATTCTGCTCCACCAGGAGAATGGTGACCCCTTTCTGGTTAATCTCTTTGATAATGGAAAAGATCTCTTTCACAAGGAGGGGGGAAAGCCCGAGAGAGGGTTCGTCCAGTATTAACAGTTTGGGATTGAGCATCAATGCCCGGCCGATGGCCAGCATCTGCTGTTCCCCGCCGGAAAGAGTCCCGGCCCATTGATTGGTCCGTTCACCCAAAAGGGGAAAGAGCGTATAGACTTTTTCGATATCTTCTTTTACACGGGCCCTGTCCTTTCTTGTATAAGCGCCCATGACCAGGTGTTCCTGCACCGTTAACTCTTCAAAGACTTCCCGTCCCTCGGGTACATAGGCAATGCCCCGCCGGACGATATCATCCGTGTCCCGGTGCTGGATCGGTGCCCCTTCAAATTCGATACGCCCCTTATCGGGCTGGTCGTCTATCAGCCCCATGATCGTTTTCAGGATCGTGGATTTTCCGGCACCGTTACTGCCCAGGATGGCCGTGATACTGCCCTGGTTCACGGAAAAAGAGACCCCCCGGATGGCATAGACCAGGTCATAATAGGTTTCGATATTTTTAACGTCCAGCATAACGGTCATTTAGATGCCCCCTTCACCGATATAGGCCTTGAGCACGTCTTCGTTCTGCTGCACCTGATCCGGGGTCCCCAGGCAGACGGGCTCTCCGAAGTTGATGGCCAGGACCCGGCTGGAGATGTCCATGACCATCTTCATGTCATGTTCGATGAGCAGGATGGATATGCCCAGGTCATCCTGGATATCCTTGATCCAGAAGATCATGTCCTGCTTTTCTTCTGAATTCATTCCGGCGCAGGGTTCGTCCAGCAGGAGGAGTTCCGGTTCCAGTGCCAGTGCTCTTCCCAGTTCAATCAGTTTCTGGGTCCCGTAGGGCAGGCTGCCCACAAACTGATCCCTGACATGCTGCAACTCTAAAAGATCGATAATCTCTTCTACTTTTTCCCGGTGCCGGATCTCTTCCTTTCCGGCAAATGAAGATCTTCCCCACATGCACATCCCTTTGAAAAGGCCGGTTTTCATGTGAATGTGACGGCCCAGCATGATGTTTTCCATGGTATTCATGTGGGAAAAGAGTTCAATATTCTGAAACGTCCGTGCAATACCCATCCGGGCGATGGTGTCCGGCGACTTGTTTTCTATGGATCGGTTGTTGAACCGGATCTGCCCCCGATCGGGTCTGTACAGACCGGAGATACAATTGAAAAGGGTGGTTTTTCCCGCACCGTTGGGGCCGATTACAGAAAAAATCTCCCCCTTTTCCAACGTAAAGCAGATATCCCGGAGGGCCCTTATTCCCCCAAAGGATATGGACAGGTCCTCAATCATGAAAAAAGAAGAAGAGTTCATGGATTAGAGATCCAGCCACCCGGTCAGTTTTTTTGATGACCCGTCGGGCATGCACTGGATCAGAAAGGTCTGCCGGGTTCCCTGGCGGGAGTACATATCATTCTTATCATACGGCTTAAAACTGACCTCAGGCCCGATCCCCTTGAACCCTTTCAGGTTTTCCATTTCAGTGATAAATTTTTCCCGGGTCAGATCCGGTCCGGCATTTTTCAGGGCCTGGATCATGGGTTCGGTAAAGATGATGCCGGCATAGTAAAAAATACCCCACCGTTCGTCTTTGGCAGCAAATTGATCAAAGACCTGGGTTTTATATTTTTTAATACCCGGATGATCGGACTCGGGCAGTTCGCCCAAGGTGCCGGTGATCACCCCTTCCCATGCCCCTTTGGTGATCTTCATCATCAGCGGAAAATCGGAACAGGTGCTGGTGCTCATAAATTGGGGTGTAAATTTCATGGCCTTGCTGATGCCCACTATTTTTGCCGAATGGGTGACGGTCGTCCACAGCAGGACCATGTCGGCTTTGGATTTTCTCAGTTTCATCACATGGGGTTTTAGATCGGAATCTTTTGCCTCAAAAGAGACTTCAGCCACCGGTTCCAATCCATGGCGCTTGAGTTCTTCCGTGGCACCCCGGAGCCCGTTTTTCCCATACTCATCGTTGAGATAGGCAATGGCCACCCGCTTTTTACCCATCTCTTCCACAGCGTATTTGACCAGGGCTTTTGCTTCACCGATATAGAGGGGATAGACGGCAAACAGATTTCTTAACGGCGGATTGACCCAGTGCAGGGAGCCGGCGGCAGGTCCGACCCAGGGAATGTTTTTTTCTGCCAGATAGTCTTTTACCGCAAGCCCAGTGGAGGTGCCCACACCGCAGGCCCAGGCAAAGATACCGGTCCCTTCCTGGAGTTCCTTTACCCCGGCCTTTGTTTTTGCCGGGTTATACCCGTCGTCAAACATGTGGTATACGATTTTTCTGCCGTGGATTCCCCCGTTTTCATTGATCCATTGGAAATAGTCACCGGTTCCCCGCGCCACAGACCCCCATGCCGCTGCAGGACCTGTCTGGGGACTCCACTGCCCGATGTGAATTTCCGTGTCGGTGATTCCTTCGTCGGCCAGAAGATGCGGTGCCATGCCCAAGAAAATTGTCAGAAAAACAGAGATTGACAGCAAGACTCTTTTTTTCATCGTTCCCTCCTTTTTATACGGTTATATACGTTCATATATCGGTATCGCTTTAACGGCATCCGCCAGTCAGACCTTTTTGACGTAATGTTTTGCAAACAGGCCGCTGGGCTTCACGCAGAGCACCAGGACAATGATGGCAAAGGCCACCACATTCTTAAACTCAATGGAGATATAGCCGCCGAATAAATTTTCTATGATTCCGAGCAGATACGCAGCCACAACTGCACCGGGCAGAGATGTCATTCCACCCATGACGGCGGCGGCAAACCCTTTGAGCATGGGGTCCCACATCATATAGGGATGCATGATGGTGGGTGAGATCAACAGCCCGGCCACCGCCCCGACAAAGGAGGAAATACCCCAGGTCATCATCAGGATTCGATTGGTTTTGACCCCCATAATCCGTGCGGCCACGGGATTCTGCTGAGTGGCTTTCATGGCAAGTCCCAGCCGGGAAAACCTGAAAAAGAGGAAAATAACCATCATCAATACCAATGCGGCGGACAGGGTTAACAATTCCAGTTTTGAAATAAAGATATCTCTGTAAAAAACGCCGTCATAAGGCCCCAGGGGGAAGGGCATGGTTTTCTGCTCAGCCCCGAATTTCCAGGAGACAACCCCCAGCAGAATCATCTCAATGCCGATGGTGATGACGATCATCCCGAGGACATTGGGTTCCTTGGCCCTCCGAAGGACGGCAAATTCAAGAAAACAGCCCAGGATAACGGCAAATAAAAGGGCCAGAATAAAGGCGGCCGGCACGGAAAAATTGAATACGGTTAGCAGCATCATGGCAAAGAAAGATGAGATCAGGGCCATCTCACCCTGGGCAAAATTGGGGACCTCGCTTGTTTTGTAGATGATGACCATGGCAAGCCCCATCAATGCATAGGAACTGCCCACGGCGATTCCGCTGACTATCATCTGGAAAAAGTCGATCATCCTTCACCTCTGCTGTTAAAACGGCCAGGTGCGCCAGTATTTTTTGGTTCGAATCCAGACCCCGTAAAGGCCGTGCGGTTCAAACAGCATGATCAGAACCATGATGGAACCAAATACAATATATTGGATATTGGACACACCGGTGATGGAAAACCAGCTTTTGGAAAGATGCTCCAGCCACTGGCCCAGGTAAGGTATGGTCAATATATTTCTCAACTTTAAATCCAGAAGGCAGAGAAGGGTTGCCCCGGCAATGGACCCCATCATGGATCCCAGGCCGCCCACCACCACCATGGCCAGGAACATGATCGACATCATGAGCGTGAATATTTCAGGTTCGATAAATTTTAACACAAAGGCATAGAGTCCGCCGCCGATACCGGCGTAAAAGGCGCTGACGGCAAAGGAAAGCGTCTTGTATTTAAGGATATTCACCCCCATGGTCTGGGCGGCGATATCTGCATCCCTGATGGCGATAAACGCTCTGCCCACCCGTGTCTTGATTAGATTCCTCATAAAGAGCAGCAGCAGGATGGTCAGCGTAATCAAAAGGAAATAGAATTCTTTATCCGTATCCAGAACCCATGGGCCGATGACGATATCCGGGGCATGGATTCCTTCACGTCCGTTGAAAATGTCCATCCGCCCGATGATCTGGGTGACGGTGAGTCCGAACCCCAGGGTTGCAATGGCCAGATACGGCCCCTCCAGTCTCAGGGAAGGCAGTCCCAAAAGAAATCCGAATCCTGCCGCAATGAGCGCTGCGCACGGCAGGGCCAAAAGAAACGGAAATCCGGCCTTGACCATGAGGGTGACGGTTCCGTAGGCACCGATGGCAAAAAACCCGGCATGTCCCAGTGAAATCTGGCCGGTATACCCCACCAGCAGGTTCAACCCTGCGGCCACGATAATATTAATGGCAATGTAATTGGCTACATAAATATAGTAATTGCCTACAACTAAAGGAAATATATAAAGAGACAGTATAAGAACAGTGAACCAGAAAAAAACAGCAGGGGATGATATTAAGCCGACATCTTCGTAGTAGTTTCTTTTCATATCCATAGGCAAAGACCCTGTGTTTAATATATTGGTCTGAAATACGAACCTTTTAATAAGTTATTTTTAATTCCTACGGAATGTCAAGTAAAATATCAAAACAACTATATCTAGTTGTTTTGATGCAAAGGCCGGTTCATTTGGATATGAAATTGTTTTTCACCAACGCATAGGATATACTCGTCGGAACAATCTGGGAGGAATGATGAAATACAGATATGTGGCGCTCGTCGGTTTGGGTCTGCTCAGCTTTTGTTCTTACATGTTTTATGTCTCGTATGAAGATGCAAAAGAAAAGGCCATTGCCGAGTTAAATTCTCGGCAATTAATTCTGGCTGAAAATGCAAAAAACGAAATAGAATTCTTTTTTCAGAATATCAACCGCTTTATGCTGAAGCTGTCCGGTTCAAAGCATGTCATTGATCTGGATGAAATCGGAATAAATGAGATCAATGTGGCTTTGAATATCCGGCCTGAAGGGATAAAGGCGATCTCCCGCATTGATGAATCCGGTATGATTATTTATACCACCCCTGGAAATACCGAACTCAAACAAAGAGATGTCTCCGATCAAAAACATGTTAAAAAAATTTTAACCACCCATCAGCCCGTTGTCAGCGATGTCTTTACCGCGGTCCAGGGGTACCGGGTCGTTGCCGTTCATGTTCCTGTTTTTAAAGAGAACCGGTTTCACGGGACATTGGCTGTGCTGATCGATTTTCTTTCCATTTCAAGGCAGTTTCTCCAGGGGATACGAATCGGTGAGACCGGATATGCATGGATGACCAACAGGGAAGGGATCGAACTCTATTGTCCGGTCCCGGGTCACACCGGAAATTCGGTTTTTGAAAGCTACAAGGCGTTTCCGGATATTATTTCAATGGCAAAAAAGATGACGGCGGGAGAGCAGGGTATCACCAGCTATCGGTTCGACAGAATAAGAGAAGAATCGATACAACCGGTTAAAAAACATGCGGTTTATCTTCCCATCCGGATCATGGACAGTTTCTGGACAATTGTTGTGGCATCCAGCGAGGATGAGTTGCTGGATACCCTGGTGGGGTATCGCAATAAACTGATTCTTATTATGGGATTATTTCTGATCTGCTCTTGTCTCTTTTCCTACCTCAGCATGAAAGCCTGGGGAATTGTGAGAGAGGAAAAAGAGCGCAGGAAAGCAGAAAAGGCCCTTCGAAAAAGCCAGGAGCTTTTCAAGCTGATCACCGGACATACCAGCTCTCTTTTTTCCATCCACGACTCAAACGGTATCTATTTTTTTGCAAGCCCCTCCCACAGGCAGCTCGGATACTTACCCGATGAACTGATCGGCAAATCCGGCTTGGAACTGGTTTTTGAAGAAGATATTCCGGTCTTGCTGAATTATCTGGAAAAGGCGCAAAACGGGGAGCTGTCCAATGCCACCCTCAATTACAGGCTCAAAGGAAAAGACGGCCGGATCCACTATTTTCACGGTTCGTTCGGTGCCGCATTCACCGCAGACGGCTCCCTTGACAGAATTGTCAGTGTGGCTGAAAATATAACTGCCCTGAAACATGCCCAGATTGAAAAAGTTGAGGCGCTTACGCTGGCCGCGGAGATAAAAAAACAGGCATTGGTCGGCCAGATTGCCGGAAAAATGGCCCATGATTTTAACAATGTGCTGGGAGCGATCATGGGAAATACGGAACTTGCCCTGCTGGACTGTAAGGACCATCAGATGAGGGAGCGTCTTGAGTTGATATATCAACAGACGATCCGGGGAAAAAATCTGACAAAAAACCTGGTTGCCTTTGCAAAGGATCAGGAACCCAAACAGGAATACTTTAAAATTGATGAAAAAATCGAACTGGTTATCAGTCTGCTGAAAAAGGATCTTGAGAGCATTGACGTGGTCCGGGAATACGGCGAATCCGTTCCCGAGCTTTTGGCGGACCCGGGAATGATCGAACATGCACTTGTCAATGTCGTACAGAATTCAATTCATGCAACAGGGCTTGAAGAAACCCCACGGATTATCATCCGGACGTCCTGCCGGGATGAACGGGTCCATATTGAGGTTGAAGATAACGGCTGCGGCATCCCGTCAGAGTTTCTTGAAAAAATATTTGACCCGTCGTTCACATTAAAGGGCGGCAAGGACCTTTCAGGGGCTTACAAGCCGGAAATAAAAGGAACCGGTTACGGCATGTCCAATGTAAAAAAATATATAGAGCAGCACAAGGGGCATGTCTCTGTTCATTCCGTCCAGAGTCAAGGAACGGTTGTCAGCCTGAATCTGCCGGTAATCAAAAAAGAATTAACCGACAAGGAAATCTCGATCGTTGAACGGCATGCCCCTTGTTCTGAAAAGTATATTTTGCTGGTTGAAGATGAACCGGCCATATCAGATGTCCAATACGGCATATTGACCCACAGTCCCTGTAATCACCGGGTGGATATTGCCGGTAACGGACAGATCGCCATTGATCTGTTTGAGAGGAATGAATACGATTTTATCAGTCTGGACTATATTCTTCCGGGAAAAATAAACGGCATGGATGTCTATCGCCATATCCGGAAAACAGACCAGACGATTCCCATTCTGTTTATTTCCGGAAATATTGAATTCCTGGAGTCCATTCAGGTGCTGAAGCAGAAAGACCCGAACATTGACCATCTGTCAAAACCCTGCAACCACATAGACTACCTGAACAGTATCAATCAGTTGCTGCTGGGGCCAGCACCCGGATCCGGCACGGATTTGACGGATCATTAAAAATGATTTTTTATCCCTTCCATATGGGTGTTTCAATCAAATTGTCATGAAATGTCCGGGATAGGGGAAATTTGAAACTCAGGCAAGAACGTCAGAGATCCGGTATTGTTTTGGAGAGTGCATTAAATACGGTGGTTGTCACCTGGTCCGGACCCATTTGCCCGCAATCGACCTTGATGTCACAGAACCGCTCGTACAGGGGAGTTCGCTCATTGTACAGCGCCTCCAATCCCCGGTCCGGATCAAAGACCACCCCCCTTGCCACCGGGTCGGAGAGCCGTTCCATGAGTGTCGGCAGGTCAGCAGCCAGGTATACAATGACGGACAATTCAGCCAGGCGGGCCATGGCTGCTTCCCGGTAGACAACCGACCCGCCCGTGGCAATCACCTGAAAAGAGGTTTCAAGGCTGATAATATATCCGGCCTCGATATCCAGAAAACCATCCAGGCCCCTTGTATCGATTATCTGTGCCAGGGTCATGTCCTCTTTGGACTGGATCAGGATATCCGTGTCCTGAAAGCCATACCCCATTTTTTTTGCCAGCAGGGCGCCTACGGTACTTTTTCCCACGGCCGGCATTCCGATTAAAGAGATGTTTTCTTTCGTTTTCATGAAAATTTTAAACAGTATTAAACCAATTCGTTACTATTGCTCTATTTTTCTTCAAAAAACATAAGTACAATTCTTTATTTCTCTTTGCAAGAAAAAATAAGGCATGGGGAACCCATGCCTTATCTCCGATCTATGCTAACCGTAACGGCTGCGGTTAAATATCCATGGCTGCCTTATGCCCGGCATGAACCGCGTCAAATGCCGTTGCCACCCGGTCGGCATCCCCGATGGTAAGGGAGGGGATACCCAGCTGCTCAACGGTTTTCGAAAGAGGGTTAAAGGGTTGGGAACCGGCAGCCAAAACAACGGTATCCACATCGAGCGCCCGGGATTCCTCCCCCTGGCGGTATTCAATTCCATGGCTTGTGACGGAGCAGACCGTGGCCGCTGTTATGGTTTCAACACCAAACCGGCCCAGATCCTGCATCATTCCCCATTTGGTGGATTTTCCGATATCTTTACCGATCTTATCCGTCATTTCAATGAGGAAAACCTTTTTGCTGCCCGTTGTGGCCATGTCGTAAAGTGTTTCCATGGATTCCGCCCGGTTGATCAGTAGAAATTTTAATGTTTCCGGCGGTATGGTTCCTTTTTCAGCCAGGAAGAGAGCGGTTTCAACGCCAACGGCCCCGCCGCCGATGACGGCCACCCGGTTTCCGGTGGAGACATTGTTTTCAAGAACCTGCCAAGCGTCAACCACGAGATCCGAATCCAGCCCGTCAATGGGCGGAACCGCGGGAATAGCCCCTGTGGCCAGTATCACCACATCCGGTGCCCGGGATTGTATAAGGGATTCATCCACCTCCCGGTTCAGGGTCACCGGAATGTCGCAGGCCGTCAATTGATTTTCAAGATCTGTTGCCAACCGGGCAAAATCCTCTCTTCCCGGAGGGGCGGCCGCCAGGTGAAGCTGGCCGCCGAGGCGGCCGGTTTTTTCAAACAGGGTTACGGAGTGGCCCCGTCTATGGGCGGTTAATGCCGCACTCATTCCGGCGGCCCCGCCACCGATGATCATGACGCGTCTGGACGGCCCGGCAGTTTGAATATCGGTTTTCTCTTCATATCCTGCCATGGGGTTGCAGAGACATTCCACATGCCTGAGTTTAAATAAATTGTCAAAACACCCCTGGGCACAGGCCACACAGTGGATGATCTCATTCTCTTTTCCGTGTGCGGCTTTGAGCGGCAGCAGGGGGTCGGCGATCAGGCTTCGCCCCATGGCGACCATGTCGCAATATCCCCGGCTGATCACGTCCCGTGCCGTTTTTGGATCATTGATCCGGTGGCTGGCAATCACGGGGATATCCACCGCATCCTTGACGGCCCGGGCCAGGTAGACAAACGCCCCCCGGGGAACCTGTGCCACGATCTGGGGGACCCGGGCTTCATGCCAGCCCACGTTGATGCACAGGGCATCCACCGGTCCCCGGGCCAGGGTTTGGCCATAGGAAATCAACTCCTGTCTGGTATTGCCGCCGGGCATGAAATCATTGCCGTTCATGCGCACAATCAGGGGGAAATCATGACCCACGGCTTCCCGCACCGCATCCATTACCTCCCGGCCGAACCGCATGCGGTTGTCAAGGTTGCCGCCGTATTCATCGGTTCGCTGGTTGGTTAACGGAGATAAAAATTCGCTGATCAGATAGCCGGTTCCGCTCAGGACCTCCACGGCATCAAAACCGGCTCTTTTTACCCGGAGAGCCGCCATTGCAAAATCGTTGACCGTGGATTTAATTTCGTCTTTTGTCATGGCCTTTGGTGTTTCACGGGTCATGCGCGATGCAACGGCAGACGGGGCCACCGGCTGTTTCCCGTTGAGGAAAAACGAAAAATTGTACCGCCCGGCATGATTCAGCTGAACCGCAGCACGGGCGCCGTTTTCCTTAATGGCGGCTGCCAGCTTGGACAGCCCCGGTATGAAGGCATCATCATGGGCGCCGATGTTCTGGGTATTTCCGGAAAGATCATTAACCGTGGCATATCCCACACAGATCATGGCCGGCCCGCCTTTGGCCCGCTGGGTATAAAAACGGATGATCTGATCGGTGACTTCAAAATTGTTTGCCATGCCCAGATGCATGGCCGGCATGTAAATCCGGTTTTCAAGGACAAGGGAATTAATCCGAATGGGTGAAAATAAGGGATCCGTCATGATGCCTCCGGTTTTTTAAGATGGTTTTTATTCTTTTTCAGGTTTTTTTGGGGTTTAATCCTTTGAATTCAATGAGCCTTTTTTGTAAGGTTCGGTCGATGATATACCCTCTAAGCCCCCGGGCCAGCCGGGTCATTTCCAGGGTCAGGGCGGCATTCTCCCTATAGTCAAGATGCCGGGTATAGTCCTGTCTGAGCCGGATCTCTTTTTCCACAATGGTTTGGGCCAGATCCGGATAGAATGTCAGGTCCTTCGGGTCGATGCCCAGGGCCATGCAATCTCTGAGCTGGAGGCCGACAGCCTGGTCCTGGTCGTCAAACCGGCCGGGCTCCAGGGGGGTGAGCAGCTTCAGGCTGCAAAGGGTTTCCACTTGTTCACGGGTCAAGCCTGTGGATTCACAGAATTGGTCCGTATCCAGTTTTTCGGTGCCGGAACCGAAAAGCAGGGACTGAAGTTCCAGCAGCGCAGTGATATCCCGCCCCTTTTCCATCTCTTTAATCAACCCTTTTATGGCTGCCAGGGGGAGGCGGTGGCGGGCTTGAACCTGTTTGATAAAGGCGATTCTGTCGATACAGTCCGGGTGGTAATAGGCCATATTGGGGCTGGTTTTAACCGGCCGGGGCAACAGCCTCTTTCGGGTATATAAAAGGATGGTTGATTTGGCAACACCGGTCATATCCACCAGTTGCTTCATCTTCAGCATGGGCTGATTATCCGCGGTCAGGGGCTTTGCTCTCTGTTTTGTCATATGCATAGAATCAAAAAAAAGTGGAAACTGAAACGTTACACTTTTTATTTCTACAGAGCCCCGGCAGTCCTGTCAAGTGAAAAAGCAGATCCACCCAGGGCAAACGCCTATGTAGAACCGGCACGTTTTTTGATCATCTATAATATTAAGTTTTTAGCCCTCTGTTAAAAATTTATCTGTGTTTGCCTTCATCATGTAACTATCTGAAATCATTTATACTGAATTTTACATGCGATGGCCCTGCAGATCCACCAAGGTCATCCGGAACTATAAATACAATTATTTTTTTCAGGATAAGATCTGTCATTTTGTTAAATATAGATACAGATGTCGGCCTGACAGGTTTTCAATGCAATTGATACGGCAACGGTTACGCCTGGAATGATAACTTGATTGAAAATCAATCGGCAAACGAAAAATCGATTCTATTTCGCCTCAAAAAGACGATAACCAACTGATTTTTTAATGTAAAAACCATTAAAATTTTTTGAACCGATTCAGGATCAAGTTTTGTGTTGAAAATACAAAGGGTTAGTTTGTTTTGATTCAAAATCAGTTCAAACTGGGGTTATTTGCTCTTTTCTCAAAAAAATTGATATTTATAACTGTCTGAACTTTAAAGTATTTTTCTAAAAAAGAGTTTGGCATAGATCATGCTTTTCTTGTCTGTCGGATGCTTTTTAAGCGGAAACCGGATGATTTTAGCTTCAGCCTCATTGAAAAGGTTCTGAGGATAAAACAACGGGCGAATCAAGGGAAAATGTCTCAAGCATTGTCCGGGCTGACCCGGATACGGTTAAAAACGGCTGATAATTTTCATGCCAGCCTAAGTTATAGTGACTTTAAAAGGAGATTAAAGAGATGAAAAACTCAGAAATAGAGGAACTCAGGTCAACCGTTATTCCCAACGGCCATGCCAGCGGAACCGCCTCTTATGTTGCATCGGCCAAAGGCGCCGTGATCACGGATGTGGAAGGCAATGAGCTGATCGATTTTGCCGGCGGGATTGCCGTTATGAATGTGGGACACAGCCACCCCAGAGTTGTTGAGGCCATCTGCACACAGGCGCAACAGTTCACCCATACCTGTTTCATGGTATCGCCCTATGACATCGCCGTCCGGCTTGCCGACCGGCTGTGCGCCGTCACCCCCGGCGATTATCCCAAAAAAGCGTTCTTCATCAACAGCGGGGCCGAAGCCGTTGAAAACGCCGTCAAGATTGCCAGGTATTATACCAGGCGGCAGGGGATCGTTGTATTTGACGGCGCTTACCACGGCCGGACCTATCTGACCATGGCCATGACGGCAAAGGTCAAGCCCTATAAATGGGGATTCGGCCCCTTTGCACCGGAAATATACCGGGCGCCCTTTGGAGATTTCGAGGCATTTAAAGATGCTTTCATAACCGGAATAGATCCGGCAAATACCGCTGCCGTGGTTGTGGAACCGGTTCAGGGCGAAGGCGGATTTACAGCCCCGCCCGATGATTTCTACCCGCAGGTCGCCCGATTTTGCAGGGACAACGGCATTCTTTTCATAGCAGATGAGATTCAAAGCGGTATGGGCCGGACCGGCAAGATGTTTGCCATGGAGCATTGGGGGGTGGAGCCGGATCTCATGACGGTGGCCAAGAGCCTGGCGGCCGGGATGCCGTTAAGCGTTGTGATCGGTAAAGCCGAGATCATGGATTCTGTTCATCCCGGGGGATTGGGGGGAACATACGGTGCGAACCCGTTGGCCTGTGCCGCGGCTCATGCTGTCCTGGATATTTTTGAGCAGGAGAACCTGCTGGAAAAATCGGCAAAGCTGGGTGATCTGCTCACGGAAAAATTCAACCAGTGGCGGGACGAGTTTGAAATCGTCGGCGAAGTCAGGGGAAAAGGCGCCATGATCGGGCTTACCCTGGTTAAAAAGGACGGGTCTCCGGCTGTTGAAGAGACCGGGAAACTCGTGGCGCTCTGCCGGGAAAAAGGCCTGCTGCTGCTGTCATGCGGGATTTACGGCAACGTGATCCGGGTCCTGGTTCCCCTGGTAATTGCGGATGATTTGCTGGAAAAAGGCCTGGAGATCATGGAACAGGGCCTGGGGCAGCTGACATATTAAACATAGAAATCAACAGACAGACCAACCGGATAAACGGAACCGGGTTGAAAAGGAGACAAAATGAGCAAAGAATTACCAAGCCATGCAAAGGTCGTCATCATCGGCGGGGGGGTTGTCGGTTGCGCCACCGCCTACCACCTGACCAAGCTGGGGGTGAAGGATGTGGTTGTAATAGAAAGAAAGGAACTGACATGCGGCACCACCTGGGCGGCGGCCGGTCTCGTGGTTCAGCTGCGCGGCACGCCTGAAATGGTCCGCATGACCCGGCACGGGTATGAGCTTTACCAGGAAATCGAAAAAGAGACCGACCAGCCCACCGGTTTTATCAAAAGCGGCGTCATCAATATCGCGACCAACGAACACCGGAAACACGAACTGGAAATGCTGGAATCCCTGGCTGTCAGCTTTGATATTGACAACCATCCCATCGGGAGAGATGAACTCAAAGAACGCTGGCCCCTGATCAATACCGAGGATGTTTTAAGTGCGTATTACATGCCCAATGACGGCGTGGTCAACCCGGTGGATACGGCCATGTCCATGGCTGTGGGTGCCAGACAGGGCGGGGCCGTTATCATTGAAGACACCGAGGTCCTGGATTTTGAAATGAAGAACGATCAGGTGACGGCGGTTGTGACGGATAAGGGTGTGGTGAAATGCGAGTCCATGGTCCTGGCAGCCGGCATGTGGAGCCGGGAACTGGGAAGAAAGCTGGGCATTTCAGTACCCATCCATGCCTGTCAGCACATGCATTTTGTAACGCTTCCCATTGATGGGGCGTACAAGGGAATGCCTATATTGAGGGACCAGGACGGATGCCTTTACTTCAGGGAAGAGGTCGGCGGCCTTTTGATCGGCGCCTTTGAATACGGGGCTCTGCCCTATGGTTCCAGGGAGATCCCCAGCGACTGGAGCTTCAGGGAACTGCCGGAAAATATGGATCACCTGGAACCGTTGATGGAAAATGCCATGCACCGTGTGCCGGATCTGGTCAATGCCGAAATCCGGCGGATTACCACCACGGCGGAAAGCTTTACCCCGGACAATATGTACATCATGGGTGAGGCGCCGGGTAAGAAACAGCTCTATACCGCATGCGGCATGAACTCTTCAGGTATTCTCTGCGGTGCCGGCGTGGGAAAAAAGACGGCCGAGTGGATCGTGGAAGGGTATCCCAAAAGCGGTCACATCTGGGAAGCCGATATCCGCCGCTGTTACTCATGGATGATGAATATCAACTGGCTCAGGGACCGTGCACCGGAAACACCGGGCAACCTTTATGGCATCCATTTCCCCTTCAAACAGTTTGAAACCGGCAGGAACATGAGAGTCTCTCCTTTTCATGACCGCCTTAAAGACCGGGGGGCCTGTTTCGGCCAGCTGTTCGGCTATGAAAGGGCCAACTGGTTCGCCCCTGAAGGGGTGGAGCCGAAATACGAGTACAGCTTTCACCGTCAGAACTGGTTTGACTATTCCGCAGCCGAGCACATGGCGGTTCGTGAAAATGTCGGTATTTACGATCTCTCCTCCATGTCCAATTTTATTTTCCAGGGCAGGGATGCCTTGTCCGTTCTCCAGAATGTCTGCGGCAACGATGTAGACGCTCCCATCGGAAAAGTGGTCTATACCCAGATGCTCAACGAACGCGGCGGAATTGAGGCGGACATCACCGTCACCAAGCTTTCACCGGACCGGTTTTTCATTGTAACGGCCGGTGCCAATGCCCTGAGGGATTACGACTACATTGAGAGACATATTCCCGAAGGGGCCCACGCCTTCCTGGCGGACATGAGTTCGGCCTACGGCATGCTCGGCGTCATGGGGCCCAACGCCAGGAAACTGATGGAAAAGGTCACGGATGCGGATCTGTCCAATGAGGGATTTCCTTACGGCACGGCAAGGGAAATCTCCGTGGGATACGCCACACCGCTTGCGGTAAGAATGTCCTATGCCGGAGAACTGGGGTGGGAACTCTACGTTCCTGCGGAATTTGCCGCAGGTATGTTTGATGCGCTTATGGAAGCGGGCAAAGAGCTGGGCGTCAAGCTGGTGGGACTGCATGCCGTGGATTCTCTGCGTCTTGAAAGGGGTTTCCGGCACTGGCCTTCGGATATCAGCCCCGAACATTCTCCCCTGGAGGCGGGTCTGGGGTTTGCCGTCAACTTTGATAAAGACAACTTCCTGGGCAAGGAGGCCCTTCTGAAACAGAAAGCCGAAGGGTTGAAAAGAAAGCTGGTCATGTTTACGGTGGATGACCCCGACCCCCTGATCTACCATGATGAACCCATCTACAGGGACGGGGATCTGGTCAGTGAAAACACCCACGGGGCATTCGGGCATCTGGTGGGCGGCTCCGTCGGCATGTGTTACCTGGAAAATGAAGACGGTATTACCGATGCGTGGATAAAACAGGGTGATTACCGGATTGGTGTCAATGGTAAACAGTATCCCATTACCATCCATCTGGCGGCCCCGCATGATCCCAAGGGCGAGAGAGCCAAACAATAGAGATACCATAAAACTTAGGTATGGAAAGACCCGGCGTTTTTTCGGGTCTTTCATCATCCACCCGGATCCGGGTGAGGACCCATTTGGTTTTAAGGATAAAATGACTATGAAAATTTTTGTATGCGTCAAGCATGTCCCTGACACGGCCGCCACCATTAAACTGGCCGGAGAAAACGGTTATGAAGACGGTGAAATTAAATTTGTGTCAAACCCCTATGATGAGTTCGGTATCGAAGAGGCGGTCAGCATTGTTGAAAAACAGGGGGGAGAGGTTGTGATCCTCACCGTTGGCAAAGCAGATGCCGCCGCCACAATGCGCGGGGCCATGGCCATGGGTGCCCACCGCGGCATCCTGGTAAAAACGGAGTCTCAGTTCCTGGACAGCGGCCTGACGGCCCGGGCCCTGAAAGCGGCCATTGATCAGGACGGCGCCGGTGACATGATTTTTACCGGCAAAGGATCCGTGGATACGGAAAGCTTCCAGACCCAGTACCGCCTGGCCAAACTTTTGGGGGTGCCGGTGGTCAACGAGGTGTCGACGTTGAATATGGAAGGGAATAAGGCCGTTGCCCAGCGGGAAACCGGCGGCGGTGAAAAACAGGTGCTTGAGTTCGGACTTCCCTGTGTGATCGGTGCCACCAAAGGCCTGAACGAACCCCGCTATCCCAAATTTCCGGATATCATGAAAGCCAAGAAAAAAGAACTCAAGGAGATCGATCTGGCCGACCTGGGCATCGATGCAGACGCCGGCAGCGTCGACCTGGAGAAGCTGGAAATCGTGCCGGAGCGGTCCGGGGCTGTAATGCTGGAAGGTACGATTGACGATCAGGTTACCGAACTGGTCAGGGTCCTGAAAGAAAAAGAAAAGGTAATTTAAGGAGAGATGCAACATGGCCAAAACAGGAATACTCATTGAAGTTGAAAATAATATCGTAAAAGAGACCAGCCTGGGGGTTATGACGGCGGCGGCAGGTTCCGAAATCCACGCCCTGGTGATGGATGCCGACACCCATACTCTGAAAGATCAACTGGCAGAATACGGTGCCGCAACCATCGTGGACATCAAAGGCGATCTGTCAAAAAGTCCGGACCTGGCAGCTGAAACCCTTGCCGCGGCAGTCACGGAGTACCGTCTGGACGCCCTGTTGGGAACGGCAAGTTCCATTGGAAAGGATCTGTTTGCCCGGGTTGCCGCCATCATGGACGCGCCCATAGTGTCCGATTGCCTTGAAGTGAACCTGGATGAAAAGAGAGTAAAGAAATCTCATTTTTCCGGTAAAACCTTTGCCACCTTGAAGGTCAACGCGGAAAGGTTGCTTTGCACCATCCGTCCCAATGCCATCGAACCGGCGGCTGCCCCTGCAGCGGGCGAGGTCGTGGAATTCGACCCCGGGCTTGCTGATCCGGGTCTGTTAAAAATTACAGCGGTTAAAAAAGAAGATTCCGGCAAGCTGGATCTGACCGAAGCACCGGTGATCATCGCCGGTGGACGGGCCATTAACGGACCTGAAAATTTTTCCATGCTGGAAGCCTGCGCCGCCAAGCTGGGTGCGGCCGTGGGCGCATCCAGGGCGGCGGTGGATGCCGGATATGCCCCCCATTCAATGCAGGTGGGCCAGACCGGAAAAACCGTCAGCCCTAAATTGTACATTGCCTGCGGCGTATCCGGCGCTGTTCAGCATTTTGCCGGCATGAAAACGTCGAAAGTCATCGTGGCCATTAACGAAGATAAAGATGCCCCGATTTTTGCCAAATGCGATTACGGTATTGTCGGGAATATCTTTGATGTGGTCCCTGTACTGACGGAAAGACTTTAAAATATAACCGTTTGGGGAATAACCGCAAACCGTTAACGATTGTCGAGGAAAATAAATGGAAACGTATCTCACCGTTAAGGCCGTCCTGATGGGGGTGGCGCTCATCGGGGCCTTTGGCTTTTTTTTCATGAACCTGGCCCGTCTGTATACGCTCATGACGGCAGTGGACGGCCCGCCGCTTAAACGTGTCGACCAGATCGGCGATAGAATCAAAGTATTGTTTGTCGATGTTCTGGGGCAGGCCAATGTGAGGCGCAAAAAAATGCCGGGTCTTGCCCACACACTGATTTTTTTCGGATTCCTGGCAATCCAGCCCCACTCCCTGGAACTGATGATCAAAGGGGTCATTCCCAGCCTGGATATCGGCCACCTGCTGCCGGGGCTTTATTCCGTCTATCTGTTCGGGGCGGATATCCTGGCCTTCCTTGTCCTGGTCGGATTCGGGTATGCATTGTACCGCCGTCTGGTGATTAAGCCGGAATACCTGACCATGGGGCGGGATGCCAACCTGATTATCCTGTTTACGTCGGTGATCGTACTCTCTTTCCATTTTATCAATGCCTTTCAGACGGCCATGCCGGTTGAGGCCGGCGGATTCTCTTATGCGGGCCTTTTCCCGGTTTCAGGGGCTTTTGCGGCGCTTTTCGGTATCCATACCCTGTCTCAGGCCGGGCTTTCCATCGGGTATGAGATTTTTTACTTCATCCATATCGGCACCATCCTGGGCTTTTTGATCTACATCCCGAAATCAAAGCATCTCCACCTCCTGGCCGCCGCCCCCAACGTGTTCTTTAAACGGCTGGACACCCCGAGTGCCATCGTCAAAACCGATATTGAAGACGAAAATGCACAAACCTTTGGTTTGGGCAAGGCCAGTGAGTTCAACTGGCACAATGTGTTGAACCTGTATGCCTGCACCGAATGCGGCCGTTGTGAGGAGCTGTGCCCGGCTTCAGGAACGGGAAAGCCCTTGTCTCCGAAAAAAATCATCCATGATTTCAAAGCAGATCTCCTGGATCAGGCAGACCTGATCCTGCCGGATAAAGACGGAAATACGAAAAAGGATGATGTCCTGCCGCTGATGCGGGACGGATCGGAAATATCCGGCGATGTCCTGTGGTCCTGCACCACCTGCCGGTCCTGTGAGAACATCTGTCCGGTCAGTAATGAGCATCTGGATTTTGTTTTTGAGATGAGAAAACACCAGGTCCTTATGGAGGCTGATTTCCCCTCGGAAATGCAGGAGACATTTAACAATATGGAAAACCAGGCCAACCCGTGGGGATTTTCCGCTGATACCCGGGGGGACTGGGCCAAGGGACTGGACGTATCGATCATGTCTGAGAAACCGGATGCCAAAGTGCTCTATTTTGTGGGCTGTGCCGGGTCTTTTGATGACCGGGGCAAGCAGATCAGCCGGGCCACGGCGCGGGTTTTGAAAAAGGCGGGGGTGGACTTTGCCATCCTGGGGCCGGAAGAATCCTGCAACGGTGATATGGCCAGAAGGGCGGGCAACGAATACCTCGGGCAGATGATGATCATGCAGAATGTGGAAACCATTAATCAATACCGACCCGAACTGATTCTCACGGGCTGTCCGCACTGTTACAACACCCTCAAGAACGAGTTTCCGGAATTCGGTGCCGACTATGACGTGGTTCATTATGCCGACTACTTCAACACATTGATCAAAGAAGGGAAACTCAATGTCAGGCCGAAAGATTTCGGCACGCTGACCTTTCATGACTCCTGTTACCTGGGCCGGTGGAACGATATTTACGACTCACCGCGTGAGGTTCTGGCTGCGGCTTCCGCCGGGGGTCTGGTGGAAATGGACCGGAACAGGGAAAAAGGCTTTTGCTGCGGTGCCGGCGGTGCAAGGATGTTTATGGAAGAGACCATAGGCAGACGCATTAACAATACCCGGGCCGGACATGTTGTTGAAACCGGGGCCCGGACCGTTGCAGCGTCGTGTCCGTTCTGCGCCACCATGCTCAACGACGGGATGAAGGAAAGAGACCAAAAGATCGAGGTCCGGGACATTGCCGAGATTCTGGATGATGCTACAAATTGAACCGGAAAAGTGCTATTATCCCCGAACTCAGGGGTGAACAAAGGGTCACTAAAAAAGGGACCGGCCGGAATAACCCGGTCCAGGTACCAAGGAGAAAAAGATGCAGGGTTTTTACAATAGAATTTTATCCATTGACTTAGATACAGAGACCTTTGATATCCAACCGATAGAAGAAGAGATCTATCAAACCTACCTGGGTGTCAAGGGGCTTGCGTCCTACCTGCTGTACACCCTGAACCCGGCAGGGGTGGACCCCCTGTCACCGGACAATCACCTGATTTTTGCCACGGGTCCAGTGTCCCAGTCAACGGTCTGGGGGGGATCCCGGTATGGGGTCTTTACCAAATCTCCCCAGACCGGGTTTTACGCCGAGTCCTATTCCGGCGGAAAGGTGCCGGAGGCGATCGATGCTGCCGGTTTTGATGCCGTGGTCATCAAAGGGGCATGCAGGAGACCCGCTGTTCTCTCCATTACCCCGGACGGGGCCGGTTTCCATTCCGCCCAGGCGTTCTGGGGGATGGAAACCTATGCAGCAGAAGATGCCGTAATGGAACAATTTTCCAAGAAAACACCCTATAAAAAACGGGGTGCCGTGGTCATAGGGCCGGCATCGGAAAACCTTGTTGCATTTGGTCTGATTGAAAATGATTACTGGCGTTCGGCCGGTAGAACCGGCGTGGGAACCGTCATGGGGTCCAAAAAAGTAAAAGCCCTGTTTTTTGCCGGGGACCGTAAACGGGAGCCGTATTCAAAAGACCTGGTTAAGGCATTCACAAAAGAGATTACAAAAGAGGGCCGGACCAACCCCGGTGTCAACGCCTATAAAACCATGGGAACCCCCATGATGGTCAAGCTGCTGAACAAGGCCAACGCCTTCCCTGCCCGGTATTGGAGCCAGGGCACCTGTGATCACTGGGAAAATATCAGTGCCGTTGCTCTCCACACCCAATGCGATGTAACGGACAATGCCTGCCTTAAGTGGTTCATGGCCTGCGGCCGGTTGACCACGGTCAGGGACGGCCGGCACAAAGGCCTTAAAGTCGAAGGCCCGGAGTATGAGACCATCTATGCGTTCGGCGGACTGTGCATGATTGATAATATTCAGGATATCTGCCATCTCAACGACGTGTGTGACCGGTTGGGAATGGATACGATCACGGCCGGAAATCTGTGCGCCTTTACCATGGAGGCGGCGGAAAGGGGGTGCACGGATTATAAGATCGCGTATGGGGATGCCGATGCCACAGTGGAATTGCTTTACAAAATCGCCCGCAGGGAAGGGATCGGCGACCTGCTGGCCAAAGGGATTAAAGCCGCGGCCAAGGAATGGGGACTGGAAGATATTGCCGTGCATGCCAAAGGAATGGAACCGGCCGGATATGACCCCCGGGTCCTGAAGGGCATGGGGCTGGCCTATGCCACTTCGGACCGGGGTGCCTGCCATCTGAGGGCCACGTTTTACAAGCCTGAGATTGCGGGCATGATCGATCCGGCCCAGATTGAAGGCAAGGCCGAGATGTTCATGGACTTTGAAGACCGCCTGACCCTGTTCGACACCCTGGTGCTCTGCCGGTTTTACCGGGATATCTATACCTGGGAACGGCTGGGGCAAATGATTCATGCCTTGACCGGCATGAGCCCTGATCAGGCGAATCTCAAGGCCAAAGCAGATGCCGTGTCGGACATTGTCCGACGGTTCAACTTAAGAGAGGGCCTCAAACCCGAGGACGACCGCCTTCCCAAAGGGCTGCACCGGGAGTTGAAGCACACGGGCCATGTCCTGACAAAAGACGAGCTTGAAATCATGCTGGCCGAATACTATAAACTCAGGGGATGGGATAAGAACGGGGTTCCCCTGACCGTCTGATTCCAAAGGAGACAAGTATTTGCCGGCAAGGGCCGGTATTCGTTTTTCTGGAACCATGCAAAATACCCGTATTTGGCGGCAATGGCTTTGCATCCCATCCGTTCAAGGTTTCTGGCCGCTTTAAGGATCGGTTCAAGGCAGGGGGGGATCCTGCTCCCAGACCAGGGTATGGTTGTCCACGCCCTGTGCGATATCATATTGAACAGGATTCTGTTTCCTTTACATTTTTGTATGCAGCGTTGGGGTTGAGTTATAATTTGAACTGATTTACCAATTTATCAAGTTCTTTGGCGAAATCAGCTAAATTTGATGCACTGGATTTTACCTGGAGGCCGGCGGTTTTAATCTCCTCTGCGGCGTGGCTGACCTGGTTGATATCCCGGTTGACCTCCCGGGCAACTGTGGAGGTCTGGTTAACGCTTTCATTGACTTCCTGGACACCTGCAGCCGCCTGGCCAACATTATTGGAAATCTCTTTTGTGGTTGCCGACTGTTCTTCAATGGCAGTGGCAACGGTTGATACAATTGAATTAATTTCATTAACTATTTCCAGGATTGAGGCAATGGCATCCACTGACTCCTTTGTCGTTTCCTGTACGCCACCGATTTTCTGACTGATTTCATTTGTCGCATCGGCAGTTTGCTGGGCCAATGCTTTTATTTCTCCGGCGACAACGGCAAAACCTTTTCCTGCTTCACCGGCCCTGGCCGCTTCAATGGTGGCATTCAGCGCCAGAAGATTGGTCTGTTCCGATATGTCTGATATGGTCTCAGTCACATTGCTGATTTCAGATGCTGCCCTACCAAGCTCATCAACTTTCTTGGAAACATGTTCTGCATTTTTAACAGCCTGGGCTGTAGTTTCGCTGACTTTGGCCGTGTTATCGGCAATCTCATTTATCGTAACCGACATCTCTTCAATGGCAGACGAGATATTCTGAATATTTGTTGTTGTTTGCTCGGTTGCAGCAGCCACATTGTTCATATTTGCAGTCATCTCCTCAGATGAGGCAGCTACATTTCTAGATCTGTCAGAAGTTTGATCTGCGCTTGATGACATCTGCTCTGATATGACTGACATTTCTTTAGAAGACGAGGTTAAGGTCTGAGCGCCTGAAAAGATATCCGCAAACATGTTTTTTAAATTTTTTGACATCGTGTTCAATGCTCTGATCAGAATTCCAATCTCATCTTTTTGAGCTATATCTATTTGCTTGGTCAAATCTCCTTTTGCCATTTCTTCCGCTAACCTGACACCTTTTGTAATCGGTTTGGTGATGCTGCGAGTGATCAAAAAAGCGAGTATAAATCCTGTGCCCAGTGCAATTGCCGACAGGGTGATGATCAAAAAGGAACTCTTTTTATTCGAAGCGACAAGTTTTGGCCCCATATCATCCTGCACAGCCTTGATGGACAATTTTACATCTTCTACATTTCCTGCAACATAAGGGCCGACTTGATATAGTTTTTCGGTAATAATGTTGTTGCGGTTAAAAATAGTTTCAGCAAGTTTATCGAATGCCTCCGTGTATTTCTTTTTTGCTTCTATTACTTTTTCAAGCATTATCCGGCGGTTTGGATTCTGTAATTCCGTCTCCAGAATATCCAGATACTTCTGCATCTTCTGAAACTCTGAATGGACTCGCTCTACAGCAGACTGATCGTTCGTATCAAGAAATTTTGCCATATAAAGCCTTCCCAAGAGAAGATGCTTCATGCCCAGGCCGGTATTGTAGGCTGCGATCATATCAAGGTCTTTGTTTGCCGATTCCATGATACCTGTCATTGTTTTTTCCATTAAAGGTCCCTCAACATTTAAAACATTATGAACAAGATCATTTCGCAGGTTCATGAAACTCACCACCTTTTCGAAATCTTTTTCGTATTCAATGAGCTTTTGATCCACTGAATCGATTTTTTTTGCACGATCCGGCCGGGTTATCTCTTTGCGTGATTCTTCAAGGTAGGCATTCATTTTTTCAAGATAGTTATTATATTGCTCTTGATCCTTTTCATTGCCGGAAATAATAAAATTCTTCACACTCATCTGCATCATAAGCATGTTTGCCTGTAAACGGCTTGCAAGGTTGCTGTCCCTTGCCATCTCCCTGTATGCGGTGAACCCGTCTGAGCTGTTTAGAATCGATTTGTAAGAGACACCGCTAACAATTACAAGGATAGTTAAGACGCTTCCGAACCCCAAACTCATTTTTTTTCCAATGGACATGCTTTTAAACAAACTCATTTTCCCTCCGGCTTTTAAAAATGGTGTTACTATTTTTTATATCTAAACAGAGACACAGCTTTTAACTCAACTTTTGCTATTTATCCGTTCGAATCTGATAAAAAACATAATAGGCTGAAATTATTATATATTTAAGGTAAGAATGTCATTTGTTTGATCTTTCGCAGGTTTGCAAAAACACTAAAAAAAGACTTAACAATTTTGATATTTGAATACAAGCTGAAAATCAAACCCATGGCATGATGAATCCACCATTGGGAAAAGATGTGGGATTGGTTTCTCCGGAGGGTGACGCGGCTGTCTGTCTATTCCGGTGTTTTTTTGAAATGTTTCTCAGCACTGAAGGCTGTCAGTGGTTTTAACGGCAGGTTGAGAAGTCCCCGGCCGTTTATTCCCGGGTTCTCGGCCGTCAGCCTGACAGGGTGCCGGAGGTCGGGGGCGATCCGGAATATCGCCCCGCCTCACCCCATTGATAACAGGATCAACCGGGTTTGTCTGCCTGAAATTGACGACCGTCTTCAGCGCCCGGATTAAATTTTTGCAGCCGTAAAATCCTTAAGCAGGGCCTTGGCCGTTTCCCGGCCCGCCATCATCACCGGTGTGTACCCCCCGCCGTGGGACCAGGCACTTGACAGATAGAGGCCCTTGACCGGGGTCCGGGATTCCAGATGCGGCAGGTTCCGGTCATATCCGTATATGGCGCCCTCGGTGTTGCCCGTATAAAAGACATTGGTCAGCGGGGTTCCGATTTCCATGATTTCGATCATCCCGGACAGCCCGGGTATCAGCCGTTCCTCCACCCGCTGGACAAACCGGTTGGCAATTCTTTCCTTTTCTTTATTGTAGGCTGCTTTCCGATTGTCAAAGTAATCGGCTTCATAGGGTTTCCAGGGGGCGAAATCCGACAGCGCCATGATGGTCATGGTGGTGGTGCCGGGTGCGGAGTACCCTTTAAAGAGGTTGTCGTATATGGTGATACTGATACCCGATTCCGCCAGGTCCTGCTTTGAGAACAGTTCATAGTGATCCGTGCTGCCGGTACCGGCCAGGTCGATTTCATAATCGCTGATCTGATCAAGGGGGCGGTTCAGCCCCAGCCAGACAACGAAACTGGATAAAGAGGTCTGCCGTTTCCCGGCCTCAAGGGCAAAGTCTTTTGGAATAAGGTCTTTGGGCAGCATGCGGTCGACCAGGGCCGGCACCGGGCAGTTGGCGATCACCGCCTTTGCCGGGTAAAGGTTCCCATTGTGGTCTGTGACACCGGATACGGCATTTTTTCCATCAAAATGGATCTGGTCCACCCGGGTATTGTAACGCACCGTTCCGTTGAACGCCCCGATCCCGTCGGCCAGGACATCGCTTAAATCCTGGGACCGGGCTTTGAAGTACTGCCCCCCCAGGACCAGGTATTCCCCGGTGGCAATGGCGTAGAACAGGGCATTTATCTTTTCCGGGGGAAGCCCGTAATAGCCGGAAAAGATTGACATGCAGTCCTTTACATCCGGGTGGGTGACATGCCGGTCCATCCACTGGGCCAGGGAGAGGGAGGAGAGTTGTGCCATCATGGAATTTGGGGACTGCCGGCCGTTCCAAAGTTCGTCAATGACCTGTTCCATCTCCGAATAAAAGGCGTGTATCCCTTTTTTTTCATCCGGGAACGTGTCTGAAAGCGTTCTTTTTACCCCGTCCGGATTTTTTGCCGGCAGGGTGATATCATAGGTATTGGTGACAATCCGACGCAGTTCGGGGGTGTAGGCCACTTCAAGCTGATCCCAGAGCCCGAGGTCGGAGAGGATCATCTGCGGCATGGCATGTTCCGCCACCGTTGCATGCAAAGAGACATCAAAGGTGAAGTTTTCCCGTTCAAAGGAGGTGGCATAGCCGCCCGGGATGCTGTGCTGCTCCAGCAGGGTGACATGAAATCCGTACTTTGCCAGATAGGCGGCACTGACAAGCCCGCCCAATCCGGAGCCGATTACGACGACGGGAAAGTCCTGCTTGTTCCGGACCCGGGCGGCCAGTGCACCGAATCCGCTCCAGTCTATGGCAGATGCACTGGCGGCCATGGCCATGGTTTTGATGAATTTGCGTCTGGATAATCGGTTTGATCGTTTATTTGACCGGTTATGGACGGGTGTCATGATTTGGGTCTCCTTTGCACAGGGATGTTTCATCGTTCCTGCCTGCTCTGTGTTAACCTCATCGTTGCAACGTTGAGGTTAACGCAGCCTGATCAATATGCTGTGACGGGCTGAATCAATCACAAATTTAGCCTTTTCATAGGCTGGCGGGCCCATGGATCCTGCCGGATTGTTGGAAAAGCCATACCGTTCCGAAGGAATCCCGAACATCAGGGTGTCCATCTCATCGTTGGCATTGGCGTCGTGAAAGACTTTAACGGCATATTCGCCGAACGGCAGATTCACGGTCTGTTTGACTTCATTGTTAAAGATTTTAAAGTTGAATCCCATAAACGGGCTACTGTCTGATTCATAATTTTCCCTGGAGTTGACAATGGCCACTTTGGCAATACCGTCGGCACTCTCGAATCCCGTGATATGGATCACAAGGCTGGCAAGGGACTGTTTTTCATCTCCTGCCAGGGCAGTCCCGGCCACGGCCGGTATAACGGCAATAGAGAGGATAAGCAGCAGTGTTAATTTTTTCATGATGGTGTCTCCTTTCATTCTCGGGTTACAGATCCCGGTTGACATCTGGTCCTATGATATGGATTCTGCCGCTTAAGGCAACGGAATCGTGACAGACGGCGGATTCCGGATGACGAACGGTGTTTAACCGGGAGTGAAAAACATATCCTGCAACCAGGGGATCATCGTGTAAACCTGCTTCAACCGTTTTAAATTCGGATAAAGACAATGGAGGCTTTGTATGGGTAAAAACAGGATAACGTCCCCGTAAAATGCGACGAGTGGCAAATTTAAGGGGATGAACAGCATTGCCCCGGCCAGGGATATTTAGTACCATTATATGACGTATCTGATCAGGAGTAAACGGCCATTTGCCGGGGATCGCTTCCGGCCCGAATCCATAATTAATGATCATTTAAGCGGGGAAGAGCAGTTTCATGGGATCTAAAAGGGAACTTGGAAAGTCCATGGCAATTACCGCGGTCTTTAACACCGTCATTGCCGGGGTCCTCACCTATACGGTGATCCGGGAGGAACGATACTGGGATGTGTTTCTCATTTCCCAGTTCACGGGCCTGTCCATCTGTTTTTTTGTAAACAAGGGCATCCGTCTCAGCGACAAAAGACTCAAAAGATGGATGGGTGCCTGCATCGTCGGCGGGATAGGGACAGGCGTGATGGTCGGTGCCGGACTGGGTTGGGGGTATCTGTCGTTTAAATATGGGATTGAGGTGCCCTATTACTACCGCAACGTATTTTCGAACATCGCCGTATTCGGCTTTATCTTCGGGATACCCATCACCTATTTTTTTTTCACCCGGGAAAAACTTCTGGAATCTGAAAAAAAGATCCAGAATGAGAAAATAAAACGGCTGACCATGGAAAAGGAGGCAGCCATGACCACCCTGCGGCTGCTCCAGGCCCAGATCGAACCCCATTTCCTGTTCAACACCCTTTCCAATGTCATCATGCTGATGGATATGGACGCGGATAAAGCCAAAAAGATGCTCATTGACGTAAACGAATATTTAAGAATATCCCTGGACCGGACCCGGCAGGAGATGGTTACTCTTGCCCAGGAACTGGACCTGGTAAGGCGGTATCTGGATATTTTTAAAGTCCGGATGGGGAAGCGGCTGGCCTATACCATCGACGACCGGACCGGTCTTCCCGAGTTCCGCTTTCCCCCGCTGGTCATCCAGCCCCTGGTGGAAAATGCCATTCAATACGGGCTGGAACCCGAGGTGGAGGGCGGCCGGATCATTGTTGCCTGCCGGGCCGAAGAGAATGAGGTGATCATCGAGGTGTCAGACACCGGCTGCGGGCTGGATGAGAATGCGGACCGGGCAGGCATTGGCATCGACAATGTCAGCCGGCGGCTGTCCGGAATCTACGGGAGCCGTGCCGGACTGACCCTGACGCCGAACCGGCCCCAGGGGCTCAAAGCCGTGATAAAGGTGCCGAAATGAGAAAATGGACCGCCATAATTGCCGATGACGAGGAAAATCTGAGGGTCGGGATTACCGGGATGCTGGCAAAACTGTGGCCGGAACTGGAGATCGTGGGACAGGCGGAAAACGGGCCGGACGCCCTTTCCCTGTTTGAAAAGAAAGCTCCGGATATGGCGTTTCTCGATATCCGGATGCCGGGAATGAGCGGGGTGGCCGTGGCAAAAAAAATCTCACCCCGCTGCAAAGTGGTCTTTATCACCGCATATGACCAGTATGCGGTCCAGGCGTTTGAAAGCGAAGCCGTCGATTATATCCTGAAGCCCGCCACCATGGAACGGCTTCAGACAACCGTCTCCCGGCTGAAAAAACAGCTTGAGGCCGGCACGGGACCGGACCACGGCCGCCGCGACATTGAAAAGATCATTCAGGTCCTGGAGAACCGGCAGGCCCCGGATTATCTGAGGCTGGTAAAAGTCAAGACAGGGAATGATCTGCGCTTTGTCCCGGTGTCTGAGGTGATCTATTTCAAGGCTGAAGACAAGTACACCGTTGTCCGGACACCGGGTCACGAGTTTTTAATCAAAACCCCTATCAAGGAGCTTGAGGAACGGCTCGATCCCAAAACCTTCTGGCGGGTTCATCGAGGCGCCATCGTCAACGTTGACCGGATCAAGGTCATTAAACGTTCCTTTACCAACCAGATGATGATCGGGTTTGATTCAACAGACGGCACCATCCCAGTCAGCCGGTCGTATGAGCATTTGTTCCGGCATTAGCATACAGATGGCAGTAATTTTCAAGCGTAACCGGTCTGAACGGTTGTCTTACACGCAGTACACCGACCGCATCCGGTCTTTTTGACAGGGTTTGAGCGGTTATTTCGGCGAGCGCCGGACCGCACATGCGTCCCTGGCAGGGCCCCATACCACAGCGGGTAAAGCGTTTTACCTCATTGACATCCGTGTTGCCCTCCCTGACCACCTGCCGGATCTCTCCGGCGGTAACCGATTCGCAGCGGCACACGATTGTTTCATCGGCCATATTATAAATTTGCGGATTCGGTGCAAAGAGATAGCGCAGGAACCCCCTGGCTATCCGCATCCGCCGCAACCCGGCAAGGGGTTTTTTTGCACGGAACCCGGCTTCATTCTCCGTGATGATACCCAGTTGCCTTGCCGCTGCAATGCCCGACAGGGTGCCTTTGATCATACCGGCATCCCCCCCGTGAACATAGCCGGCATCTCCTGTCAGGTATACACCGTCGATACGGGTGGCTCCGAAAACGTCGGTTATGGGGTACCAATAGCGCTGCACCGGGTCCCACCGGTGGTCGGCTCCCATGGCGTT
>JANQML010000016.1 GCA_028280105.1 Desulfobacula sp. | reverse complement strand
ATATGTTCAGTGGTAAAAAGCTCCATCCGCCACTTCTCTTCCATTTCATCCCGGGCAGATTCTGAAATCAGGCAGATGGCCCGGGACTTTTCCACAATGGACTGAATGGCCTGAGCTTTATCGCTTTGGTAATAAAGGCTGAAAAGGACGATAAGCAATAGAAGCGTGGTGCCGATACCAACGGACAAAAATTTGATCAAAATAGGC
Organism: Desulfobacula sp.; assembly: GCA_028280105.1. Lineage (GTDB taxonomy): Bacteria > Desulfobacterota > Desulfobacteria > Desulfobacterales > Desulfobacteraceae > Desulfobacula. Next base: position 15,137 of record JANQML010000016.1, on the reverse strand, counting down.
AGATCTGTAAATCGTTTCATTTTACCTCCTGGAGTTAATGTTTGTTTGTATTTTAAAATGTATCAATCTTGATCTCATAGGACTGGATTCTGCCGCCTCTTTCCGGATGGTTAGAATGTTCGCGAATACAGCATCTGGGGGTGGCGCGGTGGAGGGTTAGCGACGCATTTTCGCTAAAGATCCGGGTACCGGATGCTGCATTTTTTGCCACACGGACTTCGGGCAGGGGCGCCTGTTTTCCGGAAAACTCAAGCAACCGCTTTTTTTCATCTCCCAGTGCCCGGTTCTGTCCCTCCAACTCTTTGATCCGGGAGCGTTTTTGGGAGATCTGGGTCTCTATCTCATCCTGCCGGTCAAACCCCTCATTGATCCGTTCTTCAGCCTCTGCAGCCTTCCTTTTAATCTCTTTTACCGTGCGGGATACTTTTTGATAGGCAGACATATTTCCCGATGCTTTTAAACCGTCCATCTTTTTTTTTATATCCTTCAGCTCAAGTTGCGACCGGTCCTGAACATGGGCATGCCGGGCGATTTCGGCATGAAGGTCGTGGTCTTCTTTTTCCAGGGCCTGGATCTCTTTGTTCAGTTCGTTAAAAACCTTGGTATTCGTATTGAGTTTAGCATCCACCTTGGCAACCAGCAGGCGGATATGCTCGTCCACACCCACCGTCAGCCGGGCCGGCTTTGATGATCTGTTCCCGATACGTCCGGCCCGGATTCCCATCTTAGCGGATATCTGAGAGTTGATGATCGATCCGCTTTCGTTCATGCAGGCACCGCTCAGGTAAATGGTGGAATCAACGATCTCTTTTTGGATGATCAGATCGCCAAAGGCATTGATTTTTGAATTGCGGATAAATTTGGCCTGGACCGATCCTTTTACCTTGACCAGTTCGGTGTCGACAATACCGAGAGAAACGTTCAGATCCCCGGTGATGTCGACCTCGGCACCCTGGATCTCCTTTGCGGTCAAAGAGGCACAGGTGACCTTGAACCCCTGTTTTACCTTTCCGTTGACAACCACATTGCCGTCAAAATTGACATCACCGGTTTCAAATCCGATATCGCCCTGGAGCTGATATTCGGGGCACACGGAAATATTTCCCATGGCATCCAGGTGAGGCTGGCCGCTGGCTGTTGCATAAATCCGTTGCCCGTCTTCGGAGATCCGGGCACCCGGTCCGGCTGAAAATGTTAGATCCTGGGGGGGATCCACCTCTATTTCCTGTCCATGCACATCGATTCCCGGTTTACCCGGTGCCGCAGATTGCTTTGACGCCAAGAACGCGTCTTCTTCCACATAGGGAATATCGCCCCGGTCCTGGAAATTGATGCTGCCGTCTTTGTTTATTTTGCCTGCATGGAGATAATCCGTGGGAAAATGGTAAATAATCCGGGCATCTTTGGAATATTCGGGGTCTTTTCCCATGGCAATGAGAAAGGGGGCGTCGGAAGAGACCGCCGTTTGGAGCCACCGGGTAATTGCATCATCGTTTTTCACCCCATTGATCACCTTGTGTTTTTCAAGGAATTGTTTGACATGGGCCAGGGTCAGATCCTGGTTGTCATCTGTTTTTATCTTGATCAGGGCCTGGGTCCCGCCTGTCGGGATGGTCAGCTCGAAGTGATCATCCAGAATAATCTCCCGGGTCGGGCTTGCCGAATCCATATGGGGCAGATTCCCGGCATTGATCCACTCAAAGACCAGGGGAATGGCCTGTTTGCCAAGTGATCCGGGCGGACCCGGATCAGGGGAAAGTGCAGCCGCATCCGTATAAGAGAGCGGTGTCAGGCCGATATTGTGGCGTGTGACCGCCGACTCCAGTATCTGTTTCACCTGGTCTTTCACCCGGACAAACTGATCTGCCAGGGTGGTTTCCGATACCGGCCACCCTTTTTTCTGAAAGAGTGCGGAAAGGGTGAGGGGGGCGGGGGGTTGAACCGACCCGCCGGCGGAACGGATTCTGGATTCGAGAATTCGGATTTCCTTGTCCTTTGCCGCCAGGTGTTTGAGATTGAGGGCTTCTTTTTTCTTAAAGTTATTGGCGATCTGGAAGAGCTGCCTGTTCTGGCGGGTTGTGATCCGTTTTAAATTTTTTTGTTTGAGATTGTCGTCATACCGGCCGCAGCAGAGACTGACCTGGTTGAGTAAATCATCGTTGTTCACCGGCAGGGTCAGGCAGGCATGGATACCGGCCTGGTTGATGGCATCGACCAGGGCCTGAATCTGTGATGCTTCCGCCATCAGCATCCGCTGGGTGTCCGGACAGATTTGCCTGGCCTGTTTTAAAAATTCTTCCCCCTTTATGTCACTCAGCTCATAGCCGGTGATGATAAGCGCATAGGGGGCGTTTTGGCTCTTTTTAAGGTCAACGACCGCCTGGTCGGCACTGTCAAACAGAGACAGATCATACCCCATTTCCGACAGGATGGTCTGGATGGCATCGGCCAAAGTCGGCGTGGAGTCTGTCACCTGAATTCTATATGTCTGTTTGTCCTTTGAGATAGGGTTTCCTTTATCAGATCTGAATGGGTTGGTGGATCAGTTGTTTCGGACTGTCCGGATTCTCGGAATCGATTTCAGTGAATTTGGACGGGCCCATATCCTGCTTTAAGATCATGGAGGCTTCAGTTCCCATGATCCGGGTACCGGTATAGATCCTTTTGCTGATCTTGAGCTCGGCAACGGCCTCATCTTTTTCAAGCCGGCCGATGATCGTCTGTTTTTCGTCTTCCACCGATTTTATCCGGCCGGAGATCTCTTCGATCTGTCGCTCACACTCAGCCGCCTGCTGCTGGGCAAGATCCTGTTCGTGAAAAATGGCCTTGATTCTTTCATCGGCTTCCTGAATGGTTATTTCAAGTTCTTTGAGTTCTTTTTGAATGGCCGCCTTTTCCTCTTCTTTTGCCTCTGGGATGCGATTCTCCAGGAAATCCATTTTTTTAGTAACTTTTTCCTGGGCAAAGGTCTGATTGGCGATATCCACATGATATGCATTGTAAACACTATCGTATTCTATCTTTTCTGCAACCGCCAGGTCAAGCTCCCTCTGGTTTTTCTCAATCCGGGCATCATATCTTTCGCCGATCCACTGGATATGATCGTCTGTGCCTGCTTTCACGGTGGAATATTCGGCTTTGTCGGTGCCGATCTGTTTGACACTCATCCCTTTTCTTGCCGCGATCACGGAGGCGGTGATGCGGCCGGTTTCATTGTTTAAAGATCCGGATATGGCGATACGGGATTCCATGATTTCCCTTGTGATCATCATATCTTCGTATCCGTATACCCGAACCTTGTTCAAAAATTTCGCCCGGACACTGCCCTGGGTCTGTATATCCGAATTCACGATTCCGTTGGAGACATTCAGATCTCCCCTGATTCGGATGATCCCTCCGTTTATCTCATTGGCGGTAAGGCTGTCGCATTCCACGGTAAACCCCTCTTTTACGGCGCCTTTAACAATCACGTTTCCGTTGAAGTTGATATTCCCTGTTTTGAAATCCACATCACCGTTGACGGTAAAAGATTCCAGGACGCGGATCACCCCTTTGCCATCTATGGCGGGCTGCCCGGTAATCGCGGCTTTGAGTGTCAGTCCGTCCTCAGATAGTTCGGTGCCATCACCGCCCTCTAACGGAACATCGTCCACATCCCCCACAAGCAGTGTTTCGCCAAATATGTCCATCCCGGATTTGGGCTGTTCCACGGGATGTTTCTCGGCCAGCAGCTGGTTCCGTCTGACAAAGGGCGAATCGCCCCTTGCCGTAAAATCGATGGAGCCGTCTTCTTTGACCACGCCTGCCGTGCTTGCCTGGGTATTAAAATGGTATTCAATACGGGCCGGTTTGCCCACACTGGGTTCAATGCCATTGGCAACGACAAACTTTTCGTGGGGATCGGTGCACTCTTTTAAAAATCTTCGAATTTCCAGGTCTTCGACAATACCGTACGTGATTCCCCTTTTTTTGATCAGATCCTTAATGGGTTGAATGTCTGTGGAACCCTGTGCGGCTTTGGGTACGCGGATCCATGCCTGAACCTTGTTCTCAGAGATTTGCAGGTCTACAAAGGCACCGAATTCCGATGAGAACTGGCTGGATTCATCCGGTCTCTTTGTGCTGCTTCTGTCCTGAAGGGCCATGACTTCATCGCGGGTGTCCGGAGAAATGATCTGGGACTCCACCAGGATATCCGCCATGAGCTGTGCCACCCCGGAGTCTTCAAAATTATTCAGTTGTTTCCGGAAGGCACGGTCAATATCTTTTTTGGAGGCGATTTCCCGGTTGAGAATGATTTTGGCCAGTTCCCGGTCCAGCAGCCGGGTTTCAATCATGGCCAGCTTGGCAAAGATCCGGCTCAAATCCTGCCGCCTTAAAAATTCGTTCCGGACAAGAATCTTATCAATGGTAAGACCGGTTTTTAATTCTGCCTCTTTTTCTTCGAGCTCTTCCAGGGCCCGTTCCCGTTCTCCCCGGGTGATGAATCCATCGTTAAAGGCCAGCTCGTCAAAGTCGGGGATATCTTTGTAATCATCGACAACGACACCGGTGACCGGCTCGGATCCAATGCCGAACAGACCGGATTCCGATGCGATCACGACTTCCTCTATGATCTGGTCGATCATATCAAAGGTTTCATCTTCAAGGGCCGTGATATCTATCTGGTCTTTATCAAGGTCCTGAACGGAAAAATTCTGGCTGTTCCGGTCTGAAATCGTCACCATGAGGTGGTTCACCTCTTTTCGGACGATTTTAAATGCCTGGACCAGGTTGGTTTTGTTCATCGTGATGGTGCGGGACAGCAATTCGTCCAGACCGGGAAAAGTCTCTTTAAATTCGGCCTCTTTTCGGGCATCCTTTACCGCCTGGGCCAAAAGAAGGGCCTCCTCTTTTCTATTCTCAAGCTGGACGGTGAATTTTTCCAGTTCTTTTTTTTGGGTGGCGGCAAGATCAAACAGTTTTGCATTCTGCCGGTTGGTAACCGTATACAAATGCTTTCTTTCCTGGAATCCTTTATATATTGTCAGTTCGTTCATTATTCTGAGCAGCAGGTCATCGTTGTTCCATGGTTTGGATATGTACTGGTGGATTTCTCCCTTGTTCACGGCAGCAATAACGGCATCAAAATCCGAGTATCCGGTGATCAGCATCCGTCTGGATTCCGGACTGATCAGGATGCTCTTTTCTAAAAATTCACTGCCGGACATCCCGGGCATCCGCTGATCGGACATAACCAGGAAAAAGGGAGGGCGGGTGGTTTCAAGCAATTTGGTCCCCTGTTCGCCGTTCAAGGCTGAAACCACCTTGGTAAACCCTTTTCGCCGCAATACCCGTCGCATATTTTTTACGATGGGTTCATCATCGTCAACTACCAGAATACCGTATTGGTCGTTATCGGTCATGCTCAATCTCCGGGAATGGTTTTGGGCATCTCAAATCCGTTCCGGGTGGCAATATCTTGAAATTGTTCATAGAGTTCGGCAATAATCGCGACATAGAGTGAATCCATTTTTTCTTTGGCGATCATGTTCTTTTTTTTTAACAATGCTTCTATCTCATTGATATAATCCCTGTTTTCAAATCCGCGTTCCAAACGGGCATTGAGTTCTTCGATCTGCCTGTCTTTTTGAATAATGGCTTTCTGATGGACGGCCGCACTCTTTTTGAGTTCTTTGTTCAGGGTATACAATTTGGTATTCTGCTCTTTGGCCAGTGCAAAAAGCTTATGGTTTTCCATAATCATTTCGTATTGTTCAAGCCCGGCTCTAACGGTATCGGCAAGGACTTTGTTGTCCCAGGGCTTGCCAATATACCGGTGGATGGACCCTTTGTTCACCGCATCTGTGACGGCATCCACATCTGCATATCCGGTAATTAAAAAACGAATCGTATCCGGGGAAATCTCTTTTGCCTTTTCCAGGAACACGGACCCTTCCATCTGTGGCATGCGCTGATCGGACAGAATCAGAGAAAAGGGCCGGTCTGCAGTCTTCATATAATCCAGTGCCGCCTGGCCCGATTCCATATAGACATACCTGGCTTTGATGCTTTTCATCAGCCGGCCCAGTGATTTTCCAACCTGCTTTTCATCGTCTACAATGAGTATGGTGTGGTCAAATTTCCCTGTCATATCAGGCTTCCCTAAGATCGTTATCCCGTTCGGTTTACTCCGGAGTCCGGAGAAACAAACGCCGGCCTTAAACGGCAACCGGCTGTTTTAATCTTTGATCTGTCCTTTGTACCGGGTTTAGGATGGTGATGATTTATCCTACTTATTTCTTATGTTTTTCTCAAGGTTTTTTTATCGTAATTTTCGGGAATTTTGAGTAAATCGCCAGGCAGGCCTCCAAAAAAAATATTGAATTCCAACAGGATATCGAATATAAATTAGACATAATTTTTCAAAAATCTGCACATCTTAGCGCAGCTAACTGCACATTTGTCAATCAGTGGACAGCTACAGGAAAATTTAATGAAATCAATTGTTCAAATGGCAAAGGATCAGGATATTTCATCCAATACGATTCGCGAATATATATCCCGGTTTGAGCAGTTTTTTCCGGATCCGGTTGAGCGGGAAGGGGTAAAAGAATATCCGCCCGAAGCAGAGGATTTGATCAAAAAGATTTATGGGTATTACCAGAATTCCGGTATGACAAAACAGGAGATCCGGGCCAAATTAGAGGGACCTGTTTCGGCGGAGCAGGCTACGGGGGCTGCCGTTGCAACCGCCGTATCCCCTCTGGATATGGAGATGGTCCGGGAATTGAACGCCAAATTTGACCGGATGATTGTTGCCATTGAAAATTTAACCGCTGCGATTACCGGAGCGGATGTCGGTACGTTTAAAGGCATTCAAAAACAGGCGGGCAGTCACCGTAAAATCAGCAAGTTGAATGAACAGCTCAGCGAAGTGATTGAATTGTCAAAAGAGGAAGGGGCCGGAAATGAATCGGTTGAAAAAAATGTGCTGGAAGCGGATGGAACGGTTGTCTTCTCATTTGGGAAACTCGCTCCCAATGCCCGGGATTCGATCAATTTTGCAAAAGCACATAAAAAACCGTGGCTCCATATTGATCTTGAAATTGAGAAAAATCCGTCTGCCGTACTGCGAAAATGGCTGCCGCAATTTGAAATTAAAGTACTCAACGTTGCCGGGAGGAGTGCCAGCAAGATACCAGGGCTCAAGCGGTCCATCAATGACATTATCTCCCTGGTTCTCAAGGGGTAGGGATCCGGGAAATATCCGGGCTAAAGAGAATGCGGTATGAAAAAAACGGTATCAAAGAATAAAAAGGAGCCGAAAAGCCAGGCGCTTCTTGAACTGGCGGTGAGTTGCAAATTGATCACCGCGGCTCAGGAGAAAGAGATTCTCCCCAAATTGCTTCAGTATTCCAAGGCGCGTTCGTCCGCATCTGTTTCAAGATTTTTAATTAAACATCGATTCCTTTCAAAAGATCAGATTCAGTTCTTATATTCGGTAAAAAGGCATCTGGATATGCTCATGGCCGACAAACGGTTCGGCAAACTCGGAATCGCCAACCGCCTTGTGACCCCGGAGAAGGTGAAAAAAGCATTGAATCTTCAGGTTGAAATTTTCAAAAAACGGAAAAAAAGTATCAAAATCGGCGACATCCTGGTTCAAAGCCGGGACATGACCGTTGCAGACAAGACAGCCTTGCTGCTGACCCAGGACCGAATAAAGGATGAGCTGCTGGCAGAGGCGTTAAATGTGATCTCAAAAACCGAAATTGAACGGATTGACATGGGAAAGCGATTCGGTGCCATTGCCGTGAAAAAACAGTTTATAACGACGGATCAGCTCAACCGGGCATTAAAGATCCAGCGAAAAGAGAGAAACCAACATCAGGTCCAAAGGGTTCTGGGGGAGATTTTTGAGGAAGAGTTTGATTTAACCGGAAAACAGATACTGGAGATCCTCAGGATTCAAAAAAAACTTGAAATCAAACGGTTGAATCTTGAAGAAAAACTATCCGAGTACAATGCCCAGAAAACGTCAAACCGGATGCTGGATGAATACTTTGAATACCATGTGACGGATGACAAGATGGCCGCTTATGTCAGAAAGACCCAGCCGATAGACATGCCGGTATCTGTTGAAACGTTTTTAAACTGGTTTTCTCTTTCGGGAATCAAACACGGATTGTGCGGCAGTAAAAAAATCCGGGCATTTATTGGAACCGGCGATCTGTCACGGCCATTGAAAATTGCCGGGGGAACGGATGCCATACCCTTTAAAAATGAATCGGTTGAGTATCATTTTGATACGAATTATCAGGAGACGTTCCCTTTTCAGGGCGAAGACGGCAATGAGACGGTGAATGCCAAAGGACCCGTATCGGCTCCGCTTGTAAAAAAAGGGGATCTGTTGGCCACTGTTACGCCGTGTGAAGACTCTGTCCGGGGAACAGACGTATTTGGCCGTCCTGTCGACCCGCCTGAAATAACATCTGTTTTCTTAAATGCCGGACAGGGGGTCGTTAGGCGGAATAATTCTTTCATCGCTCTGGTTACGGGATATCCCCTGCTGTTTGAGGGGCGGACATTGTTTGTCTCCCCGGTAAGCCGATCCCTGCCCACCCATGAGATTGACGGCGACGTCACAAAAGAAACCGCTGAAACCTTTCATGATTGTAATTTGAACATCAGGGGGAATATTACCCCCGGCACCCACGTTTGCTGCCACAATCTTTCCATCGAGGGGGATATCATGGGGAGTGTAACAGCAACGGGAAACATCGATATCCGCGGCAGCATCGGGGATGAAGATCCGGGTACCGATATCCGGGACACTTCGCTGGTTACGGCAAAGGGCAGTATCTTAATTACAAAGAGGATAGTAAATGCGAAAATTGAAGCAAAACAGGGCCTTATTGCACCCAACAGTGATCTGATCTCGTCCCGGATTTTATCCTGCCGCAATATTGAACTGAACAATATTATTTCAAGCCGGAATGCCCCGTCAATTCTGAGGGTAACACGGGAAAACACCCTGGAAATCGAACGGATTGAACGGCTTGTAAATGCACTTTATAAGGGAAGGGACAAACTGCTTCATAAATCGGATCTGGACAAGCTGTCAGCAGAGTTAATGGAGCAGGTCCAGGTTCAAAACGGCTACCTGGAAAAACAGAATGCCGTTCTCTATTTGAATCGTATCGTGAATGATTCCGGATTGGACCATATCGATGATATCCATGAAAAGATGAAGGCAGTTGAACAGGATCCCCGGAAAATTGATGAAAACTGGATTTCAATTCCCGAGCATACAAAGGCACACCGGTTTATGGAGATGATTATCGAAAAAATAAAAGATTTGAACCGGGTGGATCAGCAGGGATATGTGAAAGAAATTCATGACAATATTTCAGGGCTTTACAAAGCAGCGGTTAAAGCCACGGAACGAATTAATAAAAATTATGAAGCCATGACCGAAGCTGTTGATGCGCTTGTTTCCAATAAACGGATCCAGATCGAAAAAATACAGATAAAAATCGATAGCCTTAACAGTCAAAAAGATTTTTTACTCCATGAAAAAAACAGGGCGGACCGGCTTGATCTGCCGGTCATAAAGGTAAAAAATCAGGTGGGCCGGCACACCATCATACTGGGGGAGAAGGCAAAGCGGGTGGTAACCGAACCCATTTACAGGGTCAGCTTACAGGAGACGAAACCGGTCAATAAAAGTGACGCAAAGTTTGTGGTGAAAGGATTCTACGAGTGATCAGGCACCGGCACCGGGCCTTCCCGCTTTTCCCGGAGGGTAAGAATTTGTAAAAAAAGATGAAATGGCGGAACCCACTTATGGTGAAGTCTTAAAGGCATTTTTAAATTCAAAGTTTTTGTTGTATCGTCAAGTGATTTCATCTTTTATGATAAAATTTTTATGCAACGTTGAGGTAAAGGCAGACGGGGTAAATGATGGGAAGCGTATATATTCCATATGCAGTTATTTTAAGCGTGCTCATATTTGTGTACTGCCGTAAAAAAGGAGAGAAAAAAGGGTGGGCAGGGGTGGCATTGATGCTTCCGCCGGCGGCCTGTTTTGTTTTTTTAAAAGCGAAACCGAAAAAGAAAATGGTTGCCGGTATGGTTGTTTTAAGCTGCTGCCTGGCCATTGGCGGTGAAGCTTATTTATTTTTCAGCCATGGGAATAGCAGGACCGATGATACCGTACCGCCCATTATTAAACAGATGATAAGCCTGAATGAAGATGTCAAAAAGACCACCATTGATATATACAATGCATCTGCCGAACTGGACCGTCTCTCCATGTCTCAATCCAGAATAGCGGATATCAGATCGACGATGGCAGTCATCCGGATGATCCGGGATCTGGCAGAGGAAAACCAGAAGGCTGTTGAGCGGCTGATCCTGTTTGCCGATGAACATGACGTCTATTTTCACCGGAAAAATCTGGCCTGGATATTTGCAATCAAATCGTTTTATACGGACGATCATATGATCCGGCACCGGAAGAGCCGAACCGATTATCTGTCTGCCTTTGAAAGACTTTTAACCTATACCCATGAAAACTTCCAAAATATCATGGAGCTGAAGAGCCAGCGGCATATTAAGAACTATGATGCGTATTATATGCTGTACCGGCGGGCGGCTGACAGCCATAACCGGTTCAGCCGGAAGCGGGTCGATTTTCAACATCAATTTGTACAGCAATACCCGGAAGTCAAACCCTTTCTTCCGGGACCCCACCATTTGGAACCGTTCCAGTTCTGGGATAAATTTTCATTTTAGCAAACCGCTGATTTTTCAGCAGGCCATCTACAGCGGCTAAAAAATGATCATTGTATTTCAACTGCCGAAAGTCTTCCTTTTTTTACAATTTTTTATGCAATAGTGGTGTTGAATATGGTATGGTCCGGTTCAGACTCGATCACCATGTGACCGTTTGAAGGAAACCCGGCATATCGTTCCCGGTTGCCAGGGGTAGATCCAAAAAATAACCGACCAGGGGTGATAAAAAGGAAAAAAATATGCCCTCTTGGATTGAAGAAACACATTTTAAGGACCTGGAGGCCTGTGATCCGGAAGATGTCGTCAACAGAACCGGGTGTGAATATGACCCCCGGACCCGCCGATACCTTGTGTCGGTCTGGCACCACCGGTACATTGTTGATCCGGTGAATTGCACGGTGACGCCTGAAGCGGACGGACCGGAAATGTACCAGGATTTCCGGTCGCTGTTCATTATTTTTTACCTGATCCGGGCACAAAAAAAAGATCCAATGGGAGAGTGGATATCTGAAAAGGATATAAAAGGAGGGGCCGCATTTTTTAGAGGCCCGCACGCCATCCCCACCCAGGTGATTACCGATTATGTAAAAGATGATTTAACCCGGTTCGAGTCGATCTGCCGACAGCTTGGCGGTGAACCCCTCGATATGGCGGATCGGGCATTTCGTTTCCGGATCACCCCGCTGATTCCGGTGGCGGTTCTCTACTGGCAGGGGGATGAAGAGTTTCCGGGTGAGGCAAAGCTGTTGTACGATAAGACCATTGAAGACCATCTGCCCCTGGATATTGTCTATGCTCTGGCGGTTGAGGTCTGCCATGCATTTAAACACCCCCCTGGCCCGGGCTAAATCTGACGGTTTTAACCGTTGCGGCGGTGGCAGTGCCGGATCACAAAACCCGGGTCGAATTCAACCGGATTTTTTCGCAGCCCCAGTTATCTTTCGTAAAGGGATTGAAGCAGCTGGTCGGCATATTCGATCTGATTTTCGGCCAGCCGTCCTCCCATGTGTGCGCTGTCCGAAAACAGGGTCAGCATGGAAATGGCCAGAATTCTCTTTGTGTTGATGATGGTTGAAAGGCTTTCGGAAACGGAATCATCGGCTTCACCCACGTACGTGGAAAAAAAATTCTGGTAAAAAAAACGCTGGGGTTTGTAATACATGGAATAGCTTTGGATCAGCTTTCGAACCGTTGTTTTAAGCGTGTCGGCATTCACATTGTCTGTTTCAAGCCCGGTGAGGTTGGAATAACAATTATCAATTAAAACCCGCCGGGTATCCTCAAGCAGCTCTTTGGTTTCATCCTGGGTGACCCGGCTGATTTTTTCTTTGAGGGCGATGATATCCGGCAATTGTTTTTGATGGGTGTGCCTGACCAGAGACAGAAATCGTTTCTGCACGTCACGCTTTTTGTTTTCCAGGCTCTCTTTTTTGATGCCAAAGGTGTCAATCAGGCGCAGGGTCTCGCCAATGCAGCTTTCAAGATTCCGGGTGTTGATCTTTTTCGCCTGGGACAGCCGAGCCAGCTGCTTGATGATTTCATCATAATAAACAGAGAATAATTTGTTGAACAGGTGCTGATATTTCTTTTCCTGTTTCAGTGACTTTGTAAACCGGGTCAGTTCCGGATATCCCAACAGCATCCCCATCCGGTACCGGGTAGTGGCATAGCTCATCACCATGGGCCTGTCCGGGGTATCGGAATCATCATCCTGATACTCAAAAAAGAACTGGGCAATACCGTATTTCATATCGGCATCGGATAGACCCAGAAACCCTTGTTGAGATGCACCGATGGCTGAAATAAACGTATACGCGTACCCTAAAAACGTATCTATTTTTTTTAAAATACCCACTGTTGCCGCATCCAGTTTTTTCATGGTCTGGAGATAGTTTTTCTGGCTGGTTTCTTCTTTTATGAGGTTCTCCCGGGTTTTCAGTATCTTTTGGAAAAATTCGACATCTTTTTTCATCTCAGCCCTGGCCTGGAGAATGTTTTTGGAAAGCACCTGCTTATCGATTTGGGGAAGTTTGGCACCCACCAGCCGGCATACAAGAGCGGCTGTTTGGATATCACCCAGGCTTTCCCGCCAGGGTTTATCTTCCTGAAGTGTCTTGACCATGGTTTCAAGCGTGTTTCCCACAAGCGTCCGGTAATCCCGGCCGGCATTGGTCGCAATGATTACTTTTTTAAGATCCTTTTCCAAAAAGACGTCATCCGCTGTTCCGTCGGACAGGTGGATATTGTCGAAAAAAGAGATGATCAGGTTGGTGGTCAGATATTCAATGGCTTTTTTATTGACGGCGGCATTGATGTCTTCAACCGATATCTGGACATCGGATTTGAACGTATACTTTTTAGAGTTTTTTGCCAGGATGTGAAACAGCAGGTAGAGGCTGTCAAAATACTGATCCGCATCAATAAAGGTGTCGGATTTGACACTGTTATGAAAAAAGGCAACAATCTCTTTGGTTGCAATAACCGTATTCCCCTGTTGATCCGTTTTTGATTTTTTGATGGGGTTTAGATCTTTTGAGCCTTTTCTGAGAAGGCGGGGCATCTTCTTTTGATACAGCCGTTCCCGGAATCGTATCACCCTATCTTTTTTTAATGTTGTCATGAACCTGGATCTCAAACAATTCGGTGTCGTCGGTTTCTCCCGTCATCCGGCATTCCGTTATTTTAACATTGGAAACCGTTTCCCTGATCTCTTTTTGCGCGTGTTTGCCCTGGATAATCGTGTGGCTGAAGACTTTCCCCGTTGCGATCACAATCGATTTGCCCGCATTGCTCTCACTCCAGTCCATATAATTTTCCCGCTCCTGATTTAAGTCTTCGACCAGATCGTCAAGTGTATCAAACAATTCGTAAATATTCTCTATTTCCTCTTCGTTCTTTTCTATTTCATCAAATTTGTCATTCAACTGCTTATCCAGCTGATTGAAATGAGATTCCACCTGTTTGAGACGGGTTTTTAGACCCGCTCTCTCTTTTTTCTTATCAGGATCGTCTTCACATCGGCTTATTTCTTGCTCAATGGCCTGTTTTTCTTCAATCATTTTGTCCAGCTCATTGGCAGTCCGGGTACTGGAATCATGGTACCCCTTGTTTTCGAATGCCAGATTCTCCTTTTTCTTTTTCAGCTTTAATTTTTGTTTTTCCGACTCAATGATCTGTTTTTCGATTCGCACCAGTTCCTTTTTAATAAACAGGTCCTGACCCACTGTAATCATGTTTGCCGCCGTTTTTTCCGTGCCGATGTTTTTTGCCGCCACCCCTTGGTTGGAACAGATGGTGGCGTTAATGATTTTTCCTTTGGTCACCTGGCAGGCGCCGCTGCTTTCAATGGTCGAATCGACAATTTCTTTCTCGATATAGACGTTTCCCAGGCAGGAAATTCTGGAATCGTGGATATAGTTGGCACTGACGTGGCCCCGGGCATATATGGTCGCCCCGTTGATCCCATCCTGTATGGTGATATCTCCTTCGGCATGGATTTCCCCCCCATCCACCTCTTTTATTTTAATATCATATCCTTTGATTCGAAATCCGCTTTTTAAACAGCCTTTAACCTCTATATTTCCGTCATATATCAGGTGGCCGGTTTTATACCCCACATCCCCTTTTGTCAGAAAGAGGTCCACGACGCTCTAGTTGCCGGACCAGGAGAGTTTCGGGTGCCCGGATATTTCGGCATGGGCATAGCGGCCGTCGTCTGAGATCAATACCCCGGTGCCGGCTTTTAAAACCACATCCCTTGTCGGTTCAACCAAAAGTTCGTTTCCGAAAATATCTCGGCCGGCTTTGGCCTCCTGGCAGGAAAATTTTTCAGCCAAAAGGGTGTTGGCCTCGATTTTGGGTATTTTTCCGCGTTTCTTAAAATCGATATTGCCCTCTTCGTCCATGTCACCGGCCTTAAGGTGATCGGTTTCAAAATAGTATTCCACCCGGCCGTTCTTTCCCGTTTCCGGAGGGGTTCCCGTTGCAATTTGGAACCGGTTTTTCTTAAACCCCTTGGAGTTGATAAACCCCTGAATCGCCCCTTCGTTGACCAGTCCGTACTGAATGCCCCGTGCAGCGGCAATCGCATAGATATCCTCCACGATCAGGGTGTTGTCAAAGGTGTCGGATTTTTTTAAATATGCCGTCATTCCGCCGTCTTCTATATCGAGAATCAATCCGCCCTCTATCTTCTCTGAGTGCGTATCCTTGTCCTTTAGCGGATCAGGCCCCGGCGGGTCCGGTTCGGCCGGGGCCGGTTCCGGTGGGGCTGAGTCCGGCAGCGTCTTTTCGGTTGTCTGTTTCCGGGTGTGCCCCTTTTGTTTCTCATCCGGTAAAACAGGCTCTTTTTTATTGCC
>JANQML010000391.1 GCA_028280105.1 Desulfobacula sp. | reverse complement strand
TCATCGGTGATCAGGCGCTCAGGGATGAGATTGACTTCGGGAAAGCGCTGCCGGAAGATGTCCACAAAGCCCCAGTGGGTGGTGGCGGTTTTATGATTCAGCAGGCCGGTCTCTGCCAGAACAAGGGTACCGGTACACATGGCAGCGATCCGGGTCCCGTTCCGGTAGTGGCGGTGCAGCCAGGGGATGGCGTCCGGGTGACGGTCCAGGCTTTGGTCCAGATCCACAATGGACGGGATCAGGATGAGGTCGGTCTGTTCAATTTCTTCCAGTGTCTTGTGGGGCAGGATGGATAGGTTTCCGGTGCATTGCACCGGTTCACGATCGGAGTTGGCGATTTCCACATCAAACCAAGGGGTTTGCCTGAGGCCGAATATGCCGTTCCATAGCCGCCCTGCCAGGGAGAAGAGATCCAGGGGGCCGGTAATCATTGTCCCGGATGATACATCCAGTCCCAGAATGGTGACACGTGTCATATAAGCCCTGCCTTTTTCCAAGGTGTTGTTTTTTTATGTAGTAATGAATTGACGGACAAAGATCAAGCCGCTGAATCAGATTGTCGCAGATCTGCGGATTTTTGTCGCTTTTGCATCTGTATATCATGGAACCGCCGTTATAGTATGGGGAATCTGATTAACCCTTTACCCCAAAAGGAGGCAGACCATGAATGAGCAGGATATGTCGCATGAGGAAAAAATGGCTGTTTTGAAAAAAGGGATTCAACAGCTCACAGGGTTTGACAACCGGGAAATGGCAGTGTTTATGGCCCAGCCGAGAACGGGAAAGATTCTAAGCCGGATGGAGGCGGCCAGCCGGGTTTCCGTCCTGTTTGAAGTCAGTGAATCAAAGGGATGTGTGGCAGGCCACAAGCCCGGAGACACCTATCTTTTTCCAAAAGGCGGTGCCCTGGACCTAGCAGAGAGCACCGGACATCTCTGTCCCTTCCTGATGCCGCCCATGACCCGGATCATGTGGCTTGTCCAGGAGCGGGTCTGGGAAGGCCTGGACCCCCTTCCTCTTTACGCTGTGGGACATTGTGACGATGTGGGGCTGGACTGTGACGGCTGGGGCCGGGTGGTGATCAAGGCCCGTATTCTGAATGCGGAAACGCAGCCCTGAAAATCCGTGCCACCGTTCGAACCGGATCTTATTTCAAATAAAGGCCGGCAGGTCCTGAACGCCTTTCATTGAACGCATCGTTGCCGTACCGGTGTTACCGGGATCATGACCGGTGTGATATGGCAGTTTTGTCTGATATTCTTTACCCGGATCATTATTGAAATAAAGGAAACACCGGTTTCGCAAGCAATTACTGCGTTGAAAAACGGACCGTTTCAAAGGAGTTTCCCCTTCGAAATCTGTCGAAAATAATTCGCATGGGTATTTTCATGTGATCCCGGTAGAGGCCGAATTTGAAATATATCTCCTCTTCATCGTCTTTAAAGCCTATGGGGCCGCGGTAATCTACAATCCGTACCCCGTCTTTCCATACCTGCAGTATCCCGTTTTTCCCTGTTATCGGTTTGATCCGGAAGATCATGTCCACCCATCTGTTCCGCAGGTCGGCGGGTTGATTAAAGAGTTTTCGTTTTCCCCTGTCCCTTACAACATCAATCCGCATTTTGCCGCCCATATACCGCAGTGATACGATCGGACTGCGGTCTTTATAGGATTCCAGGAACGATTGCTTCCATTGAACAATCACCAGGCGGTTTTCCACAATGGGAAAATCAAGAGGCATGAAAAAGGAAAACGCATACCATGATTCCATTCCCATTGTTAAACGGACACCCGGGGCTTCCCGTAACTCAGCCCGTTCCGTTAGCTGACCGTCACGGCCGGTCTGGGCCATGGCACCTGAAAACAAACGGATTTCTACGGCACCTTTACCGGTTCGTGCGGGAGCGGTGATATGACGAAGTGCGTTTTTTGATAAATTGGGAGTGATCCAGATGGGAGAGAGCGGGGGGGCGTCAAAGTCATCTTTTAGAAAAATTTCATCCCCACGGGATGGCGTGGTGACGTAAAAAAATCCCAGTATGAGAATGATGCCAAGTCTGTTTATAAAATTAAAGTGCATTGGATATCTCCTTTTTCACAGGGTTAAAAAGAGATGTTTTTGTTTCAGCCGGTTTTACCCTTCCCGACTTTAAATATTATATACCTGATTACTCAATATCTATCTGTTTTTGAAATTGATCCCGTCAAAACAACCTGTTTTGTATGGATACACATATGTCATATGGATTCGGCAAATTCAATCCTTCGTTACCATCATACGACCGATTATGACTATTTGGTAATCAATGGGTCATGTTCGGGTAATTATCGTGTGGTATATTATCTGTCAATAGGGCACGATACCCATTACTCCGATAAAGACAACGCCCTTGTAAAAAAGATACCGGGAGGTCGTCCGACCTCCCGGTATTTTTTTTAACCTCATCGTTGCAAAAAGCGTGAAGGTTCCAGCTTCAAGGCGCCAAGGTTGCCGCTGTAGTAATCTACCGCAAAACCTTGGGAACGAAGAAGAT
>JANQML010000364.1 GCA_028280105.1 Desulfobacula sp. | reverse complement strand
ATTTTCAACAATATTATAACATACACTCGTTCAAAAAGCGAGCCCAAAATGCTTTAAGCTATTGTTTTTTAAACATATTCATTCAAATCTACAGAAACTAATTAGGGGAGCAATAAATTCATCTAAGCGGATTTGATTCTTTTTTCGTTGTTGGCTTTTTGAAACTCCATATTGAAGCTCAGAGATTGTTACTGTTGATATTCCGATTTCACCCGTATTCACTTTTTTGAATCTTTTAATAACATCAATGGGGCGTTTGTTCATAATGTAGAGACAAATATTAGTATCAATCAAATATTTCATCAATGCCAACTCTTTCCTGTTGTTCAGTGGGCTGATTTCGTTGGGTCATAAAAGGCTCTTCATATTTCATTAGATTTCTTTCCCAAGTATCCCAAAGAGAGTGATCCTTGGGAATTAACAAAACACCTTCTGAAGTTTTTTTGATGTATACTTCATTACCACTGAAGCGGTAAGCTTTGGGTAATCGGACAGCCTGACTACGTCCATTGATAAATATTTTGGCAGTTTCCATTGGCTTGGCTCCTCCATGATATATATCCTTAGGATACAGCCGTGAATTCCGGAAAAAGACGAGGGTTTTCATACCTGTCCGGACAAAAAAAGCAAGGTGTCGTGACAAAAATTGTCCAATTATGATGATATATAGCCATCTGCCTGGGTCCTGTATAGACGGGCATAGATCCCACCTTTTTCCAATAAATCCGAATGACCGCCCTGCTCGGCGATGCGGCCTTTGTCCAAAACAAGGATCTTGTCTGCCATTTTTACCGTTGAATACCGGTGGCTGATGATCAGGGCAGCCCTCTTGCTGATAAGGGTTTTGAGCTGATTGAAAATGGCCTTTTCCGTGGGAGGGTCCAGGGCGCTGGCAGGCTCGTCCAGGATTACGACTTCAGAATCCCTGAAAAATGCCCGGGAGATGGCCAGCATCTGCCATTGGCCAATGCTGAGTTCTTCACCGTTTTTAAACCATCTGCCGAGAATGGTGTCGTATTGGTTGGGAAACGCTGTTATTTTTTTATGAATATCGGTTTTTTGGGCAGCCCGCCTGATTTTTTCCAGGTCCGACCGGTTCCGGATGTCCCCCAAAAAGATGTTCTCCCCGGCAGACAGCTGGTAATGGATGTGGTCCTGGAAGACAACACTGATCTTTTCGCGGTAATGGTCCGGGTCAAACGATTTTATATTTTTGCCATCCAGCAGGATGCGTCCGGCTCCGGGATCGTATAACCGCGTCAGCAGTTTCACAATGGTGGATTTCCCGGAGCCGTTCTCTCCCACCAAAGCAATTATTTCTCCGGGTCTTATGGAGAAATTTACACATTCTAGTACATTTTTTTCATGGTTTTGGTAAGAAAAGTTCACATCTTCAAACCGAATGCCCTGTTTGATTCGATGCGGGATCTTATGCGGTTTTTCCGGGGTAATAATCCGGGGTCGGGTATTTAAGAATTCGTAAAGATGAGAGAGAAACAGATTGTCCTCATACATTTGAGCACCGCTTTCCAGAAGTGTTTTTAAAAAGCCCAAGCCTTTTTGAAACGCCTGAAAATACATGACCATTGCACCGATGGTAATGGCCCCTGATGCGGTTTTCAAACCGATATAGGCAAATGATCCAAATACGGCCAGCGCTGCGCTTGACTGGGCAAGAAAGTCGCCAAGGGCACGCCGTTTTTCAAACCAGAGTTTCTCGTCTTTTAGACTGATTCTAAGGTTTTTGAACTGATCCGTAAAATGCCGGCCGAGATTGAAAAGCCTGAACTCTTTGGCATGGGTGTCGCTGGTGAGCATATGGTGGAAATAGTAAGACCGGCGCTCATCTTCGGTCCTTTTTTCCTGCCAGGAATATATCTTGGCAGAATAGTTCAGCCGGAGCAGAACCCCCGGAATCGTGGCAGCTATCAATAAAACGGGCAGTACCGGGTGAAAGAGGAAGAGCAGCCAGACAATCGCCAAAAAGGAAGCCCCGCTCTGGCAGGCGGTAAAAAGGCCGGATACAATGCTTGAAGGCCTGTGGGGTCCTTCAGCCTGGGCTCTGAACAGGGTGTCCCTATATCTGGGGGACTCGTAAAATGCCAAATCCGCCTGGCTGGATTTTTCGTGCAGAATTGAATACATATAATCGGACACGGTCAGTGTCTGGGCCTTTTTCAGGTAGTCGGATAAAAAGTTAAAAAAGGCTGTAACAAGTGCAACACCGAGGGCAATACCAATATAGAGCAAAGGTGCTGAGAACTGCGGGCTTAAAAGGCTTACGTCGGTAGATAGATCGATTTGGGTAACGGCATCAATGATCAGTTTCAACAGGTACAAAGAGGTAAGCGGAAGGGTGCCAAGCGCAATTACAATAATTGCTGACGCAACTGAATACAATGGAGACGCCTGCCAGACAAACTTGATCGCCCGGTCAATTCGGACAGCGTTTTTAAGCTTGGTATGTAAGGAACTCGTATCCATGGCAAGGTGGGTAGAAAAACCTAAAAAAAGACAGAGGGACGGATTGGCCCCCTGCCTGAAATTTTAAAGTTGGATATTAGTTTTACAGGTTAGATTTTTCTCCGGCCAAGCGCTCCTATCCCTAATAAACCCAGCCCGAAAAGCAGCATGGTTGAGGGTTCCGGGACCGGATGATCAGCTGTGATATCCGTATCGAGTTCAAATGAAAACCTTCCAGAAAAAGGATCGGTAAAGTCTACCTTAAAAAGGCTGAAAAGATCCCCTTCACCAGGTGGTGTGCTGCCTTCTATATAGATCTGGTTATCAAAAGTCCAGGTATATTCGATCCCGTTTCTAATGTCGGTATCGGTTGTTGTACCATCACTGTTAAAACCATTTTCCTGCCAATACCCATAAAATGAATTAGGCGTGAAGTCTGGTTGCCAGATGATATCGAATACCGTATAACCAGGCAGCGAGTTGATCTGGAACCAGTCGATTTCAGTGGTCGCATCAAAGGACCATTCAAAAGTGCTTAAATATGTATCACTTCCTACACCGGAAAGGCTCCAGCCATTGCCAGCTGCAGCTCCTGATTGAAATCCGGTGGCCGCGTAGATAAATGTTTCTGTGGTGGCACTGCCCTCAAATTTTACCGTGACTTCCATGCCCGCCATCAAATCCCCACTAACGGAATGATCTTTAACCCCAACAATTGATATCGGTGTTGAAAATGCTTTAAACGGGAGAAAAGCAACCAAAATAATGATTGCAGATAAGATAATCTTTTTTTTCATCTCGAACTCCTTTAGCTGTTGCCAATACTACTGCTTGGTCCTGTTTGTTCACTGCCGCATGCGCCTCTTGGATCTGTTTTGCAGTTGAATAAGACATTTTCTTCAGGCTTGCAACGTATTATTGTAACCAATTTTGGTTTTTTCCAATCTTTTTTTGCCATTTAGACCTCCCTAATTTGTTGACTGAGTTGTTTTAGGAAAAAATAATGCAAGGTTGGTGCCAGGCTCGTCATTGATTTTTGCTTTTGTTTCATCTATGGAAAATCGAATTTCTTTTCTTTGCCAATTCGCAAAACAGCGGGACCGGTTCTTCCATCGAACCAATCTCCAGATCCCCATGGGCCGGGCACCACATGCAAAGATCGTGTAAATTGCAGCTGCCGCAATTTTGTTTAAATATTTGACTGTTTGATTTTTTTGCCCGAAGAGAGG
>JANQML010000363.1 GCA_028280105.1 Desulfobacula sp. | reverse complement strand
ATTTTCAACAATATTATAACATACACTCGTTCAAAAAGCGAGCCCAAAATGCTTTAAGCTATTGTTTTTTAAACATATTCATTCAAATCTACAGAAACTTCTTAAGCCGGCTTTACTCAGGTCTTCCCTTGGGCGTGTGGCGAGCCTATACGATTTTTAGAATCAAAAACCGTATCGCCGTTACTGGGGGTGATATTTCCCGGTATGTCCGGAAACTTCATATTCTAAGCTGGATATAGTTTTTTTCTTCATTGAAAAAAATTCAAAGTACGCCCAAATTTTTGCGCACATTTGTCAATAAAAGAATAACGTTGTTTTAAATAAAGTCGGTTGTTTTTATTATGAAATTAATGGACACTACCGGATTGAGCCTGGAAAATGATGGCTCCCCATTCTTTAAAAAAAACGATTCTACGATTCTGTTTTTTAATGGTAAATATAATTCACAGTTTATCATTTTTCTATCTCAAAAACAATGGGCGCTTTCAATTCCCTGGTCCTCCTCCATACGGCCCCGTCTGCGGCCGTTCCTCCCTGCGAAGTATGGCTGGTACACCCTCAGTCGTCATGCCTTGCCGCCTTGCATCTAACACCTTGCCGGTGGCCGGGGAGAGGGTGTGGATTTGGGTCAATGCTCTGTCATCCTTCCGGCTGTGTGACGGCTACCGGCTGCCCCATTGCCTTGCGGTCCTGGCTCAGAATCACTCCGAAAAGCACCAGGAAGGACGCCATATATTGAATAGCTGAAAACCGTTCTCCCAGAACAATCCCGCTCATGATCAGACTGAATACCGGGATCAGGTTGATAAAGGCCGTGGCCTGGCTGGCCGGGATTTTGCTCACTCCGTAATTGTATAATCCGTAGGCACCCAGGGTAACGGCACTGCCCAGGTAAAAAATGGCCAAGATCGGGAGGGGTTCAACCTGGACGGGCAACTGAGTACCGGGCAGGAAGAGCGCTGGAAAAAAGAAAACAGCACCGGTAAAAGCCTGTATAAATGTAAGAAAAAGGGGAGAATAGTAATCGGTCAGCTTTTTCAGGGTCAAGGCATAGCCGGATGCGCAGACCATGGCCAAAAACTCCAGAAAATTGCCTAAAAGGGGGTTGGGGCCGTGATCAGACGCCTCTGATACAAGGCTCAGGAACAGGGCGCCTGTGACGGCAATGGCAAAACCGATACAGGTCCGCATCGTCAGTTGTTCTTTTAGGAACAGCCAGGCGCCAATGGCAACCATCAGAGGCATCATGCTTGTGATCATCCCGGCTTGGGCCGCCGAGGTGTAGAGAAGGGCATTTGCCTCAAAAACAAAGTAGAGGCAGGGCTCGCAGATTACCATAAAGGCAATGTATTTCAAATCCTTGATCCGGAATCGGACATTTCTGAAAACAAAGGGGAAAAAGACGGCAAACAGGCTAGCCACCACCATTCGTCCGAAAATAACCACCATGGGGTCGTAAACGCGGAAGGCCAGTTTCAGGGCAACAAAGGTGCTGGCCCAGAGCATCATGGCCAGGACCAGGCAAAAATAGGTGAATGAGGGGTGAGATCGGTTCACGCTTTATCCTCTTTAATCAAAACAGATGAGGGTTCGGGTTGATTCAAAATATTTTAAACCCGGAAATATCCAAATATAACCAGTCAATCATTTAAAAATAGCTTTTATCATAGAGCCACTTGTCATACCATTTTTTTAAAGCTGCTGAAACCCTAATCGCAAACAGATTTGAAAATCATAAAAAAACCTTTAAATTCAGAGCGTTGATATTGTTTACAAAAACCAATTATTAACCTTGAAAAGCAACATTTCAGTATGATAGTTTGCCGGTTATGAAAGTTATTAAAATCGGCGGCGGCTGTCTCAAAGACGGACCGGCCGCCAGAAAGATAATCGAGCTGATTGCACAAAGAGGGCCATGACATATTCTTTGATTAAAGAAAATAAGGATCGAAATCCATGACAGGTTTATACGCGTTTACCCGGGTATGAAAGCGCTCATTTATCGAACATTCGGTGATCCGGACGTGCTGGAGTGGTGCGAAGAATGGAACAGGCCGACAACCGGTGACCACCAGGTCCTGGTGAAAGTCATCGCCGGAAGTATTAATCCTAAGGATGTCCTGCTTCGAAAAGGAAAATTCAGCCGGACCCTTGCCAGGGACCCATTGCCCAGAGTGTCGGGGCTGGATATTTCCGGAGAGGTGGTTGCCGCAAGGGAAGGCAGGGGCAGCTTTAAGACCGGTGATCGAATCTATGGAATGACCAATCGATTCTCCGGAGGTGTCCATAGTGAATATGCTGTTTTAGATGAAACCGAAATCGCTTTGGCCCCGCCGAATATTTTAATCATCCATGCATCCGGTATTCCGTTGAGTGCACAGACCTCGCTTCAGGCATTACGCGATCTTTGTAAGGTGTCACCGGGCCATTCAATCCTGATAAACGGTGCAAGCGGTGGGGTGGGGCACTTTGCCGTCCAGATCGCCAAAATTTTAGGCGCCGACGTTCATGCGGTATGCGGGCCATCTCATTTGGATTTCGTGACATCACTGGGCGCAGATACGGTTTATGATCACCGGGTTGAACCGGCTCATAAAATTGACCGAATTTTTGACAGTGTCTTTGATGTATTTGGAAAATACGCCAGAAAAGATTTTTCCGGACAATTAAAACAGAAGGGGATCTTTGTGAGCACTGTTCCGGGGGCGGGCAATCTGACCGGTGAACTTTTTGCCCGGATCGGTTTGTATACGCGGCACCGGTGTGTCTGGGTCAAATCATCGTCTTCTGATCTGGAACAGCAAAATCTAGAAATATCTAGTGCAACAACAAGTGAAACAAATAATGCAGCATTGTCAGTTTCACGGAACTGCTCTGATGCAAGAGGGCAACAAGTGCCTGGTTGCCATCGAAATGATTTGGAAATTGGTGCAAAAGTAAATGGTGAATCTGCCCCACCCTATGACACATCTACAGTTGTACTGACAAATGATGCAAGTCATGTAA
>JANQML010000340.1 GCA_028280105.1 Desulfobacula sp. | reverse complement strand
GAATCCCGCTGCCGCCCAAACGGTCCCGGACGGTATGATCATCTTTTCCCGGAAACCCGGGCGGATTCTTATATGGAGCCGGCACATGCCTCTGCTTTTCTTCCTAAATCTCTTCTATCACATCCACAAACAGGTCTTTGGCATCGTTGGACAAGGAGATGATATCTTCAATGCAGTTGCTTTTTTCGATCTTTGCCTTTAACGCCCTTAAGTCATACAGGCATTGATTCCGGTATTCCTGATCACTATCAAAGGTCTCAAACAGGCCGGACAGTTTTTTGATCATTTTGGTTATCTTTGCCAATGCGCCCGATCGCAACGTTTTCATCTTTTTACGCTGGATTTGCAGATGGTAATCTTGAACACCGGTCAGCAAATCTTCCGCTTCGGCCACCAGTTGATAGGGAGAGGGGGATGTTATAATCTCCAGCAGTCTGTTGTAGGTTGAAAAAATCTGTGTATTCTTTTTTATTTCCCCCAGGTCTGTTTTAAAAGCCGTCATTTGACCAACAAAGGTTTGCCAGAATGAAACTTTTTGGCTGTAAAACTCTACCAATGGCGACATTGTTTCAGCCAATTGAAGGATTCGGGTCTGATATTTCAAACAGGAGAGAATCATTGAATGGGAATCTTGCTTTTCCAGTACTTTTTTAAGCAGGATTAATCCGTTTTTAATCTCTTTCCCACCGGGGAAAAAATTCTGTTCTGCCAGGGGTGTGTAGGATATCATCTTATCCTGCCAGGTTTGGAACTCTTTGATTACCAGGCGTGAAAACGTATATTGATCAGCCTGGTCTGACGGAGCGGACAAAAAAGAGGTGCTCATCTTTTTTGCCTGTTCGAATGTATGCCTGTCAACCTGCCTGTTTACAATCACCCGGACAGGTGTATCCGGTTTTTTAACAAGGGCCTGCTTTGCCTGTTGCGGAGAAATGGTATGGTCTTTGAGAAAAAAATGAATCTTCATCTCTTCGGCAAGCCAGAAAATTGACTGAAGGATTTGTGTTGGAGTAAGAATTTCCAGCAGTGCCGGGAGTGATGACAGATGTGCTATCAGGACCGGCCCGGCAGCCTGGTATTCTCTTTTAACGGTTGAAAAGATCGTGTCGCAGTTTTTTGACCCTTGGTTTTCAAATCCAAAGGTCATTTGCCTGGGGCCGAGTTCTATCTGCTTAATCAGTTTAACGGGAACCATATTTGAGGATTTAACCATCTAAACACTGGTCATTCTCTGTCATCAGATTCTGGATAGATACCACATCCTGATCAGGAGATAAAGCCGGTTTTAATTCCCCAATCCGCCATCAAATGTTTTAAGCTGTCAGTCTGCCCTGGATTATTCTTTGAACTGAGTCCGATTTTTTAAGCGTCGGTGCCGGCCGTCCGGTCGGCCTTAAAGCAAATACCAGGCAAATACCGTACCTGAAATGGCTGACCGTACACCGGTTATCAGGTCCGGCCGCCGCTCCACTTGAGGCGGGTTTTCAGTACGTTGAAATAGGATTGGTTTTCAAACGAGATCATTCGGATGTCATGGGGGCTTTTACTGATAAAAATTTTATCCCTGGGATCCATTTCAAAGCCTTCCTGACCGTCCAGTGTCAGGACCATGTCTTCCGGGCTGCCTTCAAGCCGGATTTCGATCTGTGTGGAATCCGGAATGATCAGCGGCCGGTTGGTCAGTGTGAACGGGCAGATGGGTGTCAGGATGATCGATGGAACCAGGGGGTCGACAACCGGTCCGCCTGCGGCCAGGGAATAGGCGGTGGAACCGGTGGGGGTGGCGATGATCAGGCCGTCCGCCCGGTAGGTGGTCAGATAATTATCGTTCAGGTAAACGGCACAGGATGTCAAGCGTGAGAGCGCGGATTTATTGATGACGGCATCGTTGAGCACATCCACATCAATGCACTGTCGGCCGTCCCGGACCACCTTGATTTCAAGCCGGGTTCTATTTTGGGTTAAAAAATTTCCTTCCAGCAGGCGGGTAAGGGCCTTATCTAAAGCGTCTTCGGTTGTTTCTGCCAAAAATCCCACCTCACCGAATTTGACTCCCATTAACGGAATCTTTCGATGGCCAATAAAACGGGCCGCACTCAAAAACGTACCGTCTCCGCCCAGGACAATCAAACATAATAGATCGTCCGGAATTTCGGAACTGACCGAATTATGGGCATCGATCACCACGGATTGATTACCTAAACGCTGCTCTAATTCACGGGCTTTTTTTTCAGCCTTGTTATCATTTTTTACCACCAGGCCGATCCGTTTTACAGTCATGTCATGCCTCTTTACCATTGTTCAACCTTCTGGAGCCTGCCGTTTTGTGACTTAAAACGGCTGTAAAGTCAAGATTAAAAGCACTTGACAAAACCAGATGTTTCAATAATGGTGATCCGGTAAAAAGAAGAATGTGCCAGAGGAGAGAAAAGAATGCAGATACGACCGTTTCAAATGGAGGATGAAACCGGGGTGATCCGGTTATGGCAGGATTGCGGCCTAGTGGTTCCCCACAATGATCCGCACAGGGATATTGCCTGTAAATTGGCCATGCAGCCGGACTGGTTTCTTGTGGGATGTGTGGACCAAAAACTGATTGCGTCGGCTATGGCCGGGTATGACGGCCACAGGGGCTGGATCTACTATCTGGCCGTTCATCCGGAATACCAAAAAAAGGGATACGGCCGTTTGATCCTGGCGGAAGCGGAAAACATTTTAAAGGCGGCAGGCTGTCCCAAGATCAACCTGATGGTGAGAACATCGAATAGAAAGACCATTGAGTTTTACCGGCATATCGGGTTTGAAAGATCCGATGTCATTACCCTGGGCAAGCGGCTGGATGATCCCCGGTAATGTCGGGGTAAACCGGTCGTCTAAGAATGCGGCATGCCTCTTTGCATTCTAATTTTTCCGGAATGATCATATGTCGTCCGGCTAATGGGCCTGGGCCCAGTTATCACCGGAACCGAAATTGACCTTGAGCGGTACTTTCAGCGGATGGACATTCTCCATCACATCCCTTGCCAGTTCGATCAGCCGGTCTTTTTCTTCAAGCGGGCATTCAAATATGATTTCATCGTGTACGGACAGCAGCATCTTTGACTTGAGACCGTCTTTTTCCAGTGCAGCTTCCATCCGAATCATGGCCAGTTTGATCAGATCGGCGGCGCTTCCCTGGATCGGTGTGTTCACGGCTGCCCGCTGGGCAAAGTTCCGCAGATTGGCATTGGCGGAATTGATGTCGTCCAGCCTCCGTTTTCTTCCGAAAATGGTGGCGGTTTCTCCGGTCTCTTTTGTTGTTTCAATGGTGGCATCAATAAATTTTTTAACCCCGGCATACCGGCTGAAATAATTGTCGATATAGGCATCGGCCATTTTTCGGCTGATGCCCAGTTCCTTGGCCAGCCTGAATCCGCCCATGCCGTATACAATACCGAAGTTGATGGCCTTGGCCTGGCTTCTCAAGTCATCGGTGATGAATTCGGGCAAGACCTGAAAGACTTCCAGTGCGGTTCTCGTGTGGATGTCTTCATCGTTGTTAAACGCCTCGATCAGGATGCCGTCTTCTGCACAGTGGGCCAGAAGGCGCAGCTCAATCTGGGAGTAGTCCGCCGATATCAGGGTGCATCCCCCCTTGGGCACAAAGGCTGTCCTGATCTTTTTACCTTCTTCCTTCCGGATGGGAATATTCTGGAGATTGGGGTGGGAGCTGCTCAACCGTCCGGTAACTGTGATGGTCTGGTTAAATGAGGTATGAATCCGGCCGGTGCCGGGATTGATCAACTGGGTCAGCGCATCCACGTATGTGGATTTCAGTTTGCCCAGGGTCCGGTATCGCAGCAATTTTTCCGGCAGTTCGTGGCTTTCGGACAATTTGGTCAACACTTCCACATCTGTGGAGTAGCCGGTTTTTTTCTTGGTTTTTTTAACGGTTTTAAGCGCTAATTTTTCAAACAAAATCACCCCCAGCTGCTGGGATGAGTTGATATTAAACTCTTCGCCTGCCAGATCATAGATCTGTTTCTCAAGACGGTTCAGTTCCGTTTCAAACGTATTTGCCAGGTGATGGAGCGTCTCTTTATCCACCTGTATCCCGGTCATCTCCATATTGCCGAGCACGGTGATCAGGGGCACTTCAATGGTCTGCATGAGTGAATCCAGCCCCTGCTCTTTGATCTGCCGCACCAGCACCTCGTAGGCCATAAAAGTCAGATCCGCATCTTCCGATGCATAGTCCACGGCCCGGGATACGGGAACCTGGTCAAAGGTGATCTGGTTTTTCCCTTTGCCGGTTATCTCTTCATAGGAGATGGTTTTGTATCCGAACAGGTTCATGGCAATCCGGTCCAGACTGTGTCCCCGAACAGCCGGGTTGAGCAGATAGGATGCGATCATGGTGTCAAATTCGATACCCTGCATAATGACACCGGCCCGTGCCAGGACAATATAATCGTACTTGATATTCTGCCCCACTTTCTTAACCTCCGGGTTTTCAAGCACCGGTCTTAGAATTTCAAGCACCGCGTCTTTGTCGGGCTGCTCCTCATCTCCTGGAAAGGTATGGGCCACCGGGATGTAAAAGGCCTGATTTTTGACATAGGAACACGAGAGTCCCACAAGGGAAGCGTCTGTGGGATTTTTTGACGTGGTTTCGGTGTCAATGGCAAAGATGCCCTTGTTTTCGAGGACATGGGCAAGTTTTTCCACATCTTTCAGTGTTGAAACCAGTTTGTAGATCTTTTCCGATTTGTCGGCACTTTGGGCGAATTCCGTTGCAAGGGTCTTAAATTCAAGTTCCTGAAAGAGTTCAAACGCCTTCTTGGTATCCATTTGGGTGAGTTTGAAAGTATCCACAGGCTGTTTGACTTTTACCTCCGTGTCGATGGCAGCCAGCTGGCGGCTGAGCCGGACAATCTCTTCAGAGGCGGACAGGTTTTCATGCAGTTTTTTCTTTTTGGCCAACTGGTCCAGGTTCTCATAAATCCCGTCAATGGATCCGAACTCCCGGATGAGGTTGACCGCCGTCTTGGGACCCACGCCTTTTACGCCGGGAATATTGTCTGAAGTATCGCCGGCAAGCCCCAGCACATCAATGAACTGCACAGGGTCAATCCCCATCTCCTCTTTAACGGTTGCCGCATTTTTTACCGTGTCTTTCATGGGGTCCCAGAGGGTACACCGGTCGGTCACAAGCTGGATGAAATCCTTATCCCCGGTGACCATCACCACGTCAAATCCCTGTTCCTGGGCCAGTTTTGCATAGGTGCCCACCAGGTCATCGGCTTCAAAGCCGGGTTTTTCAACGATGGGAATATTAAAGGCCTTGATCATCCGCTTGATATCGGGAATCTGGGCGGCCAGTTCTTCGGGCATGGGAGGGCGGTTGGCTTTATATTTGTCATAGAGTTTATGCCGGAAGGTGGGGCCTTTGACGTCAAATAAGACCGCTGCATATTCCGGGGTATTGTCTTTTAATAATTTTAACAAAATCCTTGCAAACCCGAATGTAGCATTGGTGGGATGGCCTTTTGCCGTGGACAGGCTCCGGATGGCATGGAATGCCCGATAGAGGAACGCACTGCCGTCAATGAGAAAAATTGTTTTGGAAACCGCCATAATTATCCTTATTACAAATATTGATATTTTCTTTAATTCAGGGATATACTATCTTTTTGAACAAAGGAGAAGTATATTCAATAAGATGGATCAAAAAGTAACCAAACGGGTGTCAAGGCGGAGACAAAAAAAAGAGACACAATGCCATTGCTGCACCGGGTCATTCCGGTTCTGCTGGACCTGCCGGTGCGGGTTTGCCATGTGCCAGCAGTGCATGTATGAAAACCAGTGGGGCATGACCTGCAACGGCATTACCTGGGAGTGCCCGGATTGCGGCGGGCAGAACGGATACGGCAACCAATAAAACCGGGGAACCGGAGATAAATACACCGGTCATAAAAAAGGAAGAAGAAATGGCAAAGAAAATTAATATCGGCACCCTGATATCAGGGGGCGGAACCAACCTCCAGGCCATTATCGATGCCTGTGCCCACGGGCAAATCGATGCAACGATTCTGTTTACAGGGTCGGATAATCCCGGTGCCAAAGGAATGGACAGGGCCCGGAAGGCGGGAATCGATACCTTTGTGGTGGATTATTCCCGAATTATCTCCGCTTGTAAACAGGGGATTTCCGATGCGGATCTACCCCGGGATTTTGACTTGGCAGAGACTCTGTCCAAACAAAAACTGGTCTCAAACGACGCCGCCAACGGCCAGGCCCACTTTTTTATAAAAAGCCGGGCCATAGCCGAGCGGCA
Source organism: Desulfobacula sp. (assembly GCA_028280105.1). GTDB lineage: Bacteria > Desulfobacterota > Desulfobacteria > Desulfobacterales > Desulfobacteraceae > Desulfobacula. The sequence continues at coordinate 4,263 of JANQML010000340.1, read as the reverse complement.
GTTACTGGATCAAATGGCAGCCTATGATGATATGGATCTTCTGGTACTGGCCGGGTTCATGCGGGTCCTGACCCCTTATTTCATCGACCGGATCAATACGGAACCGGGGCAATTCAGGATCATGAATATTCACCCGGCCCTGCTGCCCGCCTTCCCCGGGACTGACGGGTACGGCGACACGTTCAGATACGGGTGCAAGGTGGGGGGATGCACGGTTCACTTTATCGATTACGGGGAAGACACCGGCCCCATTATCGGGCAGAAAGCGTTTGAGATTTCAGATAGAGACACCCTGGATGATGTGAAACGAAACGGCCTTGAAAAAGAGTGGGAACTCTACCCTGCCTGTATTCAAAAATTTGCCGAGTCCTTATAGAAGAAGCCCCATGCCGGAATCAAAGAAAAAAGCAAAAACCCTGTTTGGCAAACCCTCGTTTTTTGAAAAACCATTCAGCCATATTCTCTCGTATATGGATCACGGATATTATGAAACCGACAGGACAGGACGGTTTGTCTGTTTTAATCCGGCTTTTTTACGGATTTTGGGGGAGACTGAACCGGAAATCCTGGCCTCTGATATTTATATGCTGGTCGATAAAAAAGATCGAAAAAAACTGGAAGAAAAGGTATTAACCGTTACCGCAACCCTGGAGCCCGCATCCGGCATAAGGTACGCGTTTTCAAATAAAAAAGGAACGTCCCGGACCGGGGAGATGTCGGTTTGCCCGATCATAGATGATGCCGGAAATGTTTCGGGGTTTTCCGGGCTGCTGAAAGACCACAGCCGGAGCCGGGCGCTTGAGAAAGACCTGGCAGTTAACCGGGCCGGTCTTGAACAGATGGTCTCCTCACGCACGCTGGAGATGAAAGAGGAGGTGGAGCAGAAAAAAAAGATTCAGACCATCAATGATTCGCTTATATCGATTTCAAGCGCCATCAATACCACGAAAAACCTGGACGAACTCTATCCGGTGATTCACCATCATTTAAATAAAATTATCCGGCTGGACCATTTTTATATCGGCATTCTCGATGCTGACAAAAATTTTCTTAGGGTTCAGTACCGGGTGGACTCGACAATCGGCCCGCTTAAAAATGTGTCCTGTCTGGCCCTTGAAGAGACGATGGCCGGCCGGGTGCTGAGAAAGAGCCGGCCGCTGTTGATGAACAAGAAGGAGATGATTGAGAATAGATGGAATGAGGAAAAATACGGGCCGGTCCCGGAAAAATGGCTGGGTGTTCCCCTGACCAGCCAAAACCGGGTGATCGGTATCATGATGGCCTACAGTGATGATGATCCGGACTGCTTTACCCAAACGGACCTGCAGATATTAACGTCGGTTTCAGGGCAGGTGGGGTTTGCCATTGAGCGGCGCCAGATACTGGACCGGCTCAGTGCCAGGGAAGAAAAATACAGACGGCTGGTTGAAACCACCACTGCCGGGTATTGGCAGATGGATAAAGATAACCTGACCATCGGTGTCAACCCGGCGCTCTGCCATATGACCGGATATTCCGAAGAGCAGTTGATCGGCAGGAAAATATCGGATTTTATCGATGCCGAATCCGAACGAATCTATCAGATGGAATCCGAGAAATCGCATACCAGCAAGAATCGTCAGTATGAACTGGTCTTCAAAAAGAGATCCGGTGAACGCTTGTATGCCAATATTGATGCCACCTCAATTTTTGATACTGAAGGCCGGTTTGAAAGTTCTTTCCTGGTCATGTCGGACATCACGGATCGGATTTTGTTTCAAAAACAATTGCACCGGGCAAAAGAAAAGGCGGAGCAGGCATCAAATACCACCCGGACGATTCTGGAGCAGCTCCAGTCCGGTGTGATCCTCGTCAATGCAGACACCCATGTGATTGAGAAGGTGAATCCGGTAGCCGCCCGGATGTTCGGCCGTCCGGCCGAAAAGATCATCGGCAGTGGCTGCCATGATTATATGTGTTTAAATGACAAGGGCTCAGGGGAGGCCTGTCCGGCGGCAACCGGAAACGAACCTGTTGTCAATTCGGAACAGTACCTGGTTGATGCCCGGAACCGGAAGATTCCCATTTTAAAGACCGTCAGCCGGGTGACCATGAAAGGACAGCCGTATCTTCTGGAAAGCTTTGTTGATATTACCGAACAAAAGCGGGCGGAAAAAAATCTGGTCAATGAAACCCGGCGGGCCAATGAACTGGCAAAAGCAGCCCAGGAGGCCAATACGGCAAAGTCCCAGTTTCTTGCCAACATGAGTCATGAGATTCGAACCCCCCTGAACGGTATCACCGGTATGGCAGAGCTGCTCATGGAAGGTCCTTTGGACGAAAATCAGAAAAGCCTGCTGCAGACCATTGGGTCAGAGGCGGATTCGTTGCTGGCGATTATCGATACCATTCTTGATTTTTCAAAGATAGAAGCCGGAAAAATGGATCTGGAGGAGATCCCGTTTGATCTGCGCCAGATGTTTGAGGATTTTTCACGGGTCATCGCCGTCCGGGCCGATAAGGCCGACCTGGATTTCTTATCCTATCTGGACACGGATATTCCCACATCAATTAAGGGAGATCCCGGACGGCTGCGTCAAATCTTCATGAATCTGGTGGGGAATGCATTAAAGTTCACCCGGAAGGGAGAGATCTTTGTAAAGGGGCGGCTGACCGGTCAGACCCGGGAGACGATAACGGACCTTTTTGAAGTCATGGATACCGGAATCGGTATTCCAAAAGAGAAACAGCACCTGGTATTTGAAAGCTTTTCCCAGGCAGACGGGTCCACCACACGAAAATACGGCGGAACCGGACTCGGTACAACCATTTCAAAACAGCTGGTGACGTTGATGGGAGGACAAATCGGTTTTGAAAGCCGGGAAGGGGAAGGATCAACCTTCTGGTTTAAAATCGAATTCCGCAGACAAAAAAATAGTCTGAAACAAAAGTGCGACATGGAGAAGGACCTTTCCGGCACCCGGGTTCTGGTGGTGGAAAACAATGAAACCCATCAGTACATTATTTCAAAATATCTGGAATCACTCGGGTGTGAAGCCGTCCGAGCATGGGACGGCGATACCGGCCTGGCCTGCCTTGAACGGGAAAAGGACCGGACAGCGGTTGATATTCTGATGATTGATACGGGGCTGCCGGGTATGAACGGATTCGACTTTGCAAGAAAGATACGGGAATCCGGCCGGTTTAATGATTTACCCTTGGTATTGATGACGGCAGCCGGTGAATCCGGTGACGGCCGGCGATGCCGTGAAATAGGAATTAACGGATATCTGGCCAAACCGATCCGCAAAAATGAACTGAAGCTGATTCTTGCCCAGGTACTCTCTTCACCCGGTCCGTCAGGCGCCCGGGTGCCCCGGCTGGTCACCCGGCATTCCATTGAAGAGATGAAAACCAGGCATGCAAAGATTCTTGTTGTGGAAGATTATCCCACCAACCAGCAAATTGCCCTTAAGCATCTGCGCCGGGCCGGATTTGATGTGGAGCTGGCGGAAAACGGATTAAACGCACTGGAATGGTTTAAAAAAACAAAGTTTGATCTGATTTTAATGGATATCCAAATGCCCCTGATGGACGGGTATGAAGCCACGGAAAAAATTCGTGAAATTGAAAAACGGATTTCAAAGGAGATGAACGGCAATGTCCGCGTGCCCGTTATCGCCACCACCGCCCATGCCATGAAAGGATACCGGGAAAAATGCCTCCGGGCCCAGATGGATGATTATCTGACCAAACCGCTGAAACGGGACGATCTGATCGCCATGGTGGAAAAGTGGATAACTGCCGGAAATGAAATTGAAACAGCGCCGGCCGGTCCGGATGGCGGCCGGTCTGACAGCCCCCGGGTGTGCGGGCCCCCCATTGATATGAAAAAGGCCATGGCCGAGTTTGACAATGACCGACCGTTTTTTACAGACCTGCTGGAAAAGTTTATACGTGTTGTGTCCGAACAGCTCTCTTTGATAGAAAAAGCGATTCAGGACAATGATTTTGCCACGATCGAAAAAAACTGCCACTCGATTAAAGGCGGTGCCGCCAACCTGACAGCGATGCACCTGTCAACCGCTGCCCGCGTCCTTGAAAAAATGGGAAAAACCCGGAACCGCCGTGGCCTGGATGAGGCTTTCAGGCAACTGGAATCGTCCCATGCAAGGCTGGCTGAATACACCTCAACGCTGCATAAACATTTTATCATAAAAGATGAAATCACTTGACGATACAACAAAAGCTTTGGATTTAAAAATACTTTTAAGACTTCATCAT
>JANQML010000405.1 GCA_028280105.1 Desulfobacula sp. | reverse complement strand
TACTATGAAAGACAAATGATCACAAACGCATTAAAACGGTGCGGCGGCAATGCGGCCAAATCTGCCAGGACCCTGGGTCTATCCCCCCAGTCGCTCCATTATAAACTCAAAAAATATGAAATAAATCGAAAAGATTACAGACCTGGACCGAGGGTGTAAAAAATGTCAATTTTTTTACAGTAAAAATTAAAATATTTTTATATATTACCCGGCTTTCTCACAAGGATCGAATTTAACCCCATCACCTTCGGTTATTTTTTTAGCTAGCATAATGAGATAATTGCCTGAAATTTTCACTCTTTTTTGCCCGGCGGTTTATGGGTTTGTCTCATAGATTATTATTTATACTTTATTGGTATGCTATCTGCACCGGGATCACTATTATTTGTGTGTGTCGCTTCATCAATTATTTTTTTAATTTGGGGGGAAGATCCATGAGTACTAGAAAAAGTTTGTCCGTCGCCGCTCTATTTACAGCATTTTTTTTAATTTTTACATGTCAGACATTTGCCGCTGAAAAGGTATTGAAAATTGGCGTTTTAGGACCGTTTACCGGTCCGTCCGCTCAAACCGGCAAAGAGTTTAAAGCATCGGTGGGAATGGCGCTTGAAACCATCGACCACAGGGTTGGTGACTACAAAATCGAACCGGTATGGGTGGATTCCCAATCCGATCCGGCAAAAGCATCCGGTGCATATGCAGAAGCCGTCGAAGGAAAAGGAATTCAGGCCGGTGTTCTCAACTGGCATTCTTCGGTTGCCATTGCTGTCATGGATGTGGCTGCCCAGTATAAAGTCCCTCATATGTTCGGTTTCGGCGCCAGCGAAGTGGTGAACCAGAAATGGCAGGCAGATCCGGAGAAATACAGTTATTGGGGAGGAAAAGGGTGGCCCGTGCCTGCCAAGCTTGAGAAAAATTATATTGTCGCCCTGAACAACGCCCTTAAAGACGGTAAATTCAAACCAAAGAAAAAACTGGCTGCCATTTACGGTGAAGATACGGACTGGGGGCGGAGTGCCGGCGGATCTTATAAGGCCGCGTTGCTGGAAAGCGGGTGGGAGATTCATTCGGAAGAATATTTTCCTGCGACACAAACCGATTTTTATCCGCTGTTAAGCAAATACAGAAAAGCAGGGGTTGCCGTAGTTGCCGGGACATCCACATCACCTTCGGCCATCACCGCCTTTGTTAAACAGAGTGCCGAAGTCGGTCTTAAGAGTGTGATCGTGGCATCCGGCCTGGGCTGGATCGGGGACTGGTACAAGATGACCGGCCCTGCCTCCAATTACGTGCTTGACAGTATCCCCCAGCTGACAACCCCTGAAGCCCAGCAGTGGGCAAAAGACGTCAAAGAGAGATACGGATTTAATCCCAGCCCGTCTGCCGGCGGTCTCTCCTATGACGGCATCCGCATGTTCATTAAAATCCTTCAACGAACCCACGAACTTCACGGCAGGCTTGACAAGGAGACCATTCATAAAACCATGGTGGAAGAGGTCAATACCGGTAAACTGACCTATGGCAAAACAGACGGTGCCATCATCATGAACGAATATAAATACACAGCCGAAACCATGCCGGATATGGTTGTTGCACCGGATGCCTATTTTTTCCCCATTCTCCAGTACCAGACGGGTAAAGGACACATCATTTTTCCGGAAGTGTGGAAAGAGAAAGACTTCCAGCAAAAATAGCCTGACTTGAACGCAAACAACAGGGGGTGGGCTCATCCCCCTGTTGTCCGACCTAATTAACGCATGAAGGAGTTAAGGCTGATGATTGTACTGGAAACTGAAAATTTAACCAAAAAATTCGGAGGATTAACCGCAGTCAATAACGTCTCAATGACGGTTTATCAAGGAGATATTGTCGGATTGATCGGCCCGAACGGGGCCGGTAAAACCACCTTTATAAATGCCGTTTCCGGGTTGAATCCGCCCACATCCGGAGAGGTGAGACTCTTTGGAGAGGTCACCACCGGACTGCCGCCTGAGAAAATGTGCCACAGGGGATTGTCGCGGACATTCCAGATTCCCAGCCCGTTTCCGAAAATGACGGCCATCGAAAGTGTCATGACCGCCACCCTGTTTGGGAACCCTGCCGGAAAGATAACCGATCCCGTTGCCCATTCAAGGCAACTGCTTGAGTTTGTGGAATTCCCTATGGACGAAACCGTTGTGGCCGAACAGTTGAACACCGTCCAGCTCAAACGCCTCGATCTTGCCCGGGCCCTTGCCAGCAATCCCAGGCTTTTGTTCATGGATGAAATGGCATCAGGATTAAGCGAGGGAGAACTCACCGATATCATGCGCATCATCGATAAGATCAGTAAAAAAGGGGTCTCCATTCTCATGATCGAACATATCATGCAGTTGATCATGGCGGTTTGCAACCGGTTGTTGTGCATCCAGTTCGGAACCAAGATCGCAGAGGGGGATACCCGGGATGTGGCCAACGATCCCAAGGTGGCTTCAGCCTATCTTGGCAGTGACGCCGACGAATGTTTCGCCTGATCCGTTGCGGGCAGCCCCATCAATAATCGTTAATCCGCTGGAGATGTTATGTTACTAGAAATTAAGAATTTGGATGCCGGATACGGGTATCTGCAGATATTGCGCGGCGTTTCACTAAAAATCGATAAAGGCGAATATGTCTGTATCGTCGGCCCCAACGGGGCCGGTAAAAGTACCACCATGAAATCCATTGCCGGGCTGATTTCTCCCACGGCAGGCAGTATTCTTTTTAACGGGGAGGAGATCGCGGGCCTTGCCACAAATCTGATCACTAAAAAAGGGATTTCATTTGTCTCCGAGGAGATGAACCTCTTTGTAAATATGACGGTAAGAGAGAATCTGTTCATGGGTGCCTATATTATCGATGATAAAAAGATCCAGAATGAACGGCTCGATTTTGTATTTGACCTTTTTCCCCGTCTGGCCGAACGAAAAGGCCAGCTGGCCGGCACCATGAGCGGGGGGGAGAGAAAGATGCTGGCCATCGGGCGGGGAATGATGTCCGATCCCAAGCTGCTGATGGTGGACGAGCCGTCTTTTGGGCTGGCCCCTCAACTGACTGAAAATGTGTTCGAATCCCTTGATATACTGGTCAAAGCCGGTGTCACCATCCTGCTGGTGGAACAGAATGTGACCAAAACCCTGTCCGTCACAGACCGGGGATATATCCTGGAGAACGGAAAAATCGGACTGGAAGGCAAAAGTAAGGATCTGGCCTGTGACCCGCACGTTAAAAAGGTCTTTCTTGGCGTTTAATTTTCTTTTGGAGACATTGATTCATGTCAAACAACACATTTGTTAAAATCATCCGCTGGTCAAAATCGGCTGCCGGGGTATCGATTATCATCACGATTCTGGTGGCCGTATTTGCAGCGATCAACTCAGGCCCCTACCTGCTGGTGAATACCATTGTCACGGGCGGGATGCTGGCCCTGGTTGCCACGGGCCTGACCCTGATGCTGGGAGTGCTTAATATCGCCATGTTTGCCCATGGCGAATTTTTTATGATCGGCTCTTTGACCGCATTTTACGTCTTTACCCCCATCAGCAATTATATCAGTAACAACCCGGACTCCTTCATCGCATTAATCGGCCCCCTGGTTGCCATTGTCGCAGCCGCTGTTGCGGGTGCCGTCAGCGGCATTATTGCCGAAAAACTGGTCTTTGGCCCGCTACGGAAACGGTCAACAGATAACTGGGTGATGAATTCGTTTTTACTGACCGTGGGAGTCAGTGTACTGCTGGTCAATCTCCATCAGCTGATATTTGGCGCCGATTTTAAGGGGATTGTCGGTTACTGGAGCGGCATGCCCGTTTCCATTGCCGATGTCTACATATCCAGGGACCGGGCCATGGCCTTTGTGATTGCGGCCGTTATCGTGGCGGTTTTCTGGTATTTTATGACCTATACGCGGACGGGGATGTCGATCCGTGCCGTGTCTCAGGATATCACCGGTGCCCAGATTGTGGGTATCGACATCGGAAAAATTGTTTTGTTAACCATCTCTCTTTCCTGTGCACTGTCAGCCGTGGCAGGCGGCAGCCTCCTGTTTATGTATCCCTCCTATCCCACGGTGGGGCTTGAACCGCTCTATATGGCCTGGTTTGTCGTGATTCTTTCAGGTCTGGGAAATATCCTGGGGGCGGTGGCCGGCGCCTTTATGGTGGCCCTGCTGAAAGCCGTAACCGTCGAATATGTGGGTGCGGGCTGGGATTTTGTGGTCCCTTCGGCATTGATCATGGTGATTTTGATTGTTAAACCCAGCGGCATATTCGGATCAGACGTCCGCGGTGCATTAGACAAATAAACGGTTTAAACGCACACGACACAGCTATGACAGGAGAATCAATGGATATTACAATGACGAATAAACAGGCAAATCCGTTTGACAGACTGCTTGATAAATTGTGTTTGACACCGGCGGGGTTTCTAGGACTGGTTCTATTGTTTGCCCTTCCGTTTATCCCGCCCTTTGACCAGGAATATATGCTTCGGTGGCTGATTTACTGCGGTTTTATCGCCGCCATGAGTGTGGGGTTTGATTTTACGGCCGGCTATATCAGCATTGTCAATTTCGGATATGCCGCCGTATCCGGTTTTGGCGGATATACTTCGGCGCTTTTGGTGATCAATCTGGGATTATCCCCCTGGATCGCCATGGTTGCGGGCGGTATCACCGCAGGGGCCATGGGATTGATTATCGGTATGATCTCTTTGCGGCTTAGGGGCATCTTTGCGGCCTGCCTGTCCTGGTTTTTCGGCCTGGCCGTTATGGGCCTTGCCACTAAGATGGTCTGGCTGACCCGGGGACCGCTGGGGCTCCGTACTCCCCGTCTCTTTGAAACCGATTCCAATCTGCCGTTTTATTTTTTAATCATCATTTTATTGTTTTTCATCTATCTGGCGTGCAAGTGGATTGTCAGATCCAAAATGGGGCTGGCATTCCAGGCCATTGGCCAGAATATGGATGCGGCCCGCACCTCGGGTATTGATCCTGTTTTTTACCGGGTGTTCAACTTTACCGTATCCTGCAGCATTGCCGGGCTGCTGGGCGGATTTTATGCCCATTTTTACGGCATACTGACCCCGGATATCATGCATACAAGCAAAACGGTCGAGGTGCTGGCCGTGGCTTATATCGGCGGAAGAGGGAGTTTATGGGGAGGGGCTGTGGTGGCGTTTCCCTTTATTTTTGTCATGGAAATCGTCCGATCCACCCTGTCGGGCTTACCCGGATTAAATCTGGTAATCTATGCGCTGGTTTTGATCCTGGTAATGATTTATTACCCGGGTGGATTCTCTTATTTTTATGACACCCATATCCGTCAAACCAAAAACAAAGTGCTTCACTATTTTTTAAATGGTCGGGAACTACAATAGCGTCAATCTATTAAGGAGAATTGAAAACGATGAGAACCAATGCAAGGGCGGTAATAATCGGTGGCGGTGCAATCGGCGTCAGTATTGCGTATCACCTGGCTAAATACGGTTGGAAAGATGTGGTTCTGCTTGAAAAACACGAACTGACCTCCGGGTCGACCTGGATGGCGGCCGGAAATGTCTCTTTTTATCATTCCAGCTATTATTGTACCCAGGTCAACATGAAGAGCATTGAAATATTCAAACAGCTGGAAGGAGAAACCGGGCAGCCCGCAGGCTGGCATACAACCGGTTCCATCAGGACCGCAGACAATGCGGACCGGATGGATGAACTGGGCTATTATTACTCCATGAACCGGTGCCTGGGCCTGGATGTCAGTTATGTCACCCCGGACGAGATGAAACATTTGCACCCGCTGATGGATACCGACGGCCTGCTGGGCGGCCTTTACTGGCCGGACGACGGGGATGTGGATCCCAACTCCATGACCCAGGCCATGGCCAAGGGTGCCAGAAAATACGGGGCAGAACTGAACATTCACACCCGTGTTACCGGTATTGAAGAGACCCGGTCCGGTGAATGGCGGGTCAAGACCGATAAAGGGGATATCACCTGTGAATTTGTTGTCAACGCAGCCGGTCTGTGGGCGCCTGAAGTCTCCAAAATGGTGGGTCTTGAGATTCCGTCCATTGCCATTGCCCATACCCATATCCTCTACGAAACCATTGATCAGGTGGTGGAACGGGATACCCTGCTGCCCCTGGTCCGTGATCCGGACAAGTCGATCTATCTGCGGCAGGAGATGGATTCATTGATCCTGGGTATGTATGAGGCCAACGGGCAGCAATGGAAAAAAGACGGGGTGCCCTGGGATTATGCCCAGGAGGAAATCAACCCGGATATCGATAATATTGCCGACTGCATCGAAGCCGGCATGGAACGGTTTCCGATCCTGGGCGATACCGGGTTCAAACACGTGACCGCAGGACCCATCACCTATACCCCCAACGGAGACCCCCTTGTGGGTCCGGCCGCCCCGCTGAGAAATTTTTTCCAGGCCTGCGGATATAGTTTCGGTATCACCCAGGCCGGCGGGATCGGCCATTACCTGGCCGGCTGGATCATGAACGGTGAGCCGGAAATCGATCTGTGGCATGTGGATTCCAGGCGGTTCGGTTCCTATGCCAACTGGGCATACAATCATGAAAAAATTGCCGATACCTACCCTAGACTCTATTCCACCTTTTTTCCCAACGAATTCAGGGATGCGGCCCGGCCCAACAGAACCAGTCCCATATATGAGTATCAAAAGGCGGCCAACGCGGTTTTCGGTGACTACTACGGTTGGGAATGCCCCAATTACTTCCCCCCCAAAGGAGAGGATGAAAGAGAGATTCCTTCCTGGAGACGGTCCAATGCGTTTAAACACGTGGCAAACGAGTGCCGGCACGTCATGGAAAAGGTCGGTATCATCGATCTGACCCGGTTTGCCAAAACAAAAGTCTCAGGCCCCGGGGCCATGGACTGGCTCAACACCATGACCTGCCAGAACGTACCCGGAAGAGACGGGCGGATCGCCTTAAGCCCCATGCTGGATCATAACGGCAATTTTAAATCAGACATGACCGTCACCCGGGTCAGTGAAACCGAGTTCTTCTGTGTCACGGCCAGTGTCGGTAAAAAACATGACCAGCACTGGATGCTCACGAACCTGCCTTCGGACGGATCGGTGCAGATGGAAGACCTGACCTATCAGATGGGGTGTTTTGTCCTGGTAGGACCGGAGAGCCGTAAGGTATTGGAGAAAATTGCCTACACAGACGTATCCGATGACGCATTTAAATTTTCAACCAGCAAGGAGGTCTATGTGGGCCGGGCCAAATGCCGGGTCAACCGGATGAATTACGTGGGGGAACTGGGATTTGAAATCTTCCATAATATTGAAGAGCAGATCCAGATCTATCACGCCCTGATGGATGCCGGCCAGGCCTTTGATATCAGAATGATCGGCATGCATGCCATGGATTCCATGCGCCTTGAAAAAGGATATCTGGCCTGGAAGAGTGAGATGAATGTCCACCATACCCCCCTTGAAACCAATGTGGCCTGGACCGTCAAAACAGGCAAAGATTTTATTGGAAAAGAGGGGATTCTCAAACAGAAGGAAACCGGTATCCCTCTGAAACTGGTCTGTCTGGTTGTGGATGCCACGGATTCCGATCCCTGGGGGTATAATCCGATTTTAAAGGACGGTGAACGGATCGGCATGACCTCGTCCGGCGGATACGGCCACCGGGTTGAAAAAAGTATTGCTTTGGGTTATATCAGATCCGAATTTGCAGCACCCGGAACCGTTCTGGAAGTTGAAATCCTCGGCCGGGCCCGCAGTGCCCAGGTGGTGACAATGCCATTGTATGATCCTAAAAACGAACGAATGAAAAGTTAAAGGAACCGACTCGATGAAAATTTGTGTGTGTGTTAAACATGTGCCGGACACGGCAGCAACCATAAAGGTTTCAAATAATTCCGGATTTGAAGATGCAGATATCAAATTCGTACCCAATCCCTACGATGAATACGGTATTGAAGAGGCCGTGAAAATTGTTGAAAATCAGGGTGGTGAAGTCGTCATTGTCACTGTGGGCAAAGGTGCGGCAACGGCAACCATCCGCAGCGCCATGGCCATGGGTGCGGCCCGGGCCATTCTGGTCAAAACCGACTCTCAGTTCCTGGACAGCAGCCTGACGGCCAAGGCATTAAAAGCCGCCATTGAAGCCGACGGCCTGCCGGATATGATTTTCACCGGAAAAGGATCCGTGGATTCGGAAGGGTTTCAGACCCAATACCGGCTGGCTGCGGCACTGGGCATCCCTGTGGTCAATGAGGTCTCCGGGCTGGACCTGGACGGAAACACGGTCCGGGTTCAGCGGGAAACCGGCGGCGGAGAAAAACAGGTGATTGAAATGACGCTTCCCTGTGTGGTCGGTGCCACTAAAGGGTTGAACGAGCCACGCTATCCGAAATTTCCCGATATTATGAAGGCCAAGAAAAAAGAGATCAAAGAGATCGATATCGCGGATCTGGGGCTTGATCTGTCTGCCCAAAGCGTCCGTATTGAAAAGCTGGAACTCGTTCCCGAGCGGTCCGATGCAAAAATACTGGACGGGTCCGTGGATGAGCAGGTGACGGAACTTGTCAGAATTTTAAAACAGGAAGAAAAGGTATTGTAGTCTAACTGCCACCGGCAGACCGGGAATTGATCCGGGTCTGCCGGCAACGAAACCATGACGGAATTTTGGGGACCTCAAATTCCTTCACATATAAGGAGACAGAAGAATATGGCCAGTACAGGTGTTCTGATTGAAATGGAAAACAATGCGGTAAAAGAGACCAGCCTAGGGGTCCTGACCGCTGCAGCCGGTCATACCATCCATGCCGTTGTCATGGGCGGGGATGCCGCTGCCGTAAAGGACAGATTGGCGGAATACGGGGCTGCCAAGGTGATTGGGGTCAAAGCAGACGCCGATCTGCTGGCCGGGCCGGATTACCAGGCCAGGGTGATCGCGGCAACAGTGGATGAATACCGGCTCGATGCATTTTTCGCCACAGCCGGTGCCGTTGGAAAAGACGTGATGGCACGGGTGGCGGCAATCATGGATAAACCCCTGGTGTCCGATTGCGTGGCCGTGGACATTGACCGAAAAACAGCTACAAAATCCCATTTTTCAGGCAAGACATTTGCGACCCTTAAAGTCGATACTGACTGTCTGCTCTGCACTGTCCGGCCCAATACGTTTGAGCCGGTGCCCTCTCCGGGCAGCGGAGAATGGATTGAATTTTCACCGGATATAGACGAGTCGGCAGGGCTGAAGATCGTGGAGGTGATAAAAGAATCGTCGGAACAGCTCGAACTGACCGAAGCGCCCGTTGTCATTACCGGGGGACGGGCCATGAAAGCGGCTGAGAACTTTGATATGCTCAAAACCTGTGCGCAAAAGCTGGGAGCCGCGGTGGGAGCCTCCAGGGCTGCCGTTGATGCCGGCTTTGCCCCCCATTCCATGCAGGTGGGCCAGACCGGAAAGACCGTCAGCCCCAAGCTCTACATTGCCTGCGGGGTTTCCGGTGCGGTTCAGCATTTTGCGGGCATGAAAACATCCAAGGTCATTGTCGCAATCAACGAGGATAAAGATGCGCCTATTTTCACCAAATGTGATTACGGGATTGTGGCCGATGTCTTTGATGTGATTCCGGTATTAACTGAAAAACTCTAATCACGCAGCATCCGGGTGCTGCGGTTGACCGGTGAACGATCCGGCGCAGCACCCGTTCCGGAGAATGAGATACCATGCAAACCTATCTGATGATCAAATCCGTGTTGATGGCCGTTGCCCTTGCGGGTGCATTTGGATATTTTTTTAAAAAAGTAGCCCGGCTTTACCGCATTATGATGGCCGTGGACGGCGAACCCAAACCAATGCTCGACCGTCTTAACGAACGGATCCGGGTACTCTTTACCGATGTGCTGGGTCAAGCCAATGTCCGGAGAAAGTTCGGGCCCGGCCTGGCCCATACCCTGATCTTTTTCGGCTTTCTGGCCATCCAGCCCCATTCGCTCGAACTGATGATTAAAGGGGTGATTCCCGTACTCGATATCGGTCACTGGATTCCCTGGCTGTACAAGCCCTACCTCTTTGTCGCCGATATCCTGGGATTTCTGGTCCTGGTGGGATTTGCCTATGCATTGTACCGCCGTCTGGTGATTAAACCAGCCTATCTGACCCTGGGGCGGGATGCCAACCTGATCATTGTTTTTACCTCGGTCATCGTTCTCTCATTTCATCTGATAAACGCTTTCCAGATGGCCATGCCGGTGGAACCGGACGGTTTCAGCTATGCCGGTGTTTTTCCAATATCCGGAATCTTTGCCGCTCTTTTCGGTCTTCACGGTCTGTCCCCATCCGGTCTGACTGTGGGGTATGAACTCTTTTATTTTGTCCACATCGGAACCATTCTGGGATTTTTAATCTATATTCCCGGATCAAAGCACCTCCATCTCCTGGCTGCCGCACCCAATGTCTTTTTTAAACGTCTGGATGTTGAAAAATCCATTGTGAAAACCGATATTGAAGATGAGGAGGCCGAAACCTTTGGCTTGGGCCGGGTCAATGAGTTTAACTGGTACAATGTCCTTAACCTCTATGCCTGCACCGAATGCGGTCGGTGTGAGGAGTTATGCCCGGCCTCGGGTACGGGCAAACCCCTGTCTCCCAAACAGATTATCCATGACTTCAAGGTCGATCTCCTTGATCAGTCCGACCCATTGTTAAACAATGAAAAAGACCGGATCAAACCCATCATGCGGGAGGGCTCTCCCGTGACCGATGACGTTTTGTGGGCCTGCACCACATGCCGGTCCTGTGAGGATATCTGTCCGGTGAGCAATGAACACCTTGATTTTATCTTTGAAATGAGGAAACACCAGGTCCTGATGGAGGCCAGCTTTCCCCCTGAGATGCAGGAGACATTCAACAGCCTGGAAAACCAGGCCAATCCCTGGGGGTTTTCCGCAGATACCCGGGCCGACTGGTCCGAAGGGATGGATGTGCCTGTCATGGCAGAGAAAAAAAAGGCCCGGGTGCTCTGGTTTGTGGGGTGTGCCGGATCATTTGACGACCGGGGGAAAAAGATCAGCCAGGCCACGGCCCGGGTCCTTCAAAAGGCCGGGGTTGACTTTGCCATCCTGGGGCCGGAAGAGGTCTGCAACGGTGACATGGCAAGACGGGCCGGAAATGAATACCTGGCCCAGATGATGATTGCCCAGAATGTTGAAACATTCGGTCAATATGAGTTCGATACCATCCTCACGGGCTGCCCCCACTGTTTTAATACCATTAAAAACGAGTACCCGGATTTTGGTGCCGAGTATTCTGTGGTTCACACGGCTGATTTTTTCAACGATTTGATCAACCAGGGCCGTCTGAATATATCTGCCAAAGATATGGGCGCTATTACCTTTCATGATTCGTGTTACCTGGGGCGGTGGAACCATATTTACGACTCCCCCCGCGATATTCCCAAACAGGTCAATTCCGGAGCCTTAATTGAAATGGACCGGACCGGCTCCAAAGGCTTTTGCTGCGGTGCCGGCGGTTCACGGATGTTTATGGAGGAAACCATCGGCACCCGGATCAATAGTGAGCGGGCCCGGCATGCCGTTGACACCGGGGCCGGTACCATTGCCGCTGCCTGTCCGTTCTGCGCAACCATGCTCCATGACGGAATCATGGAAACAGATCAAAAGATTCCAATAAAAGACATTGCCGAACTCATCGATGACGCCTCAAACTGAAAAAAAGGGATCTTGGTGCTATCATATCCAGGTGTAAACGCAGGCTGAGAAAACAACCGGTATAGGTTCGTCAAAGTTGATGTCATAAGGTCTTTAACGTTGCATGATAAAAAATATGCAACGCAAGGCTTTAAAGCCAATCCTTTTCACGTTTGATTTCCGGTTAATTGACGGTATTAAAACCGAACAACCCTCGTCTAATAAGCGGGGGTTGTTTATCTTTTTTCTTTTTTTTACCCTCCGGGAAAAGCGTTAAAGTTTCATCTTCTTCGTTCCCAAGGTTTTTCAGCAGACGGCTACAGCGGCAACCTTGGCGCCTTGAAGCTGATACCTTCACGCTTTTTGCAACGATGGGGTTTACAATATATTTAAGTCCTGATACTCAAGTACAGTTCATTTTATCAACCGTTTTGGATTGAGTATCAGTCGCATTAAAAATGGACGATCAGTGCTGAGTAACTTAGTTGTTTTCATTTGAAAACAATTATTGACAATTGAATTCGTGGTTATATAATACATCTTGATTTGTATGATTAATCCAAAAATACAAGGATCTGACCATGGCTTCAAAAACTGTTCAAATCAGTGCACGCATTTCAAATGAGGATGCGGAATTTTTAAGTAAATTGACAATAAACGGCGCAAAAACACCAAGCGACAAACTGCGCGCGATTGTTACACAGACCCGGAAGCGCAGCATCGAAATCCAAGACTACACCGGGTGTTACAAATTGATTCAGGACTTGGTGCTGCCAATGAATGAAACCATTCGAAAACATGAATTGGATCAGGCGGTCCACTCTGAATTTATCACCCGGTTTTTTGAGTGGCTTCCGGATTTGGTCGCATTTGCAGTGTCATCCGTACCCACTAAAGAGACTGAAACGATTAAAAAAGAACTGGAAGCATACGAGCAGGGATTGGCGGATCGGGTTTTTCGCTTTTTTGAATCTGTGATGCAGATGGGTGTTGGAGAGAAAAATGATTGTTACACCCCGGACATTATTTCAAAAAAAATGGAACCGATTTTAAATTTGTCCAAAATAATTAATTCGTTACAAAAACAAGGGAGATAAGCATGAAAGAAAAACTGATCAACCGCGTCGGCCGAATTATTACCGGAAGCGTCCATTCACTAATCGATTCAATTGAAAATGCCGTGCCTGAAACGGTTCTTTCAGAAGCCATCCGGGAGATTGAATCCGCAATTGATGAAGTCCGGACCGAATTGGGAAAGGTTGTTGCGAAAAAACACCTGGCCAGTTCCAAACTCATGGAAGAGAATAAAAAACATGAAGAACTCGGTGAGAAAATCGAGTTGGCCGTCACAAAGAATCGCGATGACCTGGCCGAGGCAGCCATTTCACGACAGCTGGACATTGAGGCGCAGATTCCGATTCTTGAGAAAACAATTGATGATTGCAATGAAGAGGAAAAAGAACTTGAAAATTATGTAAATGCGTTACAGGCTAAAAAACGTGAAATGAAGGAAGAACTGATTCAATTTAAAGATGCCGTTAAAGAGGGCAGCGCTTCATCCGGCAGTGAAAAAAATCCGGATGGATCCGGCTCTTTGGAACATAAGGTCGCAAAGGCAGAGTCAGCGTTTGAACGGGTGATGGAAAACGCCACCGGCATCCCCGGTCAAAATGTCTTGTCGGAAAGAAAGACTGAAGCTCAGCTTGCTGAGCTGGAAGAGATTTCCAGAAAAAATAAAATACAGGAACGGCTGTTGAAAATCAAAAGGGATAATTAATAAAGATGGTTGAATTCATACTCCAAAGTCAGAATTTACCTTTTATGGTCTCATTAACCATAATGATTATGATCGCCTGTCTTGAGGGGGTAACAACCGTAATCGGTATGGGGGTTTCCAACATGTTGGAAACGTTCATACCGGATATTGATGCAGATGTTGATTTAGATCATTCCGATATCACTGCAACCGGAATACTATCAAAAGTGTTTGGCTGGTTCAGGGTCGGCCAGGCCCCGTTTTTGATCATTCTGATCATTTTTTTGACCATTTTTGGCCTGGTCGGCCTGATCCTGCAAGCGGTTTGCATCAAAACCACAGGCTTTCTATTGCCCGGTTTGATCGCGTCTGCCATTGCTTTTTTCATATCATTGCCAATGATTCGGTTTTTTACAGGGATCATCGTCCGAGTCATGCCAAAAGATGAAACCGAAGCGGTTGACGAAAAAAGTTTAATCGGCCGTGTTGCGGTCATTACATTGGGAAAGGCCACAAAAAACAGCCCGGCTCAAGCCAAATTGAAAGATAAATTTTCAACAACGCATTATGTGATGGTCGAACCGGATATTGATGATGAAGAGTTCGTGCAAGGCGATCAGGTGCTTATTGTAAGGCAGACCAGTGCCGGATACAAAGCCATACATAATTCAGTATCTGCTTTACAGGATATGGATTAACTTAAGCCGTGATGAATTCAAACTCTTTTGTTTTTATTTGAAAAATCCATACATCGTTAGGGCATCTTAGGAATAGGGGTAAATTGAAACCGGCGGCAGACGTGAACAGGAACGTTCGGTTTATTATATTACAGAGATCTGTGCTGCAAATGACAACTAACACATGAACGGAAAGGGGAATAAACTAAAATGGGAAACATGATTAGTATTATCATCATTGCGGGTGTTATCCTTATCGCATTGATTGCAATGGTAATGGTTTTTGCCAAACTTTACAACCGGGCAACCAAAGAGGTCTCTTTTGTCAGAACCGGATTTGGCGGGCAAAAGGTCGTAATGAACGGTGGTGCCCTGGTTTTACCGGTATTTCACGAAGTGATTCCTGTAAATATGAACACACTCCGGCTTGAAGTTCAGCGAAATAATGAGCAGGCGTTAATTACAAGGGATCGCATGCGGGTTGATGTGGCTGCGGAATTTTACGTCAGGGCCAAGCCGACAGTGGATGCCATTGCAAGTGCAGCACAGACACTGGGTTTGAAAACAATGAATCCTGAAGAGTTAAAAACACTTGTTGAAGGTAAATTTGTAGATGCACTGCGGGCTGTTGCCGCTGAAATGGCAATGGAAGAATTGCACGAGCAACGGGTAGACTTTGTTCAAAAAGTTCAACAGGTTGTTACAGAAGATCTGCTCAAGAACGGGCTTGAACTTGAAACGGTGTCATTAACCGGGCTGGATCAGACGAGCAAAGCTCACTTTAACCCGGATAATGCCTTTGATGCGGAAGGATTGACAAAACTGACCGAAAAAATTGAAGAGCGGAGAAAAAAGAGAAACGATATTGAGCAGGATACGGAAGTTGCCATTGCCAACAAGAATCTGGAGGCAGAACGTCAGAAACTTGAGATCACAAAAGAGGAAGAATATGCAAAGCTGAAACAGGAAAGAGAGATTGAGATTCGACGGGCAGCCCAGATGTCTGAAATTGCAAAGGAACAGGCTGAAAAGAAAAAAGAAGCGGAACAGGCCCAGATAGAATCCAAGAAAAATGTGGATATGTCGAGTATCCTGGCAGAGCGATCTGTTGAAGAAGAACGCATCGAAAAAGATAAACTTTTGAAAGAAAAGGATATTCAAAAAGAAAGGGCCATTGAAAGTTCTGAAATTGAGAAAAAAAAGACCATCGAGCTTGCCGAGCAGGATCGCGCCATTGCCATTGCCGAGAAATCAAGGGAACAATCTGAAGCCCAGGCAGAGGCGGATCGGGCACGGGCCGTTGCCGTAAAAGAAGAGGAGGCAGTCAGTACGGTCAGGGAGACCGAGATTGCCGAGCGTGCTAAAGCGGTTGAACTGGTCAAAGCCAGGGAAAATGCAGAAAGAGAGGCGATTAAAATTAAGATTGCTGCCGATGCGGAAAAGATTGCTGCCATGGATAAGGCAGAGGCTGTGAAAACAATCGCCAATGCCGATGCGGATAAAGAGCGAATTACGGCACAGGGTGAAGCGGATGCAGAAAAAATGAAAGCAGATGCAGCCGCAAAACGATATGCGGTCGATGCTGAAGGACAGATGGCCATCAACAAAGCGGACAATCTTCTTTCCGATCAGCAGATCGCCATGCAGGTCCGATTGGCCATGATAAAGCATCTGCCTGAAATTATAAAGGAAAGTGTTAAGCCGATCGAAAATATAGATGGAATTAAAATTATCCAGGTAGACGGGTTAAATGGTGGTATGGTTCCTGCCAATGCCGGTGACGGTGACCCGGCTGTGCAGTCAAACGGATCCTTGTCCGATCAACTTGTCAACAGTGCGTTAAGATATCGGGGGCAAGCACCGCTGATCGACTCGTTGATGGCGGAGATCGGAATCAAGGGAGGAGATATCAACGGGTTGACATCCGGACTTGGCGGCAGTGGCTCGGATGCAGATAAAAAAGAGTAAGTTAGGGATTCAATAATATCATCCGGTGACAGGGAAGTTGAACAGGAAGATTTGCCATGCGTAAGCTGTATATTATTAAAGCGGGAAGCACATTTCCAGATACGGGTAAACAATTCGGCGATTTTGACGCATGGACAAAACGCGGGTTGGGAGAAACACGGATTGAGATCCGTACCATTGATGCGGAGCGCGGAGACCCCCTTCCGTCTCCCGGGAGTTGTGCCGGGACCGTGATCACCGGCTCCCACTCCATGGTGACGGACAGCCTGCCATGGAGTACCGCCCTGGAAAAATGGATAAAAATACTGCTCAAATTGCACATTCCCATTTTCGGGATCTGCTATGGTCATCAGCTCCTGGCAAAGGCTGCGGGTGGTAAAGTGGACTTTCACCCCAGGGGGATGGAGATCGGGACCGTGAAGATCCGGCTCTGCCCCGGATATAAAGATGATCCGCTTTTTAAAACGCTTGAACCGTCCTTTCCCGTTCATGTGACCCATGCCCAGACAGTGACGAAATTACCTGAGTCTGCCGTCCTCCTGGCGGAAAATTCTTTTGAACCCCATCATGCCTTTCGCATTGGGGATCGGGCCTGGGGGGTTCAGTTCCATCCCGAGTACAGTGTGGATATCATGGAATCCTATATCCGGGAACAGGTGCCGAGTCTTGCATCCGCCGGAATCGATACAGATCGGCTTCTGGCCGGGGCGAGCCCCACACCGACGGCGGCAAAAACGCTTGAAAATTTTGGCGCGGTTGTTGATCATCTTGAACGTGTTGAACGTGTTGAAAAAAGAAAAGATGGGCAGCCGGCCAATGAAATATGATGAAAAGAGATCCGGCAGAACCGTTTTTAAAAAATTTGCAGATATCAATGATCTGTTTATATCGACTTATCATGTCGGGCCTTATGGCGGGTGTGAGTTCGGGTGTGCCTATTGCGATGCATGGTCACATGGGGAACTCCCTTTAAATAAAAATATCTGTGCATATTCCGATTTTTTGGAAAAATTTTCGGCTGAATTACCGAATACAAACCCGGATGAGGCCATTGGTTTTACGTTAGCTGACCCGTATCAGCCGGTGGAAAAGGTGTATCGGCTTTCCAGGCAAGCCCTGAAAATACTGGGATCACATCAGCGATCCGTGGTGATTTTAACAAAAAGCCCCCTTGTCTTAGACGACATTGACCTGTTAAAACAGATGAACACCCATGCCTTTGCCATCGTTGCAACAACCCTTGTAACCTTTGACCAGAACCTGTTGCCTCACCTGGAAGCCCATGCTCCACTGCCTGAAGACCGGATGGCCATGATGGCAACACTAAAAGATTCCGGGGTGCCCTGCGGCTTTGCTTTGAATCCGATCCTTCCATTTTTAACGGACAATAAACAAAAGATCCTCAATCTTTTAAAAACACTCTCTAAAGTCCGACCGGATTTTATTGTCTGGGACTATCTCTGGATTCCCAATCCTTGTCATAAAAATCGAATCAAAAAGATATTAGATGATATAGATGATAGATTGGTGCCGAAATACAACACCCTTTATAACGGTAACCCGCAACCGGACCGGGAATACCGCAGGTCAACGGATCGTTTTCTAATCAAAGCCTGCCGCCGGATGAGCCTTGAACCGCGAATCCCTCCAAGACTCTATCAGGATCACCTGGCACCGGCAAGTGTTGCTGAGTTAAAAGAACGGCGTAACGCCTTTTTATCTTTTTAAAAAACAACTTGTTACTCTGATGAATGAGCACAACCATGGCTGTGTCGTGTGCGAATAAAGAGGTATCTGTACCATTTAAGTAAAAGACCCCGGGTTTTCAAAAAAACGCCGGGCCCCAAACCCACCATCAAATTTTTGTTTAGCATGTGGACCATGGATTTTCACCCCCTTCCTGGCCACCGACAAGGTGCCGCATGTAAGGCGGCAAGGAGTGACGAGTGAGGTGTATCATTCATACTCCGCAGGGAGGAACGACCGCAGGCAACGCAGCAGGCCGGACCGTATGGTGGATCAGGGGGGTTGACTGCCATTGCGATACCACGTATATAATAATTTCATCGACTGCCGGTTCTGTAAAACCGGTTCACTTTTCAAACAGGAGAGATGAGGGCAATGAGATAGAAACGGACAGGTATATTCTATACGACAATTGATATGTAAATGAGCGGCACGGGTTTTTGTGCGGTTCGTTTGTATTGTTTTTCACTATACCACGCCGTTTTATCGCAATTGGGACCGTCTCAACCGCTTCCGAGATCATTCCGGATCAAATAAAAAAAATGTCCTGTGACCGGCTGCCATGCGTATGGCGTGATTTAAAAGGAGACACATCATGGGACATCATACGCTGGCATTTCAAAATGTTTCATTTTCTTATCTGTCATCGACTAGTGAATTGATAAAAGACTTTTCCCTGGATATCACCCCCGGCTGGGTGGGTATTGTCGGTGCAAACGGCACCGGGAAGAGTACGCTTCTAAAACTGGCGGCCCAAGAATTGGTTCCGGATTCGGGGCGGATCTCTTTTTCCGGAAACAGGGTTTACTGCAGACAGCGGACCGACGATATGCCGGACAGGTTTATTGAATTGGTGACGGCATATACCAAGGTCGCCTGCAAGATCATGGGTGAGCTGGAGATTGACCCGGAATGGCCTTACCGCTGGTCCACCCTGAGCCACGGCGAAAGAAAACGGGCCCAAATCGCCACGGCTCTGTATAAAGGCCCGGATCTTCTGGCAGTGGATGAACCCACCAACCACCTGGATATAGGGGCGACAGAATGGATGATGCAAACTCTGGGCGGTTTTAAGGGAATCGGGCTGCTTGTCAGCCATGACCGGACACTTCTTGATCATCTCTGTAAAAAATGTATCTTTATCGATCCGCCGGACTTAATGGTTTTTCCGGGAAACTACAGCCAAAGCCTTGAGCAGAAGCAGGCCATGGAAAAACGGATGAGGAAAACACACAGCCAGGCCAGGCACCGGGTGAATCAATTGCAAAAAGAGGCAGACCGCCGGAGGAAAACCGCTTTTGAGTCAGACAGGAGAACCTCGAAAAAAAGAATCCATGCAAAGGATCATGATGCAAAGAGCAGGATCGATCTGGTCAGGGTGTCGGGAAAAGACGGGAGTGGGGGGAAACTATTGAATCAGATCAGCGGCAGATTGTCACAGGCCCGGCAACAGCTGGACAATATTCATATTAAGAAAGAATATCGGTCCGGGATCCGGTTGACCGGCAGCCGGTCCAAACGAACCGTCCTGTTCCGGTTAAAAAAAGGGTCGCTTGGGTTATCGGATCAGAAACAATTGTCGTTTGACAATCTGGTCATCAGACCCGAGGACAGGATCGGGATCACCGGCAACAACGGCAGCGGAAAAAGCAGACTGGTCGAGCATATTATCGGCAACCTGGATCTGGATGACGACCGGATTTGTTATCTTCCCCAGGAAGTGGATCTTTCAGCGGGCATGGAAAAGATGGCGACCATCCGGAAACAGCCGGGTGACGCATTGGGGAAGATGATGATTTTGATTAGCCGGCTGGGTTCAAGACCGGAAAGAATCCTTGAGACCACAAGGCCCAGTCCGGGGGAGGTCCGAAAGATACTTCTGGCAGAGGGCATCTCAAAAAATCCCCAGCTCATTATAATGGACGAACCCACCAATCACCTTGATCTGCCGTCTGTTGAAGCACTTGAACAGGCCTTGGTCTCCTGTGAATCGGCGTTACTGCTGGTCAGTCATGACCGTCTCTTTTTAGACCGCCTGACCCATAAACGGTGGGAGATTTGCGCAGGCAACAACCGGGAGAAAGAGCCGTGCAAAACCAGACAATTGATTTTGACCGAGCGGTTGGTATGAAACAATGATTTTCCGGGGATGCGGTGAAATAAAGGGGAGAAGTGCACCGCATCAAAATTTTAAACGAATTTGACGCCTTGTTTATAAAAAATACATGATTAGCTTTTTGCTTAATGTATCATATTAATACGGCAGACAGCGGTTGATTGTGTTCAATTTGATACCCTTGATAAGAAGAGTGTAGATTGATGAGGAGAATGCAAATGAGTTTAGAATCATATTTCAAAGAGAAAAAGGGAAGAGGCGTGCTGGCGACCAGTAACAAGGAGGGCAAAGTGGATGTGGCGGTTTATTCCCGTCCCCATGTCATGCCGGATGGGACATTGGCCTTTATCATGCGGGACCGGCTCACCCACAACTATATCCAGTCCAATCCCCACGCAGCTTACATGTTTTTTGAAGATGACGCCAAGCTGAAGGGAAAACGGTTTTTCCTGACCAAAATCAGGGAGGAGAGGGACAGCGAGCTGCTGTTCGAGCTTCGGCAGCGAACCTACCCTGAAACAGAACCCTTTAAAGACGACCCTATGTTTCTTGTCTTTTTCAGCATTGACAAAGAGTTGCCCCTGATCGGACCGGGTAGTTGACAACCTATCCGAACTTAGGATAACCGGCCGTTCACAGGGCCGGTTATCCGGTTTTACCGACACGGGCAGCCGGTGGTGTTTTTCCGGCAGCCCGTCTCGTCTTTTTTACCTTCCATAAGGGTACCTCTAATAATCAGGATTTTGGTTTGAGTTCAAGGCGCGGCAAAATTTTAACCGGAGGAATACATGGAGTATTCTGAGGATTGAAATTTTGCTGCAACGTAGAAATCGGACCAAAAGACTATTATTAGAGGTGGCCTTTAGGATGATCAGATAATCTTTAACCCGTGTAAAAAGACCGTTGCGATGGCAATGGGGGCCACAATCCGGGCCAGGAATAAAAATACGGGCAGGTAGGCAATTTTGACGGCACCGCTGTTGGATAACTCGTCTGCCACATCCTTCCGGGCCATTTTCCATCCCACAAAAAGGGAGATACAGAGTCCGCCCAAAGGCAGCAGGAAGTTGGAGGCAATGTGATCTGCCAGATCAAAAAAATTCAGACCAAAGATTGATAGATCGGACAGACTGCCGAAAGAGAGGGCGCTTGGAATACCAAACAGGGTGATCACCAGGGTCATCATCAGGGTGGCCGTCTTTCGGGAAACCTTGAAATCTTCAACCAGATGGGCCACAACAACCTCCAGGATGGAAATGGAAGAGGTCAGGGCGGCAATGGCCAGAAGCGAGAAAAATAAAATACAGAAAATATTGCCCAGGGGCATCTGGGCAAATACATTGGGCAATGTGACAAAGACAAGGCCTGGGCCGGCTGCCGGTTCGATGCCAAATGCAAATACGGCCGGAAAGATGGCAATGCCGGCCAAAAGGGCAATGACGGTATCGGCAATGGTGATTTGGCCGGCCAATGGTGCCAGGGATTCTGTCTTTTTAAGATAGGACCCATAGGTGACCAGGGTACCCATCCCAAGACTCAGGGAGAAAAAGGCATGTCCCATAGCGGCCAGGATTGCCTCGCCGGACAGCTTTGAAAAATCCGGTTTAAATAAGAATTCAAATCCTTTGGATGCCCCGTCAAGAGTCACGGACCTGAGACAGAGCATCAGCAGGATGACCAGCAGGACGGGCATGAGAATTTTCGAGTACTTCTCAATGCCGTTCTTGATTCCGGCAATGACGATAAAACAGGTCAGGGCCATGAAGCCCACCTGCCAGAATATGGGGCGGGCCGTCTGACCGATAAAATCTCCGAACATGGCACTGATCTGGTCCGGGTTTTTACCGGTAAACGATCCGGCCAGGGCCTTGACCACATATTCCATGGTCCAGCCGGCAACCACACCGTAAAAGGAAAGGATCAAAAATGCAGCGGCAATTCCCATGTAACCGGAAAAAAACCACGGGGTTCCCGGTGCCAGGGTTTTGTATGCGCCGAATACCCCTTTCTGGGCCCGTCTGCCCACGCTGATTTCCGAGAGCATCACGGGCAGGCCGATAAGAAGAATGCAGATCAGATAGACAATAATAAATGCAGAACCACCGTATACCCCGGTGATGTAAGGGAATTTCCATATATTTCCAAGGCCGATGGCAGATCCGGCTGCCGCTGCAATGAATCCGTATTTGCCCGAGAAACTGTCCCGTTGTGAAACAGAATTTGCCATTAATCCTCCGATAATTAGAGTCATACTAAAAAATTTAGAGTATTTAATGGAATCTTATATATTTGTCAATTTAAGTTTTCTTTTTTGACTCTTTTTGAATGAATTGTCGGAAATATAGCGGAATGTTTAAATGGAGCTGTTTTCATATTTGCTTTGTATTTTGATTTTTACCCGCATCCGTTCAAACAATTTAATAAGGCCGTACCGGGTCCGGTCGAGAAATATAAATTCCGGGGTAATATGACGGATATGTTTTCTGAACCGGTGCATTTGCAATCCAATCTGTTTGCCTCTTTCCATAAAATCCGGGTTGGCACCGAAATCAAAGGTCTCTTCTTTAAACAATGCGGCAAACCACTGGCCGATTTCCATGAACAATTCGATCATCTCGTCACAGATTACCGGGTCCAGCTCCGGAGAGATGAGCTTTAACCGGTATAATAGATGTGAAACCTTTTTTTTATCCCGGCTGAATCCCGTGCGGATCAGGCTCTGGTAGAGATCGATGAACGAGTCATCAAAAGATCTGATGCATCCGAAATCGATGAGGCCGATTTTCAAGTCGTCCGTGATCAGAAAATTTCCCGGGTTCGGATCGGCATGGATCTGTCTGAGCCCGTAAAATCCCTGCACAAAGATATCATGCAGGGTTTGGGCGATAAGGGTTCTGCTTTCCCGGTCCGGATCCGTTTTCAGCCATTCATTCAGAACCTGCCCCTTTATCAGGGACATGGAAAGAACGGTCCGGCCTGTCAAATCCGGGTACACCTTTGGGATTATCACCCGCTTGTGTGTAAGGTGTGACCGGAAATAGGCGATGTTTTGGCTCTCTTTTTCATAATCGGTCTCGTTTAAAAGAACCTCCCGGATTTCATCCAGGGCCGTCTGCAAGACCGGGTACTCCGGCATGGGTCTGAGCAGTGTTTTTAAGATCCGGATATCGTTTGAAATCGTTTGTGAGATATCCGGGTATTGAATTTTGACGGCAAGGTCCTGGCCGGTCTTTGCAATGGCCCGGTGGACCTGTCCGAGGCTGGCTGCGGCAAAGGCGGTTGATTCAAACGAACCGAACACGGCTTCAGGGGGGGCATTAAAATTATTGGTAATGATTTTTCTGGCAAGGGCCCGGTTGATCGGCGGTACCTGGTTGTATGATTTTTCTAGTTCTTTTTGGAAACCATCGGGCAGATAACCGCCTTCAATGCTCAGCAGTTGGCCCGCCTTTAACGCCGTGCCCCGCAGCAGGGAGAGGCCGTTAAACAGGGTCCGGGCATTTTCACCGTCTTTTTTTCCCCGTGAAATCTGTTGGTTCTCTTTTGATAAAAACGGCTTTTTGATCATGAACTCCAGTTGCCGGGTTCCCATTTTTACGGCGATTTTACCCGTAGAAAGGGTCCGTTTTATTTTTGATGTGGGGACGGTGTCAGTCATTACGGGCATCCATGAATTTTTTTTTGATTCCGTAAAAAGTATCTACAGGGTCTTTCATACGATCCATACGGGACAGGATGTGGTTTTTAAACAGGAAGATACCCATATCAAAAATCTTGTTTCCGATTCCGGTTTTTATGGCGGTACAGGCCAGATCCAGGCTCTTGTCGATTAAGACACTGGTGTTTTCAAACCGGTCCGACTCATCCCTGAGCCAGTATATAACCAGGCCGATATAGTATTCCCAGAAGAACTGGATGGTCATTTCCCGGAAGACCGGGTCTGGAATCTCATCCACTTCAATGGCAGCCTGAAAAATATCTTCGACAATCCGTATGAAACGGTCTTTTATCGGCCGGGTCCGGCTGTAATGCTGGCTCAATGTAAAAAAAGCGGTTTTAAATGTTTTGTCTATAAATTCCCGGTCCGGTAAAAAGATGTCAAGTTTCAGCTCAAAGAATGCCTGAAGCTGCTCCTGGAAGGTATATTCGTTGAAATCAGAGATCTGTTTGAGCTGCGCCGTCACCTGATCAAATTTTTCTTCATAATATCCATAGACAATGGCCTCCTTGGTGGGGAAATAGTTATAAATGGTTGCATCCCCCATGCCTGTGGCCCTGGCAATCTCTCTCATGGTGGCGGATTTGAACCCTTTTGCCGTTATTATCTCCACAGCAGCGGAGATAATTTTGACTCGATTCTTCTCTTTTTGTTCCTTACTGATTTTCATTTCAGCCTCTTTTGAGATTTTATCTCTTATTAAATTGCTTTTTATGATTTTTAATGTAAAGCTTTTACACTATAAATGTCAATCTCAATCCATAAAAAACAGATCGGTTTTGCTGCAGACCCGGCCGAATAGGGCCGTAAATTAAAAAACGTGACATTTTACAAATTTATGCCAGAATAAAAGATGAAATATTCTTGTGGAAGCACAATCAAAAAATCATTATCAAAGAAAGTCTTGTATTTATGGGAAAAAAGATCACAAACCCGGTTATTGAACTCTTAAACCGCCACCGGTCCGTCCGGAAATACAGATCTGAACCGGTCGCCGATGAGATGGTGGAAGCCATTATTGAGGCGGCGGGACGGGCAGCAACTTCCAACTTTATTCAGGCCTACTCGGTGATCCGGGTGAGAAACACCGCCATCCGGAAGCAGATTGCCCGGCTTGCCGGACCCCAGGAATGGGTGGAAACAAGCCCGGTCTTTATGGTGTTCTGTGCCGACCTGAACCGGCCAAAAAACGCCTGCATCCTTGAAGACACCCGCATGGATGCCGGGTATACCGAGCAATTTATCATTGCCACGGTAGATGTGAGCCTGATGGCTCAGAATGCCATGATTGCGGCTGAATCCTTAGGTCTTGGCGGTGTCTATATCGGCGGGATCCGCAATGACCCTCAAACCGTGTGTGACCTGTTGAAGATTCCGGATCACGTCTATCCTGTTTTTGGATTATGCCTGGGATTTCCGCTGCGGGAACAGGAACAAAAGCCCAGGATGCCCGTGTCCATGGTTTTAAAAGAGGAGATTTACCACGAAGACGAACCGGACCTGTCCGCATACAACCGCACCTGTGAAGGGTATTACCGGCACCGGTCCCGGGGAGCCAGGCAGGATACCTGGACCGGACAGATTTCACGGATGATGGACCGGCCGTCTCGCCCGCATATGAGAGAATTTTTAAACCGCAAGGGGTTTGAGTTTAAATAAACCTCAACGTTGCATAAAAATTTTATCATAAAAGATGAAATCAGTTGACGATACAACAAAAGCTTTGAATTTAAAGATGCTTTCAAGACTTCATCATAAGTGGGTACCACCATTTCATCTTTTTTAA
>JANQML010000404.1 GCA_028280105.1 Desulfobacula sp. | reverse complement strand
TTGCCAGGGATGCCAGAACGGTTTGTTCTATGGGTTCCTGCCGGTGTATTTTTTTGTTGATAAAGCTGGATGCGGTTTTGATGACGGAGAGGGGCTGGTTGAGCTCATGGGCGACACCTGTGGCCATTTCACCCAGGGTGGCCATCTTTCCGGCCTGAATCAGCTGGAGTTCGGTTTCAACCGATGAAGTGACGTCGACCACCGTAATCAGATAGACATCCCGGCCCGTGAATGTTGTGGGCCGGACCCAGATGTTCACACAGAGATGCGCCCGGTCTTTTTTATGATTTACCAGCCGCTCGTGAAACGGCTTTTTAATGTTTTTTTCAAAGGTTT
Source organism: Desulfobacula sp. (assembly GCA_028280105.1). Taxonomy (GTDB): domain Bacteria; phylum Desulfobacterota; class Desulfobacteria; order Desulfobacterales; family Desulfobacteraceae; genus Desulfobacula. The sequence goes on along the minus strand of JANQML010000404.1, from coordinate 10,912 downwards.
CAAACCGGTCCCGGTCGGGGAATAAAAGAGAGAACCGCTCTTCTTCAAGCTCGTCTCTTTTATAACCGTAAACCCGTGTGGCACTGTCGTTACAGGCCAGTATTTTAAACGTACGGGTCTCAACGATAAAGACCGGGTTGGGGATGGATTCAAATATGGCCTGGTATTTTCGTTCCGAATCTTTGACGATCTCTTCCAGTCTTTTCCGTCTGGAAATATCGATGGTCATCTCCATGGCAGCCACAATTTCACCCCGATGGTTTCTCAACGGTGCGGTTTTGGCAAACCAGTGGGAGACGGTGCCGTCTTTATTGATTCCCGATTCCTCACTGAAATGGGACCGGCCGTCTGCAAAGGTTCTTTCCACCGGGCAGTTTTGGCATTTTTTATCCAGGTTTTTATAAGCTTTATAGCAATAATCGCCGTAATCGGGATGAAAAGTTTTTGAAAACTGTTTGTTAAATTCAATGAGTTTGAAGGCTTTGTTCTGAACGGTTATTGAACAGGGAACCTGATCGAACAAGTCCTGGTAGATATCCTTCTGGCGGTTCAGTTCCGCCTGTTTTTGCCTGATTTTTTCCCCCATATTGTAGATGGCCAGGGCCAGGGCACCCATTTCATCCCGCCGGTTCACCACATGGGACCGCGGGGGGTAGACTCCTTTTCCGATCAGATCGGTGTTATCGATCAGCTTTTTAATGGGCCGGGTCACCAGGTTGTAAACAGAGATCCCGACGGTAATGGACAGAACCAGCATCAGGTAGGTTGCGGTCCGTATAGAGAGATCATCTCCGCCGGGAAACCGGGACCAGATAACCATGCTTGCCAATAGAACCGTGCTGACGGGAACCATCATTTTTAAGACCAGGTTTTCTATTTTAAAACAGGGCATTTGCATGATTGAGAGTCCTGGTAATAGAATTCAGGTGACCAGTTTTCTGACCGTTTCCAATACCTGGTCCGGATCAAAGGGTTTGCCGAAAACGGCATCTGCCTTTGGAACGGCATGTCTGATGCCGGTCAGGCCGCTGATGACGATTACCGGTGTATGAAATCCTTTTGATTTGCTGATCTTCCGGAAAAAACGGGGCCCCCACTCTTCGGGCATTTCCAGGTCCAGGGTAATCAGATCCGGCTGCTGGGTTTTAAACAGGTCCAGGGCATCTTTGCCGTCCCGGGCAATACAGGTGGCAAACCCGTTATCCCGGAACAGGGTATCCAGGTATTTGACAATGGCCGGGTCATCATCGACGATCATAATTTTTTTACTCATTTTTGTTTCCTTTTACTGGTTTCCTTTTACTGGCCGGGATGGGTTTGGGTGACATTGGCCGCAGAGGAGAGGCCCTTTTCCGGCATCCAGATGGCAGGTCCGGCATTGCCTGTGAAACGCCTCTCTCAGGCCGACGGTATTTTCCCGGGTGGGGGTGAGAGAATGGCAGTCTGAACAGGAGAGATCTTCACTGGATTCACCTTCAACTTTTATTTTTCCGTCATAGACATGGTGGCAGACGGAACAGTCGTAATCCAGGCCGGCAATTTCGTTATGTTCGTCGTGGTCAAACAGGGCAACCGGCCGCCGGGGATGGTCAAAACCGTATTTTTCAATCCGAAGGGGTTCGGAAAGGGAATAGGCACCGACTGCAATGGCAAATATAATAACAGCGGTTACTGAAAGGAACGGCATCTGTTTCATGTTGGATCCTCTTTTTGAAAAACGGTTTTTTCCATCACCTCAAAAATGATATCGCCGAAGAATTTGATTTCCATTTCAACACCATAATGCTCGACAATGTCTTCCAGACCGGAATGGCAATTATGGCAGGGTGCGATCAAAACCTCGGCACGGGTGCGTTCGATCTGACGTTTTTTCTCTCTATTGTTGACCATTCGGCTGGATTTCCAGGGCGGTCCGCAGTTGATGACCCCGCCGCCGGCACCGCAGCAATAATTGTGCTCTCTGTTGGGGGTCATCTCGATAAACGAGTCACACAGCAGGTTGACCAGTTCCCTGGCCTTGTTGTGCAGTCCTCTTCCCCGGGAGATATTGCACGGGTCATGGAGGGTCACGGTTTTTTTAAATTTTTCCCTGATCCGAATCCGGCCGGTGGTGAGCAGTTTATGGTAAAAATCAATGGCATGGACCAGGTCAAAGGGCGGCCGGGCCCATCCCACCCACCGGTTGCCCACATCATAGACCGACCGGAAGGCATGGCCGCACTCTCCCATGACCACCTGCCTGACATGGAGGCGGGCAGCGGTTTCATAATGGGCTTTGGCAATTCTGCCCGAAATTTCATTGTCCCCTGTAAACATGGCCATATTGCTGTTATCCCATCCCGGGGAAGCGGGCATGGTCCAGTTTACACCGGCCGCATGCATGATCACGGCGGTTTGATAGATCAATCCGGCCTGGAATTTGGGTTCCGGTGCAATCACCGAATACATGATATCTGACCCGTCCTTGTCCAGCGGGATTCTTAAGTTCTCAAACTCCTCTCTGGCGTCCTCCTCCTGCCATTGCAGGGTGTCGATCCACTCATCTTCTTTGACCCACATCTGGTTCAGGGTGGCGGAATGGGAGTTCACCGTATCCTGGATATAAAGCGGTGTGATGCCCAGCTTATGGCAGATCCGCCTGGCAATGAGCATCAGGTATGCGATGTCGATGCCGAAGGGACAGTACATGGCGCACCGTTTGCAGACATTGCATTCGGTATGGGCAATACGGACCAGGTCCCTTAAAAAGGGTTTTGATACCTTTCCCTTTTTTTGAATCATTTCCGAAAGGGTCAGCTTGACTTTTCCGGCCGGTGACCGTCTGGGGTCCCGGTCATTGGAAAGAAAGATGCTGCAGGCATCCGAGCAGAGCCCGCACCGCATGCAGGTGTCGGTATAGGCTTTGAAGCGGGAACCGGTCTCTTTGTTTAAGACCTCGTTGATCACCTGTTCGATGCGGTCCGGCGTCAGCCGTGCCAGTCCTTTTTCCACGCCTTCATCGATCCCGCCGGGTCGGGGGGCTCCTTTTGGATTTGATTCTGCTTTGTGTGTCGGGTTGGATAGGGTGTCTTGCATGAAACTCTCCTTAAATGGGCTTACCAGTCTCTGGCATGTCTGACCTTACCGAATTCAGAGCCGGTATAGGCCCGGGTAAAGGGGGCGGTCAGCATATGGGAAAACCGGGTGAACGGTATCAGAATGATCATCAATTCCCCGGACAGGATGTGGAGGATGGTCATCCACTGGTAGGCAAAAATCTGTTGGGATGCTAAAAATCCGGTAATAAAGGGAAGGGCGACAAGGCCGATAAACAGAAAATCCGATGCCCGGGTCAGGAATTTGACCTCCGGAACCACCAGGCGGCGGAGACTGAAAAAGATCAACGCACCGATGATGAAAAGGGTCAGGCTGTCTGCCAGGGGATCGCTTAACGTGACCCAGGACCATTGCATGGATTCTTCCAGAAGCGTCACATGGGCCAGGAGAAAGATGGGAACCAAAAAAATCAGAAGATGGAACAGGTACGAAATCGTGTAAAAAACCGGATGGATCCGGGTGCTTTTGGGAAAAAACGGGATCAGCCATGCCAATACCGACCGGAATCCGTATGTGAAAGAAAAATGGGTGAAAATAAACCGCTCTCTTTCACGGGTCAGCCGGATCCATTGATAGAACCGGAACAGGACACCCAGAAGAAAGATTGAAAATGAGATCCAGACCATGGGACCCATGATAAAATCGATAAACGCGTTCATGGTTGTTCTCCTTGTTTTTACAGGATATGATCCAGTGAGAGGACCTGCCTTGAATACACCCCGTTTTTGATCGTCTTTAAAAGAATCTTGTTGCCGTCCGGGCTGATTGCCGGTTCAAATACCCAGTCAAAGGGTTCGGCAGATACCTTGCCGTTCACAGCCAGATAGCCGGCATGATCCTTTTCCAGTCTAACGGCAATCACCGATCCATCGTCGCTGATCACCGGTGCCCATAGTTTGTCGGCATTCAGATGCCAGGGGACGGCATCCACAACCAGGTCCCAGGTGTCTGCCTCTTTGCAGCAGGCTGCCAGCCGGGTGCCGTCGGCTGAATGGCAAAGGTCGGTGATCATCCGGCTGCAATGAAAATCCCAGGTGACATTATTCTGGCAGACCGTCCATTTGCCGTATGAATCCGACACAACCGCCGCGATTTTCTGAGAGGCCTCGTGAACACGGATCTGCCATAACTGATCAAATTGTCTGTTCCAAAGGGAAGATCCGTCTTTAAACAGGGACCATTTCCCATTGATCCTGACCGGGGCGACAACGGATTGACCCCTGTTGTAAAACCGGGGGTGCCACACGGACTGAAAATCCCTTGGCCAGACCGTGTTGTTTTGAACCAAAGAGTAGCGATTCCGGTCCAGCCGGATGGAATAGGCAATCTGTTTTCCCTGGGGATCAAAACACGGATCCCACGCATTCATAAAGGTTTCATCCCCGGCAACCCCGTTTACAGCGGCTGAAAAGATACCGGCACTGAAGCCGTCGATATCTGCCTGGGCCAAAGGTTCCACCTGGACAATGGCAGCGGACGATCCCCGGTCGGAGAGGGTCATACCGGTAATGTTCTCATAAAAGGTGTCCCAGGGGGTGCCATTAACAGCCATGCCGTATTTCATGTCTGTCTGGACCGCTGTGCCGATAAACCGACCGTCGGATGAAACGGTCAGGCCCCAGATAAAATCAAACCAGGTTTCCCAGCACACACCGTCGGTACAGACCGACCATTGCTCGTCTTTTGCCGCCAGAACCGATAAGCGGCCGTCCGGCCCGAAGGTCACTGATCCTGCCTTTTCAAAGGGGCCTTCCCAGGTTTCTCCATTTACGCAGACCGTGAATTCATCGATGTCTGAATTGACAATGGCTGCAATTTTTTCCCCGTCAGGACTGGCGTGAAATTCTTCAACCCAGTTGAAACGGTTGTGCCACTCTTTGATCGGAACCTCTTTTTTCGGGGAGTGCCAGTCCCAGGCTCTTTTATCTGTCATCTCTTATCTCCGGCAGGGCGTTATCTGTCTTGCGCCTGTTGATTTTGTTCAGTATACGGTCAATGGAGGCAACACTCAGCGGTTTTTCTATAAACGCATCAATCCCGGCTGCTTCGGCTTCCTTCTCAAGTTCTTCGCTGACAATGGTTGCCATCAGTATTCTGGCGATTCCCGGTTTCTGAACGGCCACCTCTTTGAGAAGATGGAGCCCGTCCATGTCCGGTAAGAAATAATCTGCGATAACCACATCGATCTTCTGGTATTTTAACGAGTTAAGTCCTTCTGATGCAGATTTGAAAATCAGGAATTGAATGGGGGTCCCGTTAAAAAAGGTGCCCAGAGATTCCCTGACATATTTGTCATTGTCAATGAGTATGATCTGCAAAGATGTTCTTTTTTTCATAAATGACCTGTTTGGATTAAAAATTTAATCTTTGACAGAGCATTAACCATGCCAGAAATATTCATTTATATTTTAGTATTAAATTTCAATCGGTTATAAGTGATTCTCTTGAAGAGCCGTCCTTCTGAAAATCGAATTTTTTCAACACCAGGTTAGGAAAATTAAGAGATTTAGCAAATTTTCTAATTCTGTATCTGTCTGCCGTAAAAAGGAGAGATATATCCGGGTCTGTTTTGACAGCACATAAACCATTGAATTTTACTTCCACTGATAAGGGCGGTTTTACGAATTTTGAGATATTGAGATAGATCCTGCCTTTTTTTACCATCTGAAATTATAGTGATTTTCAAATGAAAAAGGAGATTTGATTTTGCTTGCATTCCCCATCAGGATTCTATAGGTAATACAGAATTAATCATATTCAATCAGGGGGAAAAATATGCTGAATTCCTTTAGTCTAGCTAAAAAGATTGTTGGTGGGTTCGTCATTATCCTGTTTTTGCTGATCTTGATTGCAGCTGCCGGGCGTTTGGGGCTCACTCGCGTGGTTGAGACGGTTGAGTCTGAAAACCGGTTTCAGCTCCTGGTCGATCACATTATCACAGCCCGGCAGAATGAAAGGCGGTTTATTCTGACCAATGATTCCGCTGCCATAAGTGATAAAAATAAGGCCATATCCCAGTTGAAGACCCAGGCGGCCACCATATCGGAACATACCGCCTCCAAAGATATTCGACAAAAAATAGAAGATATTCTTAATTTTTCAGATGCGTATAGCAAAGAATTTGATGCGTATATCCGCCTTGAAGAACAAAAAGATGCGCTGATGGCCAATATGAATATGACGGCGGATCTCGCACTTGAAATAACGGAAAGGATCAGGGACGGCCAGCTGACCGAATATGAGGCGTTAATGGCGGAGAGTGAAACCAAAACAGCCGATTTAAGGCAGCGCGTGGCATACAGTGTCCGGATGGGTGAAGCGTTCTTAACGGCAAAGGGGTATCGGATGGTGCTGACTGAATCCGATATTGTCAGTGTTTCAATGTACAACCAGTGGAAAGGGTATCACAATGAATTGAAACGAATCATTGAATCGGTGACGCCACTGCTGACGGATGACACGTCCAAGAAAGATCTTGCCCGGGTCGTTTCCACCCAGGAAATCTGTATTAAAAAGGTGGATGCGTTTTTTAACGATAAAACGGCAGAGAATAATGTCGCCGTGATTAAGGCGGTGAAAGATCTGCAGCGGGCAATTACCTATTTTCAGCAGGGAATGCAGGAGCAGCTTGATTGGTATCTTGAAGATGTGCAAACGGTTTCAGACCAGATGATGAAGCTCTCCTCGGGTGCGGATCAGATCGCTAAAATTCTGTTGAATACCCGGATTCTAGAAAAGGATTTCATAAACACGGAAGACGAGGGGGTATTGGAAGAGATTAAACTCAATATTAACGCCATTGAAAAAGTTTTTGACACCGCAAAGGAATATTTTGATGATGAAGAAAAAAACCGGCCTTTAGATGAAATTCAGACAGCGGTGCAAAAATATTTTTCATCGCTTGAAAATTATGCCGGTCTGATGAAGGCGCAACAGGCCGCTAGATCGGTAATGGAGTCCAGTGCCGTCAATATTCAGAAGATATGTCTGGTTGCCAAAGTATCCCAGCATGAAAGGATGAAATCCCAGATTGCTCAATCCACGGCCTTTATAACAATGGTCAGTGTTCCGGCACTGCTGTTCGGTGGTCTCATTGCCTTTATGTTGACACGGATCATCATTCGGCCGATTCGGATGGTCGTGGCTGCCTTACGGGACATTGCTCAGGGAGAAGGCGATTTGACCCGCCGGATTGAGATTGATACCAGGGATGAGATCGGTGAGCTGGCAAAATGGTTTAATGCATTTGTCACCCGGCTGAATCAAATCGTCGTGGATATCGGTGTGAACTCTGAAACAGTGACGGCCTCTTCAGGGGAGCTTTTGTCCGTATCCGAACAGATGGCTGAGAATTCCGAAGGTCTCAGTGTCCGATCCAATTCCGTGGCAACCGCTTCAGAAGAGATGAGTTCAGCCATGTCCTCTGTTGCCGCAGCCAGTGAACAGGCCTCGATCAACCTTGAAACCATCGCCGGTGCTGCCGAGCAGATGAAATTGACACTGGGCGGCGTAGCCGAGAACTGTGAAAAGGCCCGAACCATTTCCGATAATGCGGTTGTAAAAGTTAGAACCGCATCAGAGCGGGTGGGGCGGCTGGGAACATCTGCCCGGGATATTGATAAGGTGACGGAGGTGATTACCGATATTGCCGAACAGACTAACCTGCTGGCTTTAAATGCAACCATCGAAGCGGCAAGAGCCGGCAAAGCCGGAAAGGGATTTGCCGTTGTTGCCGATGAAATAAAAGGGTTGGCCGGTCAGACGGCAGCAGCGACCCTGGATATAAAAGACCGGGTTAAAGGGATACAGGATTCCACGGATGATACGGTAAAGGATGTGGAGCAGATCACGGAAGTCATATCCGAGGTCACCGGCATTGTGGCCGCCATTGCCGCTGCAATCGAAGAGCAGTCGGCCTCTGCGTCTGAGGTGGCTGAAAATATCGGACAGGCCTCCTCGGGGATCAGTGATGTAAACGAAAATGTTTCACAAAGCTCCCAGGTCTCATCCGAGATTGCACAGGATATTTCCATGGTCAACGGGGTGGCCGTGGATATGACCTCCCGAAGCAGCCAAATGAAGAAAAGTGCGGAAGAATTATCAAAGCTGTCATTCAAACTCAGGGATATGATCGGTGTGTTCAAGGTCTCTGTGGATGATGCGGATATCCGGGATTCATCGGAATTCAGCAGAGATGAGATTCCCGATTTGATGTCCTGGTCGGATAAATTGATGACCGGTCTGTCCCAGGTGGATGACCAGCACAAAGAGCTGGTAAAGATGATCAACGAACTTCACCGGGCCATGAAGATGAGGTCGGGAAACCGGGAGACCGGGCAAATTCTGGCGCGCCTGGCCGATTATACGGTTTACCATTTTGGGTATGAGCAACAATTGTTTGATGCCCATGCCTATCCGGACAGGGAGAATCACAGTGCGGTTCATGCCAGGCTGGTGGAACAGGTGCTTGAGTATAAGAAAGAGCACGACCAGGGAAAAGCCGCCCTGTCCATGGATCTGATGCACTTTCTGACGGATTGGCTTAAAGATCACATTCTGAAAACAGACATGCAATATGTCCCCTATCTCAGGGAAAAAGGCGTGGAATAATGGCTGTTACGGCACTTTTGGGCGGGCTTTGTTCTCAAACGCCGATAAAATATCCTTCTGCCAGCCTTCACTGTAACCGTCTGCACCGGGAACCGTTTTCAGGCTTCCGGTATGGGCGGTATTGACCCGGATAAAATCCCGGAACCGTTTGGCAATGATTCTTTTGATGGGGCCGCTCAGGCGCTGGTAGATCTCATCATCGATTTCATTGAAATCGAAAAGAATCGACAGATGGCGGATCAGCCCGGGTTGAATCGGAAGAGAGGAATTTCGGATCCGGGCGGTATCCATCACCTGACGGGCCAGATCGGCAATACCCAGATGGATCCGGCGTTTGATGGTTTTCATCTGGTCATCCGTCCAGAACAGCCGGTTGCGGTCCATGCTCAGTTCACACCGGTCCCGGCCCTTCAGGTTGATGCGCCCGATGATACTTTGACGGGCGCCTTCGGGCAGAAGGGAATCGGTCTGGGTGACAAAAATACCGTCCTGAAAAAGGGAGATCCCCCCTTTGGCGGTCTCCAGCCCGTAATAGGTATCCCGATCCCGCTTTGTTTTTAAAAACAGATATCCCTCTGCATCTGAAAAATTCAGTCGGGTTGAAAAGGCGCATTCATGAAAGTCTGACGTGTCGTAGGGAAGCATTTCTTTTCCAAGAACAGATCTTTTTTTCTCATGATCGATCAGTGTGACCGGAAGACTGAGAAACCGGATATTGGTTTTCAGATAGCAGACATATTCCATGAACCGGCTGTAATGGTTTTTCGTATCTGCCAGATAAAGGGTGACCTGAGTGCCGAAGGCACAGTCATGATCTGCAAACCGGACATCAAAATAATCTTCCAGGCCGGTGATGGTGATGATCATCCCTTGTGAGTCCTTTTTGCGGGTCTTGATCACGATTTTATCCGAGACCAGGAAACTGGACAAAAAACCGATGCCGAATTTGCTGATAAAATTGAAATCAACCCGGGATGCGGCGGCTGTTTTTAAGTCGCCGGACCGGTAAAATGAGATGCCGATTTTTAAAAAGTATTTTTCAATCCACTGGCGGTCCATGCCGATCCCATTGTCCCTGAACCGGATCACCTGGCTGGGACCGTCAAATTCAATAAAGATATCGGGTTGGTGGGTAGGGTCAAATAGTTTTTTAAGGGTACAGGCATCCACGGCATTCTGTATCAATTCACGCAAAAAGACCCGTTTGTCCGAATAGAGCCGGTTGCCGGTAAAAAGCTGTAACGCTGCCATGGAATCCACGCTGAATTTCATATCCAGCGGGGTATAACCGGATGCCTCAATATCAAAATGGACTTCCGAGAAAAGAAACCGCGGGCTGATCCGGTTGTTGAGCAGGTGCAACACCTTTTGAACGTGCTTTTCATGGTGCTTCAACGCCCGGTGGACTTCCGGATGACGGCAGCGGATGATGAGCCGGATGGCCCCGGGAATAAACGGGTGCGGCCCAGTCGCTTCGACAGTGAAGCCGTCACAAAAATGCGGCGTTGGTATTTGCCGCCCTCCAGGCAGACAGGCGGCTGCCATTCGAATGGTGTCTGGATGTTTGAGATCAAGCAGGGCCGCCATTTGCAACGCCCCGGACAAAAGACCGATATGAACGGGTGCCCCCTCATACATAACAGAGGGGGTGTCCGTCTTTAAATCGGTGGCCGTTGAAGCGAGCCGGGAGCAGATTAGGCGGATGATCCTTTCCTGACCGCGGTTCCGGCAGTCCAGGGTTTTTATCGCTTCTTTCAGATTCCCGGTTGACGGTTGGCCTTTATCCGATCCAATTGCTCTCTGAATTTCAAACCCCGTTGCTGCGGCATTCAAAAAAAAGATATTCCAGGGGGCCAAACCCAGAAATAGTTTTTGTTCCTCATCTAAAAGCCATTCGGCAAGCATATCCAGCAGCCGTTCCGGGTGTAATTCTTTTAAAAGATCGGTCCGGCGGCTGTTAAACGTATCGATCGCCTGTCTGATATCATGGGGAAGGGAGGTGAATAGATTGTTCAAATTGATCGGGGTCTCCTGTGGCCAAGGGGTTATATCCGTTTTCAGAGGGGGGGTGTCCGTTTTAAACCGCCAGGGGCCACCATATGATAGACGTCTGAATCTTGTCAAGGGTGCCGCATCCCTGATCCACCATACAGTCCCGCCTGCTGCGTTGTCTACGGTCGTTCCTCCCTGCGGAGTATGGCTGATA
>JANQML010000402.1 GCA_028280105.1 Desulfobacula sp. | reverse complement strand
GCCATGGCGGCTGCGGCAAACATCGGATTTAAAGTGGGGCCCCCGAACAGGAAGAATACGCCTGCTGCCAGGGGGATCCCCGCGGTATTGTAAGCAAATGCCCAGAACAGATTCTGTTTAATATTCTTCAGTGTCGCCGCGCTCAGCTCAATGGCGGTTACGACCCCTGAAAGATTGTTCTGCATCAAGACAATTCCGGCCGATTCCATGGCCACGTCGGTTCCCGAACCGATAGCGATTCCGAGGTCGGATTGTGCCAGAGCCGGGGCGTCGTTAATGCCGTCACCCACCATTGCCACCCGTTCCCCCTTTTTTTGCAGTTTCTTTATCTGTTCGGCTTTGTCACCCGGCATCACCTGTGCGATGACCCGGTCGATTTTAACCTGTTTTGCGATCGCTTCTGCAGTCAGTTTATTGTCCCCTGTTAACATTGCGGTTTTGATTCCCATATCGTGTAAGCGGGAAATGGCCCGGGCGCTATCGGGTTTGACAACATCCGCAACCGCAATGATCCCGGCGAGAATTCCGTCCACTCCCAGGTAGATGGCTGTCTTTCCTTCTCCGGATAACCGGTCTGCGTCTTCCGGATTGCGCTTAACAACATTGTTTTCCGACATAAATTCAATATTTCCCAGCAGCAATTTTTTTCCATCCACCGTTGCCGTGATCCCCCTGCCCGGTACGGCTTTAAAGGACTCTGTTTCGAGTCTGTCCAGTTTAAGTCGATTGCTTGCTTCAACGATGGCATCTGCCAAAGAATGCTCCGATCCGGCTTCGGCCGAGGCTGCCATCTGCAATACCCTCTCTTTGTCCCACCCGTTATAACCCAAAATTTCAGTTACCTTGGGTTTGCCCTGGGTGATGGTGCCGGTTTTATCAAAGACAACAGTTTTGACACGACCGGCGATTTCCAGGGGCTCTCCTCCTTTGATCAGGATACCGAGTGAGGCACCCCGGCCGGTGCCCACCATTATGGCTGTTGGCGTCGCCAATCCCAGTGCACAGGGGCAGGCGATCACCAGAACGGCAATAAATATTTTTAAAGCAAAGGTGATCTCCATTCCGCTCAGCAGCCAGGCCAGCCCGGCACCGGTGGCAATGACCATCACCACCGGTACAAAATAGCCGGAAATGACATCTGCCAATCTGGCAATGGGCGCCTTGCTGCCCTGTGCTTCTTCCACAAGCTTGATAATCCGGGCAAGCGCTGTTTCCCTGCCGATCCGTTCCGCCCGATAACGGATGCTCCCGTTCCGGTTGATACTGGCCCCGGTCACCGGATCACCGACGGTTTTATCGACCGGGATGCTTTCTCCGGTCAGCATGGATTCATCGACTGATGTTTGTCCTTTTAAGACGGTTCCGTCAACTGCAATCTTTTCCCCAGGTTTGGCAATCAGTTCGTTGCCGACCTTTACATCTGCTATGGGAATGCTTTGTTCTCGCCCCGCCCGGACCACAATCGCAGTTTTTGGCTGGAGTCCCATCAATTTTTTGATCGCACCGGACGTCCGCCCCTTGCTGACGGATTCCATATATTTGCCCACCTTGATCAGGGCAATGATCACGCCTGCGGTTTCATAATAAAGATTCATGACCAGGCCGGTTTGACCCGAAAGAATGAGAACGGTGTTCCATGTGCTGTAGACGATGGCCGCGGTTGTACCGATGGCAATCAGGGAATCCATGTTAGGGTGGCCCCTGAAAAAGGCAGGGAACCCGTTTGTGTAGAAATGGGAACCGGCAATAACGATCGGAAGGGTTAAAAAAAGCTGCACCAATGCAAAGGCACCGGGGCTGTGCATGGGGCTGATCATTGCCGGCAGCGGAATTCCGACCATTTCCAGCATGGCAACCAGAACCAGTGGAATAGCAAAAATAATTGAGACAATCAGTTGGCGGAATTGTTTTTTCAGCTCTTTTTGTCTCTTCTTCTCATTCAAATTTGCCGGCATGTCGACGCAGTGTTCGTCACTGCCAATAATTGAGAGGGTGTAACCGGCTTTTTCAACCGCTTCTATCATCTTTGATTCCGGGATGGTTTCAGCTGAAAAAGAGACGCGGGCGCTTTCCGTAGCCAGATTGACGTTTGTATGCTCAATCCCTTCCAGAGCACTGATGACATCTTCGACCCTTTTTACGCAGGCTGCGCATGTCATCCCCCCCACTGCATAGGTATGAATGGTATTTGGAAGGGTGGCATCATACCCTTTTTTTCTGATGGTATGGATGATTTCGTCAATATTTGCTTTCTCTTCATTAAAAACGATGTGCAGCTTTTCAGACGCAAAGTTGGCAGAAGCCTGCTCAATGCCGTCGATGTTTCGGACCGCCTCTTCAACTGTTCGGACGCACGAACTGCAAGTCATTCCGTCTATATCCAGTGTTTTTGTCTTTAGATTCATGTGTTACACCGTTACTGTTGTACGGATGATAATTTCAACCCGCTGGTTTAATTTCCCCGTACCGTTCATTCAGGTCGTAATGAGATATGGTTCGGGCTATATTCGCTTGCTGAGCAGGTTCATCAATTCGTCCAGTTTCTTTTGGATCTCCAAGTCATTTTTTGATTCAACCGCATGTTTTAAACAATTTTGCATGTGCTTTTTCAAAATTTCCTGCTCCACTTTGTGCACGGCTGCCTTTACAGCCTTTAACTGTGTCAGGATATCTACACAATACCGGTTGTCCTCTATCATTCGTTTTATTCCTTTGACCTGTCCTTCAATTCGATTCAGGCCGGACAGTTGATCGTTGTGATTCGGATGCATTGTTCTCCTTTGGATCATTGTTTTATATCAATATAGTATACCAGGGTAGGGTATATTTCAAGCAGGATTTTTATTTCAACAGGGACAGCGTATCTGAAAAACAAACAGCCTGTTGAAGTCATCTTCAACAGGCTGTTTGTTATTGCTTTGCAACAGGGTATTGCTTTAAATCATTTCAACCGGCAAACAGAGGAATTCCCGGGGTGCAAGTTATTCCGCGTTATGGCACCCGTCACAACTAACCGGGGCGTTGCTGACCGGAACCATCTCACCGGTCTCCTCAGCGGTCCGGGTCATTAGTTTTTCTTGTTTTTTCAGATCGGTGTGACATTGATAACAGGATTTATGGTAGGCGGTTAAGAAATAGAGGACGTTCACGGGGTCATTGATATCCCGGGTACTTTCATCCGGGTGAGACTGGTCATGGCATCCGGCTGCCATACAGCCCAGAGGTTCACTGTCTCCGTCCCAGTCATGGTGGCAGGTAACGCAGTCCTGGTCAAAATGGAGACCGTGGGGGAAGTTGACGGCCCGGCGTTTGGCATATACATCTTCAGGTGGGGAAATGGTAATTGTTCCCAAAGGAAGGGAAAACGAATCAATGTAATACTCATTTTCCGGCTTGGTATCAGTATGACATCCGGCGCATTCAACTGGGGCACCCGCAGCCATATTCGTCTCTTCCCGATGGCAGCTTAAACATGCCTTGTGAAAAGCGCCTGTAATGGAAAGGACCTCTCTGTCCTGGGAAGGTTTTGGTTTAGGCGGAGACGGCATCAATTGCTCATGGCAACCCGAGGTCATACATCCCAATATCGGGCTTTCACGATCCCAGTTATGATGGCAGTCAATGCATGAATATCTTAAATGGGTGGAATGTGAGAAGGTGACAGGGGATTTTGTCTTTTGGAAATGTGCCGGCAGTTCAATCGTAATATCTTTTACCGGAACATCAATAGCGTCCATCGGTTCACTGGTTGATGAAATCGAAGTGCCTGCAGCGAAAATGATGAGAGCGCACAGAATATAAAGGATGCCTTGTTTCATTTCTTTCTCCAATCAAAAATTTATAATGCCTAATCACTCATTCAAATCAAAAATTATTCGGCATCATATAAAATTTTATTATATTTTTAAAGGGATTCTTGACACTTATCTGCGATAACTATAAAAAAAAATATCTTTACGTTCACCAATCGTTGTTTATCATTCTAATATTTGATAAAAGTGGGTGAAATTGTGTTTGCTTTTTTATTTGGCGTAACTATGATAACGTACGTATATTCTATAAAAAATGAGAAGGAGAAAGAACGAATGAAGAACAGCCGCAAACAGATTTCCGTATGCCTTGTTTTTTTAATTGTTTTTTGTTTTAGTGTATCGTCTGCATGGGCTGAAGCCGACTCGCCCGCCAAGGTGGCAAAGGAATTTACCAAGGCCTATTTTAAGCTTGATCCATCCATGGCATCGTATTTAAGCAGTGATGCCCGGGTGAATCGATATGAAATGGATATGGTTGATCTTTTTTTTGACATTAAAGAAGCGGAAGCCCACAATAAGGGGTATGAACTGAGCTATATGAAAATGATGCCGGTCCAGGTCAAGACCGAGATGCTGAAAAGTGATGACACAACCGCTGAAATTCTGGTTAATGCCACGACCATTCGTGCCATCAACCCGCTTTACCGGGCTGTGGGATTTGTATTCGGAATGCTTGATGAGCATGAAACCCAGGATGTGATCACGCTTGTCAAAGAAGATGGTGAATGGAAAATCGGCCCCGGGGCATTTGACCTTCCCATTCCATTATAGAAAAATTAAAGGATTCGTCAAACCTTAAACGAACGAATCCGTTGCCAAGAAACCGGCCGGATTTTCAGATCAAGTTCAACGCCCGGGAAAAATTTCCCGGGCGTTTTTATATGTTAAAGAGGGCTATTCAATTCATCCATATTTTTTCAATAATAGATTGTTTTCGACAACATTGATAATCTGTTGCTTTTTCATCAGGGCGCTAAATATCCTCAACTTCCGTGTCCGTTAAATCGCCTCCGGTATCACCCGTGTTAAGCGTTCCTCGGGGTTCGATCAAAAGGATGGTGCAGGGTGTTTTGCAAACCGGTTTATGATCAACATTTTTGGGTATGCTGACCAGGTCTCCGGGGCATACGGACAATACTTTATCCCGCAAATGAATTTCAAAAGATCCTTCAACACCCAAAAAGACTTCGTCCGTATCTGGGTGTTTATGCCAGATAAATTCCCTGTGAGCCTTGACCAGCTTAAAATCATAGTTGTTCATGGATGCGATCCGTTTGTAGGCATGCAACTCCTTTATTAAACTTGACTTTTCAATTAAATTAACCACATGAATACTCATAAAAAATCCTTTTTGTTTTGTTAAATAGCCGGATAATAATGGGAAAATTCCTAAAAATCCATTTGTGTTTTTTTAACGATATGTTAAGGATTTCTTTATGGAGCTATATCAGTTAAAAACCTTTGTCACGGTGGCTCAGACATCCAGTGTAACCCGGGCGGCTGAAAAGTTGAACACCACACCACCGTCGGTGTCCAATCATATCCGTCAGCTGGAAACGGAATTTAACATGGCCCTGTTTACCCGAACCTCTAAAGGGATGTTTATCACATCTCAGGGAGACGAGTTATTGGTTCAGGCAAAGGGCATTTTAGACAGTTCCGATCAGATGTCTGCCATGGCAAAAAAGTTAAAAAAAGATATTATTGGATCTGTTGCTTTGGGGATTAACGCAGACCCTCTGTTTTTAAAAGTGCCAGAGATCATTGATGCCGTTTATAAAGATTTCCCCGGCATACAGCTTGAAATCGTCACCTCCAGCACCGGAGAGATTATTGCGGACGTGGGAAACGATCGTATGACATGCGGGTATGCGTTTGGGCGGGTTAAGGGCAATGGGATCGTTTCCGTTTTTCTCAGGCATGTCAACCTTGTGATTGCCCTTCCCACTGCCTTGTGTGCTGAAAACAGACATTCGCCTCTGAAAAAACTGGCGGATCTGCCGTGGATTGTGCCGAAAAAATATTGCCCCTTTTTAGAACTGGTGCAGTCAACTTTACGAAAACAGGGAGTCGAGCTTGGCAACACGGTATTTGCCAATGACGATATTACAAAGATCGCGTTGGTAAGCAGAGGGGAAGCTGTCTGTGTGCTGGAGGAAAATGAAGCAATGCCTTTTGTCTCATCAGGCGTTATCACTCCCTGGCAAGGGGAGGAGACCTTTACCAGCCCCCTGTCGTTTGTATATGCGGAAAGTCGGCGCAATGATCTGTCGGTCCGGACCATCTTGTCAATTGTAACCCAAGTCTGGCAATAATTTGTTCCAAAGCGATAGTCACCGTGATGATTTTAGGCCCAATGCTACAGTTGTTGCTGCCTGACGCAACTCCTTATAGTGATTGTCAAAATAACGTTCCGGTTAAGTTTCTGATGCTACGGGTTGATCAGCAAATGACGCCAAGACTGTCGGCCCTTTCAGAGAGCTTGACATTATCAAGACCCTCTTTTTCGGAACATATTTTTGTCATTTGCTAAAGTTACGAAAAAGATGGGGCTGTTATGATTTTGCCGAAAGTAAAAGGCCCAGGAAGAGTTCCCTGGGCCTTACTCAATCATAAAGACGGGTTTACTTCATTAAATCCTTATGGCATTTGATCAGGTCGCTGACCACACCGGGATCTGCCAGGGTGGAGATGTCGCCCAGGCTGTCGTGATCATCTGTAGCGATTTTTCTTAAAATTCGCCGCATGATTTTTCCCGAACGGGTCTTGGGCAGCATGGGGGCAAAATGGATGATATCCGGTGTTGCAATGGGGCCGATTTCTTTTCTGACATGCTGTTTCAAGGCATCTAGCAGTTCATCACTGGGGGAGGCGGTTACTTTCAGTGTGACAAAGGCATAAATTCCCTGTCCCTTGATGTCGTGGGGAAATCCGATAACAGCGGCCTCTGCCACCTCTTCATGACTGACGAGGGCGGATTCCACCTCTGCCGTCCCCATCCGGTGGCCGGATACGTTGATCACGTCATCCACGCGGCCGGTGATCCAGTAATATCCGTCTTCATCTCTGCGGCAGCCGTCTCCGGCAAAGTAATAGCCGTCAAACATCTGAAAATAGACTTTTTCAAATCGCTCGTGGTTGTTGTATACCGTCCTCATCTGGCCGGGCCAGGGTTCTTTCAGTGCCAGGATACCGTCGCAGGTCCCTTCAAGCTCTTTTCCTTCCTCGTTGAGTATGACCGGTTTTACAGAGAAAAAGGGCAATGTGGCAGAGCCCGGTTTCTGATCAATGGCATAGGGCAGAGGCGTTATCATGATACCGCCGGTCTCGGTCTGCCACCACGTGTCCACAACGGGGCACCGCTCTTTGCCCACATATTTGAAATACCATTTCCAGGCTTCGGGATTGATGGGTTCTCCCACTGACCCCAGAATCCTCAGGGTTGACAGATCATATTTTTCAACCCATTCTTCCCCCTGGGCCATGAGGGCCCGGATCGCAGTAGGGGCGGTGTAAAACTGGTTGACCTTCCATTTGTCCACCGTGGCCCAGAACCGGCCCGGATCCGGGTAATTGGGAATCCCTTCAAACATCAAACTCGTCGCCCCCTGGGAGAGCGGCCCGTAGATAATATAGCTGTGGCCGGTTACCCAGCCGATATCTGCGGTACACCAGTAAATGTCATTGTCATGGTAGTCAAAGATATATTTGAATGTTGTGCCGGTGTATACCATGTAACCGCCGACATTGTGCTGCACCCCCTTGGGTTTACCCGTTGAACCCGATGTATAAAGGATAAAAAGCGGATCTTCAGCATCCATCCATTCCACCGGGCAGTCCGGGCTCTCTTCGGAGGCGGCCTCGTACCACCAGACGTCTCTTTGCGGAACCATATCAATTTCAAGGTTGCACCGTTTGGCCACAAAACAGCAGCTTACGGCATGGCCTCTTTCTTCACACAGATTCATGGCGACATCGGCATTGCTTTTCAGGGGGACCGACTTGCTGCCCCGCATCACTCCGTCGGCCGTGACAAGGACTTTGCAATGGCTGTCCAGAATCCGGTCGGAAAGGGCTTCTGCTGAAAATCCCCCGAATACGATGGAATGAATGGCACCGATACGGGCGCAGGCCAGCATGGTAACGGCCAGTTCAGGAATCATCGGCATGTATATGGCCACCCGGTCTCCTTTTTGAACTCCTTTGGCTTTCAGTGCATTGGCAAACCGGCAGACTTTCTCATGCAATTGCCTGTATGTGATCTTAAGATCTTCACCCTCGGCGTTGCCTTCCCAGATCAGGGCGGTTTGATCCCCCCGTGTTTCAAGGTGCCGGTCCAGGCAATTGTAGGTAATATTGGTTTTGCCGTTTCTAAACCATTCGATGTGTACCGGCCCCTTTGAAATGGCATAGTTATAATCTCTGACCTGATCCCACTTTTTTTCCCAGTAGAATTCTTCGGCCATTTTAGCCCAGAACCCTTCCGGGTCTTCTATGGATTCTTTATACATGGCCTGGTATTCATCCATACTTTTAATCCATGCATTTTCTCGGCCTTTGTCTGGTGCGTGAAATTTAAATTCTGCCATCGTTCCTCCTGTCCGTTGTGAAGCGTTTAATATTTGTCATTCTGTATTGCCTGAGGATCTTGTCATACGCTTTGGATTATGATTTCTGCGGGACTGCAACCAGGTCTGCGTCTTCCTCCGCCTCCGCAGCCGGTACCGGGGCTTTGGTTATCACCGCCAGGACTGCCGAAAAGGCCAAAAGACCGGCTGCCAGTATATAGGCCATATTTGAACTGTTGGTATGGGCAATGATCATCTGGGAGACCCTCGGAAAGATAAATCCGCCCACACCCCATGCAGTAAACAGCAGGCCGTAATTGACCCCGAAGTTCTTTAACCCGAAAAAATCTTTGGTGGCGGATGGAAACAGCGACAGGTTGGTACCATAGTTAAATCCGATCAGGGTGGCTGCAATGACCAGCAGGGCCACCTGGTTCGGACCGATAAAAAGAAGGGAAAATATGACGGCAGCCTGGGCCATGAGCATGATGAACAACGTGTTGGTTCGGCCGATCCGGTCCGAAAGCATTCCGGCGACGATCCTGCCCCCGGCATTCCCCACTGCCATGAGTGCAACCACCACCCATGCCATTTGGCCCATTCCTTCTTTGGCCATGCCTGCCACCCCGCCGATGATCATGAGGCCCGCACCCGAGGCAATGCAAAAGGCAATCCACAGTTTGTAAAACGATCCGGTTTTAAGGATCTGGGAAGGGGATAGGTTCACAGACTGGGTAACAATTTTTTGAGAATCGGCAGGAGCTGACGCAATATAGCCATCAGGGGGATTGACCAGGAACTGTGCCAAAACACAGACCACAATAAGGAAGGATACGCCAAAGATCAGCATGGATTGGGAAAGCCCGAACCGTTCGATTAAAAATATGGATAAAGGGGCGATATAGACCGAGGCAAGTCCGAAACCCGCCACGACAATACCGGCGATCATACCGGTTTTAGCCGGGGGAAACCATTTGATGGCCGGCGGTGTTGCGGATGCGTATCCAAACCCCAGTCCCATGCCGGTCAGGATACCGAATCCAATGATCCAGGAGATCCAGAGGTTGGAAAAGGAGATGAGGATCAGGCCGACCCCGGTGAGGATTCCGCCGATAACGGCAGTAAACCTGGGGCTGATTTTATCCTGTATCCTGCCTGCAAAAATCATTGTAAAGGCAAATACCAGGCAGCAGACTGCATACGGATCGTTTAAAGATGCCATGGACCAGTTAAACAGGCCGTCATTGGCCAGAATGGATTCTTTGATCTTCATTTTAAAAATAGACCAGGTATAGAGTATACCCAGTGCCAGGTTGATTCCCAGCCCTGCAAAGGTGACGCGCCATCCTATCTTACTGTTTGGACTCATAAGCCTTCTCCTTTTTGTTATTGAAAATTGCGGTTATCGGTTCTGCCTTTTCAAAATGCGAAAGTTTCAATCTGCTCAAGAATTCGGTCAGCTTTATGGATGCCGGTCCTAGCGGTCCTAGTGAATGTTGGTGAATGCCAGTTGACATAGTTAAAAAAGCAAAGGGCGTGCCGGAAGTGTAAAAAGCATTAAACCTATTGATAATTAAGGATATTTGAGTGAATTGGATATGGTGTTTAATGAAAAAAAGATTACAACAAAAGTTGTAGTAAAGAGTGGTTGTATTGTGAAACGGCTTGCCCTTGGGTTGTTTTGAATCAGAATACAATAAAAGTTGTGGCTACAAATTTTATTGTTGGAGATTTTTTCTACAATTTGCTACTTGGAAGAGGTCTGTTTTGATTTTATTTTCTGAAGCCGCTTGCTCAACGCCTGCTGGGATATGCCCAGAATTTTGGCGGCAGCAGACTGGTTGTTGTTGGACGCCTCCATGGCTTTGATCACCAGGTGCTCAGATGCCAGTTTCAAGGTCGGCAGTCGTTTTTCCAAAACAGGTGACGGATCCGTGTCCGGCCGGCCGGCAAAGCAGACAAACAGATCCGGGGTTAACTCGCCTGAGGTATATTTGCTCATGGCGTCATACACCATGGACCTCAGTTCCCTTATATTTCCTTCAAACGGCCAGGACGCCAGTTTTTTCATGACGTTTTCAGACACCTTTGGAACCGGTTTTCGCAGTTCATGGGCGGCATGATGAACAAATTGGTTGACCAGCAGGGGCAGATCGCAGGTCCGTTGGCGAAGCGGCGGAACATGGACGGTATGTGTGGAGAGCCGGTATATCAGATCTTTTCTGAACCGTCCTTCTTTTTCAAGGGCCCAGAGATCCTGGTTGGTCGAGGTCACTATGCGGGCGTTGGAACGGCGTGTCTGATCCGATCCCAGGGGCAGGTATTCTTTTTCCTGGAGGAGACGAAGTATCTTTACTTGGGAAGCCAGGGCGAGATCACCGATTTCATCTAAAAAAAGGGTGCCGTTTTCAGCCTTTTCAATTAAGCCGCTGCGATTGGTGTCGGCACCGGTAAACGCACCTTTAACGTGTCCGAACAGGGTATCGGAAAAGACAGTTTCATCCAAACCCGCCACATTCACGGTAACAAGCTCGCCGGGGCATTCGCTCAACGCATGCAGGGACCGGACAATCAACTCTTTTCCCACGCCGGTCTCTCCGAAAACAAGAACGGGTTGCCCGGACGGGGCAACGGCCCGCATATATTTAAAAATGGCATGCATGCCGTCATGCCGGGTGAGGATCTGTTCAAAGGTTTTTGACTTTAATATCTCCTCAAATTCGTCATCATCGGAAAGATCCGGGTGCCGGGATTCAAACCAGGCCCAGGCATTGTCAACAGCAGTTAACAGCCTTCCCTCCTCAACGGGTTTGACGACGTAGTCCATGGCACCTGATTTCATGCACCGGACTGCGGTTTCCACATCAATGGCCCCGGTCAGGATGATCACAGGCACATCCGGCAGTTCCCGGGTCAAATGTTCAAGGATTTTTTCCCCGTTGATATGTGGCATGTTCAAATCCAGGATGACCATGCAGGCCGGTTTTTCTTTCAGGGAATCCATCAGATCCCGGCTGTCGTCAATGGTGATAATCCGGCTCCATCCCGACATTTTCAGGGTGGTTTCCACAGCCATGAGAATTTCAGGTTCATCATCAATGATATAAATGCTTTCAGCCTGTCCCTGGTCCATGGTACTCCCTTGTCCTATTGATCCGGCAAATGATTCGGATCGTCATAAGGTAATGATATGATTGCAGTTAAGCCGTGATTTAATTCGGATTGAAAGTCAATCACACCTTTGTGGTCGGAGATGATTTTTTCAGATATGGATAATCCCAGCCCGGTGCCTCCCTCATCCCGCCGGGTGGTAAAAAAAGGCTCGGTTATGTTTTTCAGCGCCTGGGGGGGGAGCCCGGGTCCGGTATCCTTGATCCGGATGGTGACATAACCGGAAGATTCATCCAGGGATGTGGCGATTTCAATGCTCTGTTCCGGGTGCTCAAGTGCCTGACAGGCGTTGACCAGAAGGTTGATGATCACCTGCTGAAGCTTTTGAAAATTTCCCTGTATCAGGGGAAGCCCGGGGTGGGTATGCACACGCAGATGATGGGTGGCTTTTTTTAAATGGGGTTGCATCAGATCCACCGACTTGGCCACCAGGCTGTTGACGTCAATATCTTTTTTCATCGTGGTACCGGTGGGCCGGGAGAAATCCTTGAGTTCGGAGATGATCTGCTTGATCCGGGCGGACCCGTCTTCAATGGCAGAGAGCATGGCCTGGATACGGCCGTTCAACTCCGGGTACGGCATGGAACATAAAACGGTACCGGGATTTTTTTTAAAATGATCATCCAGAATCGGGGTGAACGAAGCCCATGCCCGTTTCAGGTTGGGTGCATTGAGCATCAGCGATGTGACCGGATTGTTGATCTCATGGGCCACCCCGGCCACCAGTATCCCCAGAGAGGTCATTTTGTCGGCCTGAAGCAGTTGTTTTTCACGGAGCTGGGATTGTTCCTGCGCCTTTATCTTTTCCTTCTGAGATTCGGCTGACTGCCAGATAATATAACCTGAAAGCGTGATGAAAAGCGTCAGGATGAAAAGGCAGGTGAGCGTCAGGTGGCGGTTGATGGAAGAAATCTGGGCCCGGACGTCCTCTACATAAATACCGGTGCCGATCACCCAGTCCCACGGTTTGAATCCCTTGACATAAGAGATTTTGGGAACGATTCGCTGGGCATCGGATTTCCATTGCCATAGATAATCCACATACCCGGCCCCTTGTTTCTCAACGATTTGGACCATTTCCCAGAAGAGCCGTTTCCCGGAAGGGTCTTTGAATTGAGAGATATCGGTTCCTTCGAGATCCGATCGATAGGGGTGCATGATCATATCCGGGGCCATGGTGTTTATCCAGAAATAATCCTCCCGTTCCGGCCCGTATCTCAGATGTCTGAGATCTTCCACCGCCTTTTTTTGGGCTTCCTTTTCAGTGAGAATGCCGTTCATCGATTTTGAATGGTACAGGTTTAAAATGGACCAGGCAGAATCGGTCAGCTGCATCAGCCCTTCCCGTTTTCCATCCATCATATTCCGTTCGATCAACGGAATGATCAGCAGAAAGATCGTAAGCACAAAGAGCAGAATCGTCAGGGCGACCGGGATGATGATCCGTACCGGAAGGGTTTTAATAGACAATGTTCTTTTTTTTAAAACATCTTGCCCGGCATTCATTTTATCTCTGTCCTTTTTTTAAAGCCACCCCGGATAATCTTTTCGCTTTAGGGGGCCGGTTCAGGGCGAATTAAAGTTCTGATTATCAGCATACGACACAGCCATGATTGTGCCCATTCATTAAAATAACAAGTTGTTACTTGGAAGAGAACCCCTTGGGTAAAACATGGCACGGGAAATATCCTGCCGTCAATAAAAATCAAATCAAACATATGGGTTTTATCCCGATTGCAATGATTTTTGATTCAGATCCCTCGGCCAGTAAAAAAAGAGTATGACTGCAACGCTGTTCGGGTCCTACCGGTCCCTGAATTCTTTGATCATCTCAAGGGGGACGACCCGTATCAGTTCCGGCAGTGAAATCTGGTTCATTTTCAGGATGCCGTCGTCCACCATGGTCCGTTTTCCGGAACGGGTGGCGATTTTTTTCAGATCCTGTTCACTGGCTTTGCAGCTGATGGCCAGGGTCATTTCCTGGCTGATGTCCAGAATTTCAGATACCAGGGTACGGCCGCTGTGGCCCGTGAAATTACATGCTTTACACCCGATCCCTTTATAGAAGGTCAGGTGTGACGGATAGGATTTAAAGAGCAGATTCCATTCGGCTTTCGGAGGCGTGTAGGATCTGGAACATTTGGTGCAGTTTCGCCGGACCAGCCTCTGGGAGAGCACACCGATCAGGTTGGAGGCAATCTGGTTATGATCGATTCCAAGATCCAGCAACCGGCTGATGGCACTCACGGAGTCGATGGTATGAATGGTGCTCAGCAACAAATGCCCGGTCTGTGCCGCATCAAAACCAATGCTTGCCGTCTCTTTGTCCCGGATCTCTCCCACCAGAATAATGTCAGGGTCCAGCCGCAGGAACGATCGGAGCAACCGGGCAAAGGAGAGGTCGATTTTGCTGTTAACCTGGGTCTGCATAATTCCCGGAAAGCTGTATTCTATGGGATCTTCAGCCGTAATTATTTTTGTTCCCGGACTATGGATATACTTAAGTATGGCGTAAAGGGTTGAAGATTTGCCGCTTCCGGTGGGCCCGGAAACCAAAATCATCCCGGCCGAACTCTTGATCAGCTTTTTTAACGGATCCAGAACAAATTTTGAATGGTTCAGGTTATCCAGTCCCAGACTGGCCTTTCTTGAATCCAGGATCCGGATGGTAATATTTTCCCCCACGATGGCCGGGCAGGTGGCCACGCGGAAATCCAGGTCAAAGGTGGTGTTTTTTTCTTTGTAACTGGCCCTGAAAACACCGTCTTGCGGTATTCTTCGTTCCGATATGTCCAGGTTGGACATCACTTTTATCCGGGAGATAATCGCCTCTGGCCTGTCTGTCAGCTTTTCTTCCAGCCACGGGATATTGTGGTCCCGGCAGAGACCGTCGATCCGGTACCGGAGTTTGACGCCTTGCCTGTCCTGTTCAAAGTGGATATCCGACGCCCCGTTGGAGACGCCGTAGTTGATGATAAAATCAACAATTTTTTTTGTTTCGGTCTCTGTTCCCGAATAGATCTGGGATCCCTTTTGCCTGTCGATAACGCTTAGCTTTTGATATGCCACCCGGTCGGTATGTTGTGATTCTTCCCGGATCTGTTTAAATCCGTCTTCATGGAGTTGAAAATCTTTATCGTACAGGGCCGTATACAATGTCTGAAATTTATCTTCATTGATAAAAGCCGTCTTCATTGTCAGATGGCGATATATGAGTTTTAACTCTTCAATGGCTGTAAATCCTTCCGGATAAGTAATGCCCACGAGCAGCTCTTTTCCTTTTAAAACCAGCGGTAAAAGCAGGTTTCGGCGGGCGTATTTTTCAGAAACAAATTTGATCAGCCGGTTTTTTTGGATCAGGTCATAGGAGAATGTTTCAAGCGCCATATACGGTGTATTATATTGGGTGGACAGGGCATTGTAGAGCTGGTGAAAACTGATCAACCCTTTTTTTACCAGAAACGTCCCGATGCGGTCTTTTGAACGGCTCTGTTCATTGATGACGGCTTGAAACTGCTGTTTGGTGATCATTCCCTGGTCGATTAGAATCTGGCCGATCTCTTTTCGTTTTTTATATTTTTTCAGGGCAGTGGAGAGATCTTCGGGGCGAATGGCCTCCATTTCACATAATATCTCCCCTATCGTGCGCCGGCTGTTTTTAAACCCTAACACCCTTACCAGGTCTAATTCCCGCATCATCTGAAGCTTTATTGCCAGATCGCCGATACTCAGGGCGTCGTTCTGTTCTTCAATCAACTGATCCAAAGTTTCATTTGAAATCAGACCCTTGTCCACCAGGGACTGACCCAGTTTAACGCCTTTCTCTTTTTTCAACAGGGTCTCTTTGACTTTTTCCGCATCAACGGTCTCGTGCTCAACCACCATTTGGCCCAGTTTTTTTCGAAGGTCCGGGTGCTCTTTGAGTATATTCATCTGGGCGGCAGTCAAATACCCTTTTCGCATCAGCAGCTTATCAAAGGGCAAGGCTGCCTCCAAGGCGTCCTGCTCCTGAATTTTTAACGCTTTTTTCAGGTCCGCTTCAGACAGGTATCCTTCTCTGATCAGCAGTTGACCGGTACGCAAATGGAAATCATTTTTTTCTTCATTGTTTGAGGCAGTCATTTTGACCTTTTTTTATAAATGCAATTGAATCACTATTTTTACGAGCAGAATGGATCGTTTTTATTGCAAATATTAGTATAAAACCACGGAAATAATCAAATCGATTTTTGTTTTTTCATGAACTGTGTAAATTATGTGCAGCATTGTTACAATTATTTCACAATCCGTCTGCGAATGGCGGTTTAAAAGGGGTTCATTTTGCCTAATATAAAGGCTTTTCATATCTGGTATAAGAATTGCTAAACACTTTTTTCGATATAGTGCAATCTGGGATTGCCGGAAACGGGGAGCAAAGATTAGATAAAAAGGAAGGTTAAATGGAGACCGAAAAAAACCAGTTCAATATTTCTCTTTCACAACAGACCCGGGATATTCTGGAGAAGACCGGAAAGGGAACCAATCTGACACAAAGTGATCTGATAGAGTTGATCATCACCCAGTATTTTAAAACGATTCAGCCGGATCAGGAAATCAGAACTGCTTAATCCGGGGCCTGCCGAAAAGATTCGAGCTGATTTTCATACCGTTATTAATAATAATGGGTTGCAGTATGTCGTGTCAGTTACGGGAATGCTCTTTTAACCGGGCGATTTTTTGATCCTTTGTCTGCCACAGTCGGTTGAGCCAGTTGTAAAAAGACTGTTTGTAGGCAGGATCGTTAAAATAGTCCCCCTGCAATTGGCTGGTGATGGGCAGTACATCAAAACTGAGTGTGATTTTGTGAACCCTGCCGCAAAGGAAGTCCCAGAAGCTGGGAACCCCTTCCGGGTAGACGATCGTCACATCAATGATCTTGTGAAGATAATCTCCCATGGACCCTAACACAAAGGCAATCCCTCCGGCCTTGGGGTTCAGCAGGTGGGTGAATTCGGCGTTTTGCCTCTTGTTTTTATCCGGGCTAAACCGCGTCCCTTCAACAAAATTGATCACCGTCACCGGTGTGTGCTTGAATTTCTCGCACGCCCTTTTTGTCCGTTCAAGATCTTTGCCTTTCAGGTGCGGATGGGTTTGCAATTTCTTTTTTGGGTATCGTTTCATAAATGGAAAATCAAGGGCCCACCAGGCAAGGCCCAAAAAAGGAATCCAGATCAGCTCTTTTTTTAAGAAGAATTTAAGCATGGGAATGCGGCGGTTCAGGGTGAATTGCAAGGCAAGGATATCCACCCAGGACTGATGATTGGAAAGGATCAGGTACCATTCTCTTTTTTCCAGTTTTTCAAGACCGGTGATCTCCCATTCGATTTTGCAGAAGATACGGGTGTTCCAGGCATTGATTTGAATCCACAGCGTGGCGATACGGATCAACACCCTGTCGATAAGGATAACAAAGCCCCGGATCGGGATGATGAATTTGAACAGGGCCGCCAAAATAAGCGGGATACTTAAAAGGATGGTGTTGACGGCGTACAGCAGTATGGATAAAAGGCCTTTCACCGGATCGGGAAGAAAATAGAGCATCATTCAGGTGTCTGAGTTAAATTTTGTTATGTGTTTTTTAATGGTTCTGCGGTCCAGGCCCGTGAGCTGGGCCACCTTTTCATAGGTTCCGAACTTTTCGTACAATACGGCACAATAACCGGATACCAATGCCGGGATCGAAATGGTTTGTCCGGCAATACCCTGCACCAGTTCATCGGTCAGTGTCCGGCCGGTCCGGCTCTGTTTCTGTTTACCGATATAATCTCTTCTGAGCAGAACACTTCTTACGCATTGTTCCAGTTCCCTGACATTTCCGGGCCAGTGATAATCCGCGCCCAGGTTCCTGTCAATGATTCGTTTGACTTTGTTAATGAGTTTTTCCGACCGGGTGCCGGTCATGCGTTCAATGGTGAAGTCCAGCAGTTCGTCCAGTGAATCGGCTTTTTCACGGATACGGACCCGTAACGGAGGAACCTCGATAATATCCGAACAGAGCCGGTAATAAAAATCATCCCGAAAGACGTTTCCCTCCAGGATATCCTGTTTGGGCCGGTTGGTGGCGGCAATGACCCTGCCGTTGAACCGGGCTTTTTCATGGGTTCCCACCGGGGAAAAATTTCTCTCCTGAAGGACCCGCAGAAGTTTGATCTGAATATGATTGGGGATCTCACCGATTTCATCCAGCAGGATGGATCCGTGGGGGCTGCAGCGGTCGAAAACCCCCTGGTGGTCATCCACCGCCCCGGTAAAAGACCCTTTGGTATGGCCGAATAGTTCGGATTCCAAAAGGGTTTCCGGATACTGGGACAGGTTGAGTGAGGAAAAGGCCCGGGTAAAGCTCTGGGAGAAACGCTGGTTTTTGCTGTCAAAAGGGATATATCCGCTTCGCCCGATGGCTTTGGCAGCCGTTCCTTTTCCGGTGCCGGTTTCACCCAGAAGCAGTGTGGAAAAATCCTCCATCTTGTTCCATAAAAACCGGTTGTACAGATCCATGTTGTACGTAAACACATTATACCACAGGTGCTTTTTAAGGGTTTTCATGGACGGGCTGGTTCCCACCAGCGAATTGGAGATAAAATAAAAGGCCCGGCGCAGTTGGTAGGACAAGGCAAAATAATGGGAAATCGCGCCGTCATCAAAGCCTTTGTCATGGAGCATTTTCATGGCATGGGCCGCAAACGGGACCTTTACCGCCGTATCCTGGGCCTGTATCTGATCTTTGATCAGCCGGTCAAATTCATCCCTGAATTTATGAAAGATATCAAAGAGGAAAACAATGGTGACCAGTTCCCTGTCCCGGCCCTGATAGGCGGTAATATCCGACCGGCCCTGTCGCTCAAGCGCTTTGATCCGCCGGTCGATCTCAAGGATGCACTGGTCGATGGATTCCCTGCGGGAGGCTTTGGGGAAAAGGCCTGCAATCTTGAGGTCCAGCTTTTCTCTCAGCTTGCTGAACGGGTTGGCAAAGGCCGCATTGTATACGGTTTGGAAAAAATGGTGTTCTTCTGAACTCAGTTGTGCGGTTTTCACAGGTTCCCCATGGGTTTAAAACAAACAGCGTGCATTTTTGTACATTCTATGTGCAATAAATGCAAGAGAAAAACGGATGTAAATCGTTTCAAACAACGGGTGGATTCCGGATATCTTTAAATATCAGTACTCTATCTTATTTTTATTTGTCGGCACGGAAATTGATAACGGAACTTGTAAATGTAAACGTTCGTGACGACCAAAAAACACCTTATCCGACAGTTTCAGCCAATGAAAATCGGCAAACCCAAATAATAAGACGGAGACAAAACCTATGATTAAGAGAATACTGAACTCAAGACTTCCTTTAATGGTGCACACCCCTGTAAAGGTATTTGATGTCGAGTATTTTAATGCCATTTATGCTGCCGGCGCCCTTCCGGTATTTGACACGGAATTTTTATCCCATGAAACCATACTCGAACATCTGAAGACTTTATCCGGGCAAGGGTGTGATTTTGGTGTCCGCCTGGCTGACCACGATACAGAGCTGATCCGGAAAATTAAAGATCTTAAAATGATTCATCTGGATTCGATTGTCGTACCTTTGACGCAAACCGATACACCGGCTGATTTCACCGGTTTCCTGGATACCAAGATCGTTCTGGAGATCAGGGATATCGATATCAATGAACAGATTGACGCCGTTGATCCCCATGCCCTTATTTTAAAAGGGAATGAAGCCGGTGGCCGGGTCTCCCGGTACTCCTCTTTTATCCTCATGCAGTGGTACCTGAAAAACAGCCAATATCCGGTTTTCATCCATGGCGGTGTGGGAAAGTATACGGCGGCGGGAATGTTTGCCGCAGGTGTTTCCGGACTGGTTATGGACAGCCAGTTTCTCATGACCGATGAGGCCCCGGTTTCTCCGGAGTTTAAAAAGCTGCTCGGCATGGTGGATGAGAGTGACTCCACCGAGATCATCTATAATGACGATGATATCTATCGTGTTTTTGCAAAGCTGGGAACCAAAATTGTTAAAGATCTGAAACAGCAGGCCGCCCTTTTAAGGGATGATCCCATGGGGAAACGTAAAATTTACCAGGCCGTCACAGAGAATATGGCCGAGTGTGATCAATCGGATGTTCAGTTTATCCAGTCTCTTTTTTACCTGGGTCAGGACGGTGTCTTTGCCAAAGATTTTATTACCGCATCAAGCAGCATCGGTGAAATTATTCCGCTGTTTTTTAAAACCATCGGTGACCGCCTGGATGATGTTGATGCCTTTGATCCGGTCAAACCCGGATCTGCATTTGCCAAAGACCAGGGAACCCGGTTCCCGCTGATCCAGGGACCCATGGCCAATATCTCGGACAATTCGGAATTTGCCCAAACCGTTTTGGACGAAGGTGCGCTGCCATTTTTTGCCGTTGGCAGCCTGCCGGCGTCACTGGCGGACAATATGCTCAGGGACGCCTCGGAAAAGGTGGGTCTCTTCGGCGCGGGCCTGGTGGGAATTGAAGCCTTTAATCCCATGGTTCACAAGCACCTGGATATGGTCAAGACCTACAAGATTCCCTATGCGCTTTTTGCCGGCGGTATTCCGTCCCAGGTGGCGGAGCTGGAAAAAGCCGGCACCAAAACCTATCTGCACACCCCTTCGGTTTCCATGATGGAGAATGCCCTGAAAAACGGCTGCAAACGATTTATATTTGAAGGGGGAGAGGCCGGAGGCCATGTGGGGACCCTCTCTTCCATGGTTCTCTGGGAAGATGCCATTGCCACGCTCATCAACAAAGACTATGACCTGTCAGGTCTTTACCTTGTCTTTGCCGGCGGGATTTCCACCTGCCATGCCTCTTTTTTCATATCAGGAATGACCTCTTTTCTGGCGGCAAAAGGGGCCAAAATCGGTATCCAGGTGGGAACAGCCTATCTTTTTACCGATGAAATCGTGGATACAAAAGCGGTGAAGTCCCAGTACAGGGATATCATTATCCGGGAAAACAAGACCGTTGTTATCGGTAAAACCCTGGGTCTGGCTTCCCGAACCGCTCCCACGGAATTTGCCCGGATGATGGTGGAAAACGAATATAATATGATCAAAAGCAAAGAGAGCCTGGACACCCGGAAAAAGGCCTTTGAAAAGAACCAGATCGGGTCCCTGCTTATCGGTGCCAAGGGGTTTCTCCCGGATTTCAAACGGCCGGGTGAGCAATATTTTACCTGGTTTGACGATGACGAACATATTGAAAAAGGTAATTTCCTGGTGGGAGACAGCCTGGCCTTTTTTGATAAAGGCGTCACCGTCAAAGAGATTCATGACAAATACTTCCAGGCAAAATCCAAACTGTATAAAAATATCAACCAGCTGGAAATTTTTTCCAGCCCCAAAAATAAGATCAATGACGAGATTGCCATTGTGGGGGTGGGGTGCACCCTGCCGGATGCAGACGATCCGGATGCGCTCTGGGAGAATATCCTGGCTAAAAGATATTCCATCAGTGAGATGCCCGGGGACCGGTTTGACAGGGAATTGTACTATGACGCGGACAGAAACTCGGAAGACAGAACATACACCACCCTGGCCGGGCATGTGGATCACTTCGCGTTTGACCGGGAGCGGTTCGGCTATACCGAAGACAAGGTCAGGCAGCTCTCCCGCAGTCAGCAAATGGTGCTTCAGACTGCCTATAAGGCCGTGGAAAATGCTGGATACCTGGGAGAAGATAATACTCTGACCTGTGAAGATCCGTCCCGGACAGCGGTTATCATTGCCACCTGTCTGTCCAACGAGCTGGGTAACAGTCTGCAGCTTAAATACTGGTATCCCCAGATCATATCCATGCTGGAAAAGACGGACGAGTACCGGACGCTCAGTGCGGAGGAAAAGGAGACGGTCAAACAGGCCCTGCTTCACGGTATGGAAGGGGATCACCCCGGATACGATCCGGTTCACGGTATCCTTTTAAATATTGAAGCCTCCAGAATTGCCCGTCATCTCGGGGTCAGGGGAGCCAACTATGTTGTGGATGCGGCATGTGCATCTTCTGTCACCGCACTGGAGGCGGCTGTGGGGGAATTGCTTTCCGGAGAACATGACCAGGTGATTGCGGGGGGTGTCAATACCCATCTGGCGCCGGAATCCTTTATCGGATTTGCCAAGATGGGGGCGCTTTCCGAGACGGGATCGTATCCGTTTGATGAACGGGCGGACGGCTTTGTACTGGGAGAAGGATCGGTTATCTTTGTTTTAAAGCGGATGAAAGATGCCCTCAGGGACAAGGATAATATCATCGGTGTCATTAATTCTATCGGCGCCAGTTCCGACGGCAGGGGCAAGGCCATTGCCGCCCCCAACCCGACAGGCCAGGTTTTAAGCCTTAAGCGGTGTTTTGAAAATGTCAAAAAAGATATTCACCCCGAGGATATCGGTTTTATAGAAGCCCACGGCACATCCACCATTATCGGGGATCAGGCAGAGCTGCAAACCCTGAAAGCCATCTATAAGAAATCCGATGCCGGGATTTCATCCATCAAATCCCAGATCGGCCATCTGTTGGGATGTGCCGGTTCCGCAGGGGTTTTAAAGGCCCTTTTGGCCGTCAATAAAGGGATGCTGCCGCCAAACGGTGAGTTTGAAAAACTCTCTAGAAACCATGATCTGTCAGATTCCGGCCTTTTTATTGTCGAAGATGCCAAGCCCTGGCAG
>JANQML010000271.1 GCA_028280105.1 Desulfobacula sp. | reverse complement strand
TAAACTAATGGAAGAACGTTGCGGAAACGGTAGAGAGGTAATTATTGCCCTTGCCCCAATATCATTATCTGCGAATGCTGCCGGTAATCCCCGTCCTGCTGTCCGCATGGTTTGCGCTTATTATGAAGACGGTGCATTTTATGTTTCCACGGACGCAAGAAAAAATAAAACCTTGCAAATCGGGAAGAACAACGAAGTTGCCGTCTGCGGGATGGATTGGTACAGTTTCCAGGGCACGGCTGAAAATCTCGGTTGGGTCAAGGACGAGAAGAATGCGAAAATCAGAGCGAAGTTCAAAAAAATCTTCGACTGGTTCGGTGAGGAAGGCGGCGAGGACGATCCGAACTCAATCGTTCTGCATATCACCCTCACAGAAGGCACTATTTTTGACCATGAAAAAAAATACGGTGAACAGAAGTATGAAATTGATTTTATTAATAAAACGGCAGAATAAAGGGTTGACAGCCTGATTTAATAGCAGGAAAAGCTGTCTCAAAGCGCAAATCCGCGGCGAAAAGAGCTGCTCGCGCAGAAACAACGGCGGCCTCACCGCCCGGACAAAGGGGCACATGCGGCAATCGATTGTTCAGCTTATTATTACGGGACCGGGCCAAGCAAGCACCTTCAACCCATTGCTTTCAAAAGATAAAATTTCTCAAAAGCAGCTCTTATCACTTTCATTTTTATATCCAAACAGACCCTTTAATGCTTTAAAATCATTCGGTCAAAATGGCTCGTGCCAATCGACATTTTATATCTGGATACGCATGGCATATAACTCATCGTTGCCATAAATAAAGAGTTTCTGTTTAAACTGGTTAAAGAAGGAGAAAGACTATGTTTCGATCTCAACGAATCTCATGGTGTTTTATTCTGATCGTCCTGCTGTTGTTAAGTGCCTGCTCAACAACATCGACAAAAACCGTGCAGCTGTCCCAGATCACTCTGGACCAGTCTGTGGAACTGCAAAAATCCCATATTCAATTTGTCCATCAATACCATGAGAAATTAAGACAGGATGTCACCACATTTATAGAGACCCAATGGATCCCCCTTTTTCTTTCAAAGGCTGTTGATCATCCAAAATTTCGGCAGGATCTTGACAATGCATACCTGCTTTCCGGTATCAAGGTATCGGACATAGATGTTCAATGGAAAGGCCAGCCCTTTCCCGAGCCCCAGAAAAGTGCCGTTCTAAAAGGGGTGGAGGATGTGGTGACAGATCAAAAGGGGCAGCTTGGCCAGGTTCTTCTTGATTTTTCAGAGGCGGCACAAACCCAGATCAATAAAATCCGAAAAGATCTTTTAGATCCCATAAACACCCAGGAAGAGATGGTGATTGAGCTGTTAAACGGTGCATGGACTGATCTGATTGCCGGTCAGACTGCCATTACGGCCCATCTTGAATCGGTTGTTGATGTTCAAAAAAACCGGGATGAGATCCTGAAAAAATTAAGTGTTCTGGAAAAAAGAGATCACATCATGGACAAACTGGTTGAATATAATGATCTGTTTTCAGACCTGCTGAAGAAAAAAGAGGATGCTGAAGACACCATCACTGAATTTAAAGATAAATTTACAGCATTTGAGGATGAAATAAAAAAATTGATCCGCAATAATGATGATCAATAAATTGACAAATAACCCATGGGAAAGGAAAAATAAAATGTCAAAATATGATTTTACATCCCAGGCAGATGCGACAACCCGCGAACTTCAGGACAAAATTACACGATTACAGCCAATTCCAGATGATAAACTTAAGAAACTGCTCCCCGATCGCACTGACCAGGAAGAGCTAAAAGCCCTGATAGAAGCTGTTAACCGGGAAACAGAGAAAAACAAAAAAATCGCAGTACTTAATGAACGGCTGGGCCAAGCCAGTGTCATTGTAAAAGACGTGGCTGGAAAACTGCTTTCCGGCGCGTTAAAAGCCATATAGACGAATTCGGGAGACAATACTGCTTAATAGGGGTCGCCGAAATAACATATTGAAACTATTTTAAAAAAAATAAAAATGCCCTTTTTGACCCCAAAATCACGGTCTGGCCCCATAATAAAGATAAAAAAAACAGGAGAGAGGTGTAACGTCGGCCAGAACGTTGTAATCGGGTCCGTGTCAGGGCAGGAAAAGGTTGCAAAATCCAGAGTAATGTGTCTGTTTAAGAAGGCGTGACGTTTGAGAAAGGTGTTTTCCGTGGTCTGTCCATGGTTACTCACCCCGATTTACAAGCACAGAGCTGAAAAAAATAAAGGATTGGTATCAACAAATGGAATTTATTGACCTTAAAACACAGCAGGCCCGGATCAGGGATAAAATTGAATCTCGCATCACAACGGTACTTGATCACGGCAGGTATATCATGGGTCCTGAAATCCCGGAATTGGAGGAGAAACTGGCCGAGTATGCGGGTACAGCCCATTGCATTACCTGCGCAAGCGGTACAGATGCCCTCCTTTTGGCACTCATGGCTCTGGATATCCAGCCTGGTGATGAGGTTGTAACCGTACCCTATACCTGGATTTCCACGGCAGAAGTTATCTCTATGTTGAAAGCCGTACCAGTGTTTGTCGATATCCAGCCGGAAACCTTCAATATGGACCCGGACCAGCTTGAATCCGCTATCACTCCCCGGACCCGTGCCATCATGCCGGTGGGTATTTACGGCCAGTGTGCGGATATGACCCGTATAAATACAATAGCCGCCCGCCACAGCCTGCCGGTTATCGAGGATGCGGCCCAGTGTTTCGGGGCCACCCATCGTGGTGTCAAAGCCTGCAACCAGTCCATCTTCGGCTGCACCTCTTTTTTTCCTTCCAAGCCACTTGGATGTTATGGGGATGGCGGAGCAATCTTTACCCCGGATCAAAAACTGGCAGACAAGCTCCGGCAAATACGGGTTCACGGCCAGAAGATCAAGCATGACCACCCATTGTTGGGCATCAATAGCCGTTTAGATACGATCCAGGCAGCCATTCTGTTAGAGAAACTGGCTATTTTTCCTAAGGAGTGCGAGGATCGTGCCCGTGTGGGCAAACGGTATGACGACATGCTCAAAGGTTTACCAGGTCTTGAGATACCCATCATTGCCCAGGACAACACCTCGGTTTATGCCCAATATACCATCTGCGTTCAAAACCGGGACAAATTGTCGCAAAAAATGAAAGCGCAAAAGATCCCAACGGTTGCCTACTACACCACACCGTTGCACCTGCAGGGGGCATTTGGAGGTCTGGGCCACCACCCCGGGGATTTTCCGGTATCCGAACAGGTGGCAGCCCGGTGTTTAAGCCTGCCCATGTCAGCCTATTTAACCCCATCAGATCAGAAAAGGATTTTCACAGCTTTAAAACAGGCGATATCAGAATCTCACCCATGATCGTTAAACATTCTATATTTTGGTACCCAAACACACCTTTCAAAAATTACTTTTTCTAAGAACGCATTATTTTTATAGCAAAAAAGAGAGGTTCCATGCTATTCGATGAATGTAGGTACCCTATGGTTTTTATAAAAAAACGAGCCTGGTGAGCCGCTGAATAAAACGTATTAACCCAATTGCACAAAGGTCGGCTCGTATTCTATATTTATTCCATGGCCAAGGCTTCTGCCCCGTGAGAGACCAAAGGTAAAAAAGATGGATACAAAGAGTAAAGAGCTTTGCCGAAACTTTATCATAGCCCGCCGCAGTAACCCTGCCTGGCGATTGTTGGCAGCCCGCCGGGCACCGCTGGTGATAAGCTGCCTGATGCAGCTGTTCGAAAACCGGCAGGAGGGCATTGCCTATGAAGATGCCGTGCAATTGCTGGCACAGATATTTGAAATAAATGTCAACAACGAACAGTTCAGCATTCATACGGATGATTTTCCGGCACTGGCAAGCAAGGAACTGCGGGAGTGGTCTCAAAAGAAACTGCTGGTTGAACGTAAGGGAACGCTTTTGGCAACAGATGCTCTGGAAAAGGTATTTCAGTTTATGGACCGTATGGACGGCCGCATGATGACGTCCACAGCCTCCAGACTGGCTACGGTCCAGCGTGAAATCGAAAATCTTGAAACCCGCCTCAACCCTGACAAGAAAAGCCGGACAGCTTATTTGCGAAGACAGATCCGAATGTTGGAAAAAGAAATGAAAAAGGTTCAGTCCGGCCAATTTGAAGTGCTGGAAGGAGAAAAAGCCGTGGAAGGTATCCGGGAAGTCTATTCCCTTGCCATGAGCCTTCGGTCGGATTTCCGCCGTGTGGAAGACTCCTACCGGACGGCAGATAAAAAACTTCGCCAGTCCATCATCAAGGCCCATCACCACAGGGGGGAAATCATTGATAAATTACTTGACGGACACGACACCCTGCTAGAAACACCGGAGGGCAAAGTGTTCCACGGATTCTACCGGCAGTTGAACCAGTCCGTGGCGTTGGATCTGATGAAGCAGCGTATCAGATCCATTCTTCAAAATCCGGCAGGCGGCAAAGCCCTTAATCCCGCTCAACAGTCTGACTTGCGCTTGCTCATCACCCGGTTGGTGAGTGAATCCCTCAGCATCCTCAAGGCCAGGGCCCGCAGTGAAAAAGATGTAAAAAACTTTCTAAAAACCAGCATTGCCTCTGAAAATCACCGGGTCGGAGAACTGCTCAACGAAATTTTTGAAATCGCAGGTGATAAAGCCCTGGATTGGGAAAGCGCTGCCCTGAGAAGAATGCCGTCTCCTTTTCCCCCTGTTGCCGTGGCAGCCTCAAATCTTCGCCTTGTGGAGCGGCTCCGGTTCAAATCCGTTGACCCGGGCGGTACACCGGATTTGAATCTTGAAAAACAGGCCATGCGGATTGATGATATTGAAGACGAATTCTGGGAAGCGTTTGATGACCTGGACCAAGAGGAACTGATCCGTAAGACCATGGATGTATTGCTTTCTTCCGATGAAAAGATGAGCCTGTCCGAATTGTCTAAAGACCTGATGTCCAGCCATGATCTTGAGACACTGTCTTTCTGGATCGGCATGGCAAGGGAAGCGGGGTTGCCTGTTTTGGGAGAACGGGAATTGATTGATTACCAAAACCGTTCCGGACAATGGTTCCGTTTTAATGTGCCCAAGGTGGAATTAACCGGTAAGGCATTGAAATCCATCGATATGGAGGATTTGGGATGAAAAGCATATTTGACCGGATCACCGAAAAAAAGGCGGCTTCAGGTGCTCCGGATCCTCTTGACAAGCCATTGGAAAACGACGGGGAGATATCACGGGGTGACGGCGATACTGGAAATTATACCCCTGTTGCCGTCAAATCGGCGGTCCAGGAATTGTTAAGATACGGTATTGTGGAAAGCGGCCTGAAACAGAGCCTGTATAAAACGGCACAACAGGAGCAAAAAAAGATCAATGATGTTCTGGAACCCCTGGACCTTAAAATGGCGTTGGATGAAATCCGTGGTATCGCATTTCTAAAAGTGGCCGGGCAATTATTTGACAGGGAGGATGAATGGTCCCATCCCCTTGTGAGGAGGCAACGGCTGACGTTGGAACAGTCTCTT
The DNA here is from genome assembly GCA_028280105.1 of Desulfobacula sp. Lineage (GTDB taxonomy): Bacteria > Desulfobacterota > Desulfobacteria > Desulfobacterales > Desulfobacteraceae > Desulfobacula. The sequence continues at coordinate 1,819 of JANQML010000271.1, read as the reverse complement.
CTGACGGCCATGCTCCGGCAGCATTTTATCGCACACGAAGATGAAGCCGGTATCGGCGCGGAAGGAGCCACCATCCACATTGATGACTTACTGCCCCCGCTCCGGGATTTCTTAGGCGACCCCGGCAGTGATTTAAAAGAGCAGAAAAGGCTTCGTAATCTGCTGGAAAAGCTGAAAGTTCACGGCATTGTTTCTGAAATAGATGCAAAGGACCGGGTGACGATTAAACCCCTTATCGCCCATCTTGCCAATCCCCAATCCCTTGATACGCTGCTGAACCATTTAAAAAAAATGATCCCGGAAAACCAACAGGCCCAAGCGGGTGGCAGATTATAACGTGAAAGCGGATATGGATATCAAAAAGACGGCAAACCCTTCAAGGGTCTCGTCATCCGCTTTTATTTTAAAACAATTGGAGGTGCATAACTGGGGGCCGTTCAACCGGCCCGAACCCCTTGAAATCGACCCTTTGGGAACCGCTATCGTGGGCCCCACAGGAAGCGGGAAAACAACCCTTGTCGATGCCTTTATGACCCTTATCACCCCGGTCCCCAAATATAACCTGGCCTCCACCGGCGGCCATGAAAGCGACCGGGATTTGATCTCTTATGTCCGGGGTGTGTCCGGGGCCGGGAACAACACGGGAGATAACAGCCATATCGCCCGTCCCGGTAAAACAACCACCGCCGTCAGTGCGGTTTTCACCGACGGCAAAACAGCCGTCCGCATCGGTGCATTGTTCTGGATTGACGGCACTGGTTTTTCCCATTCCGACCTGCGCCGTGCCTGGCTGTTTTCCGATTCTGAAACACCCGCGATGGAAGAATGGCTCACGGTTCACCATGAGGGCGGCATTCGTGCATTGAAACAATTGGCCAGGGAGACCACGGGATTTCGAATTTTTGACAGCAAAAAAGGGTATATCGCCCACCTGCGCCGTTTTTTTGAAGTGGGAGAAAACGCATTTGCCCTGTTGAACCGGGCGGCAGGTTTAAAACAGTTGAACAGTATTGATGAAATCTTCAGGGAACTGGTTCTTGATGACCGGTCCGGTTTTCAGCGGGCCGCTGAGGTGGCACAGGAATTTGAAACCCTGAAAGGGATTCGCAGTGAGCTTGAAATTGCCCTTGACCAGCAACGGTCCCTTTTTCCCATTGAGAAAAAAAACAACGCTTACCAAACCTGTGAAGATCAATTAAAAAAACGGCATGAGCTCCTGGAGGTGCTTCCGATCTGGTTTGCCGATGCCGGTTACCGGATGTGGGGCAAACAGGCAGACAGGCTTGAAATAAAGATTGAAGCAACAGCGGAAAAGATCGAAATCGAAAGGCGGAATACCGATGCGCTTCAGGAGCGGGCCGACATATTAAAAGAGGTTTACCTCCAGGCCGGCGGAGCCGGAGCGGAGCATCTCAAGGCCCGCATCAAAGAACACAAGAAAAACATTGCCCGGGTAAAAAGTCGCGCAGATGATTACAAAAATCTGACCCGCACCATGGGTCTGGATACCCGCCTGACCGAAACCGCCTTGAGAAAAAACCAGCAAACCGCAAAAGACCGGTTAACGAATCTTGAGCAAAAATCTGAAACAGAGGAAAAAGAAAAATACCGGCTGGCACTCACCCTGGAGCAAAAAGAACTGGAACTGGGCCGGTTAACGGAAGAGAAAAAAAAGATCAAGGCCCGCCCCGGCTCCAATATGCCGCCGGATTTTCAAATTTTCAGAACAGCTCTTGCACGGATACTCAACCTGCCTGAAAATCATCTCCCCTTTGTTGCGGAAATGGTGGAAGTCAAAGCAGACGAAGCCCGCTGGCGG
>JANQML010000238.1 GCA_028280105.1 Desulfobacula sp. | reverse complement strand
ACCGATACCTGTGTTTTCTGGCACTGCGGCCAGGCACCGGTGCAGATGGCCGATCCGGACACAGATATCCGGGCCACCATACATTCCAACCGGTAATTGCCCTTGTTGAACGAATTTCCGTTAAAACCGGGCAGATTTACCATGGCCCGCCTCAGTAAAGGCCATGGAAAAACCCGGCTGGTCATCGGCGGCGGTGAGATGCAGCAGGCCCCCCTGGCCTTTTCCGGTACAGCCGGTGTGGCAAGGCTTGACAGCCCGGTGACAGAGGTACTGGACAACCTGATGCAGGCCGGGCTTGAACATCATACCAGCATTGTATACGGCGAACACCGCCCGGTATTAAGAATTTTTGCCGGACTGGCAGATATCGAAGTCGTTGAATTGACACGATAGCATATTACAACCCATATATCATCCATCAAGGAGACACCATGGCGACATCAAACAGAATGATGACTGCACTGGCCAAAACCAATGATCTTGTGGAATGGCTGGCGGTCAACCTGACCTGGATCCTTCTTTTCTCAATTACCATGCTGAACATTGTTCAGGTATTTTACCGTTATGTACTGAACAATGCACTGTCCTGGACCGAAGAGGCCTCTTTGTGGATGATGGTCTGGATCGCCTTTACCATTTTACCGGTGGCGTACCGGAAAGGCCTGAACATCAGTATGATGCTCTTTCGGGACATGCTTAACCGGAACCGGGCTGAATATGTTATCCGGTGCCTGTGCCACCTGATCGTCCTGCTCATTGCAGCCGTCTGCCTGGATCAGGCATGGGCCATGTACAAGGGGGGCAGCCGCCTTGAACTCCCGGCCCTGGAGGTCAGCAAGGCATGGGTCTATATCATCATGCCGCCGGCCTGGGTTCTGCTCATGATGGCAGTACTCGAGGGGTTTTTAAAAGATTTTTCCGGCATTATCAACCCGGCGGCCGCCAGACATGCCGAAGATGCAAAAACAGCTGCAGCCAAAGGGGGTGAACCGGTATGATGTATTTTTTTATTTTCATGGTAATGATGTTCGGTGGCATGGCGGTTGTTTTCGCTCTCCTTTTCGGCCCGGGCATGGCCTTTATTATTGATGGAAAACCCCTCTTTTTAAAACTCTTATACACCCGGTTGTTCAACGGCATGTACAGCCCTCCTCTCCTGGCCCTGCCGTTTTTTATCGTGGCCGGTGAAATCATGAACCACGGGGGGATCACAAAAAACCTGGTAAAGCTGGCCTCGGCCTTTTTAGGGCACCGAAGAGGCGGTCTGGCCCAGGTCAACATCTCATCCTCCATCTTGTTTGCCGGTCTTTCCGGATCTGCGGTAGCCGATACGTCCGCATTGGGTTCAATGCTGATTCCGGCCATGGAAAAAAACGGATACACACGCAGGTTCGCTGCCGCAGTCACTGCGGCAAGTTCGGTCATCGGACCGATTATTCCTCCGTCAGGTCTGATGATCCTTTACGCGTTTGTCATGAACGTATCCGTTGCCGGGCTCTTTGCCGCAGGTCTTGTACCGGGGCTGGGAATCGGCCTTGGACTCATGTTTCTGACGGCCTACCTTGCCAAACGCCGGAATTTTCCCGTGGCCAATGAGCCCATGCCCTGGAGTGAGCGGTTCAAAGCACTCTGGGACGGTGCCATTCCGCTGATGACACCGGTGATCATGCTGGGGGGAATCCTTGCCGGTATTTTTACCCCGACAGAAGCTGCGGCCGTGGGTGCCGGATATGCCCTGATTGTGGCTCTGGCCACCCGGCAGATGAAAATCGCGGATATTCCCAAAGTATTTACCTCCGCTGCCATTTCATCCGGTGTTATTTTGATGCTGGTGGCTGCAGCCGTCAGTTTTGCATCGATCGTCAGTTTCTATCACACCCCGGAAAAAATGGCCCGTCTGGTTCTCTCTATAAGCGAAAATCCGTACACGGTCTTTTTTATGGTCAACATCCTGCTCTTTGTTGTGGGCATGTTCCTGGATGCCGGTCCGGCCATCCTGATCCTGGGGCCGATTTTAGGCCCGGCCATGGTCAGCGTGGGGATTCATCCGCTCCACTTTGCCATCTGCATGTGTGTCAACGTGACCGTTGGCCTGGCCACACCGCCCATGGGGCTGGTCCTCTTTGTGGCAGCCGGGCTGAGCAGAGAGTCCCTTGAAAAGATCGCCGTGGAAATGATCCCGTTCCTTATCATCGAGTTTTTAGTGATTTTTATGATCTCATATATACCGATCCTTACCCTGGCCATCCCCAACTGGTTAGGTTATCTGGACGTTCCTGCCGCAGCCAGCTGGCTGCTGGGTACGGCCGGCGGATAAATTTTATCAATTTATTTATATTAAAAGGAGTTTCCCATGAAAAATTTACTCGTTCTTTTGGCAGCATGCTTACTCATTTTCGGGTCAAGTGCCGCTTTTGCAGCGGATCACACACTCAGGATCGTCCACCTGTCCAACACCAGTGATGAAGATTATGATGGTGCCATGACATTTAAAGACTATGTCCAGGCCCGCTCAAACGGCAAAATCGCCGTTGAAATCTTTTCCGGGGCACAGCTTTGCGGCAATGCCGGTGAATGCTATGAAGCCACCCAGAGCAACATCATCCAGATTCACCAGATGACCATCGGCGGTATCTCTGTGGCCTTTCCCGAACTCCAGGTGATGGACCTTCCGTATATGATGGACAATGATGCGGTTGCCGAAGAAGTGCTGACCGGTCCGTTTCTGAACGTTATCCGCCAGCATGTCCTGAAAAAAGGCGGCCCGCGGATCATGACCATGACCAACACCGGCGGATGGAGAAACCTTGCCAATACCAAACGCCAGATCAAATCCCCGGCAGACATGAAAGGACTTCGGATCCGTACCATTAACTCGCCCCTGCAGCAGACACTGGTAAAAAGAATGGGAGCCTCGGCCACACCCGTTGCATGGCCGGAAGTTTACACCTCACTGCCCACCGGCGTGATTGACGGTTCCAAAAACGGTATCACCGACATCGTGGGGATGA
>JANQML010000235.1 GCA_028280105.1 Desulfobacula sp. | reverse complement strand
AGGGAGGAACGACCGCAGGCAACGTAGCAGGCGGTGCCTTGATGGTGGATCAGGGGGCACGGATAAGGTTGATATCGATTTCAGGTATAGTATAATCCCATTTTTTAAAAACAATAAAAAAGGATCTTTTATGAAAACCTTTCGTAAAGAATTATGGTTTGATGTTCCCACAAGACGGGCATTCATCAATATTACCCCAAAGGTACAGCAATGCATCGATGAAAGCGACATACAAGAGGGCCTTGTCCTTGTAAATGCCATGCACATCACCGCATCGGTTTTTATCAATGATGACGAATCCGGACTTCACCACGATTATGACGTCTGGCTGGAAAAACTGGCCCCGCATGAACCGGTATCCGGATACCGTCATAATATCGGGGAAGACAATGCAGATGCGCATATGAAGCGCCAGATTATGGGTCGTGAAGCCGTTGTTGCCGTTACCGGGGGCCGGCTTGATTTCGGGACATGGGAACAGATCTTTTACGGTGAATTCGACGGCAGACGCAAGAAACGGGTGTTGGTAAAGATCATCGGCGAATAATGCAGGTGGCACTGTTCTGAATTCGTTTCAGCCGTATCCGAACCGAACGGAAAACAACCGATGCACAAAGATTTGATTTTTTAAGATCGAAACGGTAGACTGCTTGTTCGTAAAAAACAGCATGAATAAATAAGGATGGCTATGAAATATAGGTGGTGGGTGCTCCAGGTGATTATGTTCCTGGTTTCTATTTTTTTTCTTGTATTCGGTATCGATTTGCTCATCTTGGCTTATACCCTGAATGATCCCTTCAATTTTATCATGACTTTTTTTTCCGCCAGTTTTGTCATCCTGATCAGCCTGACCCTGGCCATCAGTTTTGTGATCAAAATGGTACGGGTGTGGCGTCAACTTCAAAACAGCAATTCTTAATTATCTATTATGACCCTTGTCTTCAGCCTGAAGCATATTTCAAAAACCTATGGGGATGACACCCTGTTCCATGATCTGTCCATCGATTTTAAGCTCAAGGAGCAATTGGGCATCATCGGATCAAACGGGTCGGGCAAATCCACCCTGTTGAAAATTATTGCCGGTAAAACCGTGCCCGACTCAGGAGAAAGGGTCGCTAAAAAGGATGTCCGGTTTCAATACCTTGAACAGGACGACCGTATGGATCCGGATAAAAGTGTTGAGCAGCTCCTGTATGACGGTCTTGACGGACTTGGATTTGATGAAAAGGAAATGCACCGGATTGTTCAGACATCCATTGGAAGAGGAGAATTCGAATCCCCTGGTACGCTGTTTAAACATCTGTCCGGAGGCTGGAAAAAAAGACTTGCCATCACCCGGGCCCTGTGCACGCAACCCGATCTCCTGCTTTTGGACGAACCCACCAACCACCTGGATATAAAAGGAATTTTATGGCTGGAGCAAATTTTAAAAACCGCCCGGTTTTCATTTATACTGGTCAGCCATGACCGCAGTTTTCTGGACCATGTCTGCCGGAATGTGATGGAAATCGGCCGTTACTACCCTGCCGGTTATTACCGAGTGAACGGCAATTACACCCACTTTAACAGGCAACGTGACAAATTCTTAACTGCACAGCAAAAGCAGCAGGATTCCCTGTCCAGCAAGATGCGGCGGGAGGAGGAATGGCTCAGGCAGGGCCCGAAAGCCCGAACATCAAAAGCCAAATACCGTATTGACCAGGCCATGGAACTGAGAAACCAATTATCAGCCTTAAAAAACAGGAACCGATCCACGGCAACCGTTGATATTGACTTTCATGCCACAGGCCGACGAACAAAGAGCCTGCTTCGGGCATATCGGATAGGAAAGCACTTGAATCATACCCCCTTGTTTTCAGACATTACATTTGAAATCGGACCCCGATTCTGTTTGGGGGTTGTGGGAGACAACGGAAGCGGAAAATCCACCTTTTTATCGGTCCTTGAGCAGACAGTCAAACCGGATACCGGTAAGATCGAATGGGCCCAGGACTTGAAAATCACTGTTTTTGACCAGACCCGGTCTGCATTAAATCCGGATCACACCCTTAAACAGGCACTCAATCCGGCCGGTTCGGATAGTGTCAATTATAAGGGCAGACCCATCCATATTGTGACCTGGGCCAAACGGTTTCTTTTCATGCCGGACCAGTTGGATATGCCGGTAAACCGTCTGTCCGGCGGTGAAAAGGCCAGAATCATGCTGGCCAATGTCATGCTGACGCCCTGTGATGTCCTGATGCTGGATGAGCCGACCAATGATCTGGATATCCTCTCTTTGGAAGTCCTTGAAGAGAGTATCCGGCAGTTTCCCGGTGCCGTTGTTATTGTCTCCCACGACCGGTACCTCATGGACCGGGTTTGTCACCGGATGCTCTACCTTGATCCGGGTAAAGAGAGCCTTTTCTTCAAAGATTTTTCCCAGATCATGGCACACCGGAATCTCTTTTTGCCGCAAAAAACAAAGAAAATCAAAGAAAAACCGGCACGGCCCAAACCGCAGAAAACGCATTTTTCATACAAAGATAAATTCGAACTGGACCATATCGAAGACCATATTTTAAACGCGGAGGCAATCGTTGAACGGCTCACCCAACAGGTTCAGAACCCTGAAACCGCCAATGACAGGGAAAAGATGGAAAAAGCCTGTTCTGAATTAAAGGCGGCCCAGGAAGCGGTTCAGAACCTGTATGACCGGTGGGAAGATCTTGAACAAAAAAAGACCGATTCCGAGCAGCTTTAACCAAAGCCGGCAAACGGTTTTTCAGTTTGCCATACAATCCGTGCTGTAAATGATCGGGACTGTCAAACAGAAGACAGGTTTTGGCCTTTGGATCAGACCAGTCCCAGATCAATGGCCTTGATCACCTGTTTGGCCTCATCAAAGGATGAGTCCTTGTCCAATGCCATCCTGAAATAATCCTTGGCCTGTTCCGTCTCTTTCATATCCAGATAGAGCCGGCCGATGTTGTAATAGATATACGGTTCGTCCGGATGGACCTTTAGTGCTTTTTTGTACTGGGCAAGCGCCACGGCCGTATCTCCTTTTTTCCGATACAGCACACCCAGGGTGTTAAAGACATTTAACGAATCCGTGCCTGACTCCAACATCTCATTGAGCACATCTTCAGCAGGCCCCAATTTATCCGTATCCATATATATTTCAGCGGCCTGGTGCATGAACTCCTCTGCCTTGGCCAGATCCCCCATCAGTTTATACACCCTTCCGATCTCCTGATAGGCTTTGGCAAACAGCTTATCCAGACGGGTGGCTTTGGAGAATGCTTCAATGGCTTCATAATGTTTGCCCTGGGAGGTTCTGATATACCCGATATTATAATAGTACTCCGGGTTCTCCTTCCGGATGAGCAATTCCGTGAACACGCCGATGGCTTTGTCATACTCTTTATTCTCAATCAGTTCCAGTCCGTGGCTGAAAGAGGCCTTGACGTCACGAATCTCAGGATCTTCATCCCGGGTAAATGCCGCATTCAGCTTTGATTTGATCACCGATTCGTCAAAGGGAAGGACAAACAACCCGGTCACCCCGGACTGACCGGCTTTAAGGACCTTGATTTTGGTAAAAGCGGCATCGGTTAAGAAAAACGGAATCTCTGAAAAACCGTCTTCTCTCCGCGTTATTTTCAACAATGCCAGCCCTGACATCTCCTGCATGGTATATGCACAGATCACACAATCCACAGGCTTGTTTTTCATCACCACCCAGGCGTTATCCGCACCATTCGCCCGGACAATGTGCGGATGCCCGCATGATTTTAACATGGTCTCAAGCGTGAGAGTGGAGGTATCGGAATCATCCACAAGAAGTATTGATTTATCACCCATACGTTGTTCCTATAACCGGTCTAAATACGGTTTTTTCCTCATTGTTAAGGCATGGTTCGGGCTCTCGTTGTCAGTATAAGCTTTTTTAATCCGATAGACAATCTTTGGATCGTGCATCGTTGCCAGCTGACAGATATAAATCCGTGTTCCCTCATCTGAATACATTTTCATTTTCCGAACAAGTTTCCGGCATTTATCCTGAATCGGCTCATCCCCCTTAAATACCGCCTCATCCAGGTAATATTCCCCCCATGAATTGCTGATAAGAAACTCCCCGGCGGTCAGGGTCTGTTCATCATAGTACAACATCACAACCATCTTTGACCAGGCAGCTTCTTTTTCAAATAAATCATCGGATAGGGGTTTCAGCGGTACAAACTTCAGGTACAGATGATCCGGGGAGATCGGTGTTGACGTGGATTCAAACAAGTGTAACGGGCTGTTAAATTTAAACTCTGCCTGCTGCCTGCGGTATAACTGGTTTTCAAGTACCCAGCCAAACAGACCCAATAATTTCGGGTGCCGGTGAATACGGCTTATCTCCTCGCCTTCACGGGTCTGCAGATCAAGTGTAAATCCGCTTGAGCCGTGGGCAATTGTCAGGCGGGTAAAATGTTGCCGTTTTAAAAAGCAGGAACACGCCTCAATCTTATGATTCGCCCGGTTCAACCGCTCCTTTGTTTTATTGGTCAACAGGGTCCAGTTTCTTTTTTCACTCTCGTCTATTGAATGATCGATTTTTCCGATTTTTTTACGGGCATACTCGACCATTTGGGTCAGACGCGAAACAAAAGAGCGCTCCAGTACCAGCTTTTCCGATTCCGACCAATCCTTATAGGACAATAGCTTTTTTACCTGACTCTTGTTCAGCTTCCATTTGCGAATATAGGTATCCAACAACAGTCTTTTGGGAGAATTTACCCCGGGTATCTTCACTTGGGGATACCCGCACAATCGATAAAAAACAGCATTTTTTATCAGATTTACCCCTGCGGGATCTTCTGTTTCATGAAACTTAAGAATCCGGTCAAACAATGCCTTGTACGGATCAACCCTGTAGTCGTCTATGCCTGCTTTTGAATACCCCTGCCGGATTTGATCACAGAGAAGCCGGGACGAGCCATGTCTTGAAAACCCGACGGAAAAAATCATGGTTGCCTTTATCAAGGCTTTTACAGGATCCGACTTTGATTTACAGATATGCCACAGCAACCCTTTTAATATGTCGGCCAAGGGAATACTGCGGATCAACCCCAGGTCGATCAGATCGTCGTTGTCAGCCAGAATCTGCCGGATGAGCGCCTGGGTTTTCATGGATGAATCCTGCTGTAACTGAAACGGCAAGACAGCCCAGAGCGGAATCTTACCTGCAATCATTAAAAAGGTGCGGTAAAATTCTTCTTTTAAAAAAAGCTTTGGTGCCACAAGGGTTTCCTCTCCCTGAAAGGGCAGATAGTGATTGGTTTGGATCTCCTTTTGATCCATGATAAAAAAACTGACCTTTTGATCACATGCATCACGGCAGTGGCTGACAATCGCGTCCAGTTTTTTTTCCAGATCCTCATATCTTGCCCGGGAGAACTTCTTTTTATCGATCATAACCCAGAAATCAAAATCAGATCCTTCGGACTGGGTAAAGGTTCCAAGACTGCCGATATGATAGAGCCCTAAAATAGCGGGTTTCTTGACCCGGCAGGTTTCAATAATCGATTTTGGAAAAAGATTGTTAAGTGCCGCCTCCCGGTAAAAGCCGGATTGTTCAAACCGCCAGATGCCATAGGCTTGGGTTCTTGAGTTGACAAAACCGGGGTAGCGGCCGGAGTTGATATGCAGGTAAAAAGGTATTTTTAAAAAAAGACGGAGTTTTTCAGGAGAGAAATAACGTAGCGCCTCTCTCATTCTGACCATATTGTAGTTGGAAAAAGCGGATCGGTTTTTACGCATCTGACGATCCAAAGAACCCGGATGAAGATCAGAAGACGCTATGATAAACCTCCGCACATGATAGTCATTGACCTGCCGGCCGATTTAAACGGGCTGATTTAAACGGGCTGAGATTAAATGGCCGATCATTAAATTGGGTTGAAAAAAAAAAGCCTTAGATCTATTATAAGGTTTATTTAAGCGGTTTTTCAAGGTCTGTTTTCTTTTTGGAGCGTTAATGACAACACGTGAACCCATTCATTCCGGGATTGATCTGGATCGTTTGGACCTGCCGGTTTTTAACCGGATATCAAAAGGGCCGAACACGCCGGGCCTAAATAAAGAGAAAATTGACCCCACCCGTTTTGTTAAATATATCTATAAAAAAATGCACGAGAACGATTCCTTTTTATCTTTTTCAATTCAAATACAGGACGTGAATAAGATCCTGGGGATGAAGTATTCTTCAGCCGGTGATATTGCGGATGTGATTATCAAGGATGTGGCATTGACAACCAAACTGCTTAAGCTCGTGAACTCTTCATTTTACGGCCATTTCACGGAAAAAGGCGTCACCACGGTTTCAGAGGCCATGATTATTCTCGGAACCGAGGAGATTAAACTGGCTGCCGCCAGTCTTAAAATATACGAATTCATGGAAGATATCGCCAACATCAAAATCTTAAAAGACAAGACAATCAAAGCCCTTCAGCGGAGTATTGTTGCCCGTCAGATCGCTATTGAAGAAGGGCTTAAGGATGCAGAAGCCATTCAGATCAGCGCCATGCTGTATGATTTCGGACAATATCTGGTTGCGCTGTTTTCTCCATCGGTCTTTCTGAGAGTCGAAATCCTGTGTGATGATGAGCAATTGTCCCGGGAGCAGGCATCTAAATCCGTTATCGGGGTTTCCTACAGCGAGATTGGCCGGTTTATCACCTCCAAGTGGAGCCTTCCGCAATCAATCATCCATGCCATGAAACCGCTGCCGAATCTGAATATTGATAAAGACGGGCTTTCACTGCCGGATCTGCAACGGGTCATCTGTTCATTTACCAACGCGCTCTGTCATATCGATCTGTCCGTTTCAAACGATGCCATCGGTCAAAAGATAATGGAGATTACCGACCGGTACAAACACTGCCTCGAATTTGCCCCGACACAGGCACTGGACATATTGACGCTTTCAAAAGAAAAAATTAAGACCCATGCTGAAATCCTGAATCCGGGAATATAGACCGCCGTCTCTGATTTACCTCATCGTTGCAACGTTGAGGTTTATTCTAATTTTCCAGATAATCCACCAGCATCCCCGTGGTCCGCCTCAGGTGCTGACTGATCAATTTTGAAATCTTCCACAGCAGTTGAAGCCCGAGTTTCGGATAGGTTTCTGACAATTCAATCAGGCTTTTTTTAGATATGAAAAAGATAATCGTGTCTTTGGCTGCAATACCGGTTGCGGAACGGGGCTCGCCGTCAATCAACGCCATTTCGCCAAATGTTTGGGAACTCTTCAGGGTCGTGACCCGCACCGGCTCGGTTTCGTTGTGTTTAAAAATATCCACAGCCCCTTTGACAATAATCCCCAGACTCTCTTCCCGGGCACCTTCCACAAAGATAACGGCTCCTTTTTTTGCGCTGACCGGCCGGATGTAATTGCAGATAATCCGGATATGCTCCCATGAGAATTCGCTGGCCCACTTTGTCTGCTCCAGAATTTGGGCATATTTTGCATATTTTTCAACATCCAATTTTTTTTCTGAACGGTCCGCCATGAGCCATCCTGTTTTTTAGATATGGATGAATTTTAAAGGGTGAACCCTGTTTTGTCAAACAGCTCTTTTATTGAAAGTTTCTGAATTTTACCTCATCGTTGCAAAAAATGTGAAGGTTCCAACTTCAAGGCACCAAGGTTGCCGCTGTAGTAATCTACCGCAAAACCTTGGGAACGAAGAAGATGGGATCTTCACGTTTTTCCCGGAGGGTAAAAATTTTTAAAAAAAAGATGAAAT
>JANQML010000207.1 GCA_028280105.1 Desulfobacula sp. | reverse complement strand
ACTACAGCGGCAACCTTGGCGCCTTGAAGCTGGAACCTTCACGCTTTTTGCAACGATGAGGATAACATAAACGGATAAAGCCGTATCTGACAACTCAATTTGTCCATTTTTTTGATTGACACAACCGGGTCTGACCTGACAAATCAGATCCGGTTGTCTTTATACCGGTTCTGTTTTTTCATGTTCAACTGAAAATGGAGTTGAAATAAAAGAGAGTTCGGTGGTAAATAATCATAATCTTTGAATATAAGGTAAATATGGATGCCGGAAACAGACAACCCGGCAGCCATACAGATTCACACGTATCATGGCTGAAAACAGCCGGAGGTTTCTTATGAATCCAACCCGATTCCATATTTTCATACTGCTCGTAACCGGTTTGCTCTTATTTTCCGGATGCACATCTGATGAGTCCAAATTCCAAAATTTTATGGCAGACGCCAACGGCTTTTACGAAGCAGGCGACTATGACAAAGCCGTCATCCAGCTTAAAAACGCTCTAAAAATTCAAAACCGGTCCAAAGATGCCAATGACCTGCTGTCCAAAATATATCTGAAACAGGGCAATGCCCAGGAGGCATTCAAAACCTTTATACGCCTGGAACAGATTGACCCGGAAAATTTGGAATACCAGATCCAGCTGGCCTCTTTTCATCTGCTGGCTAAAAACAGAACCGAGGCTGAAATGCGTGTGGAAAAGGTTTTATCAAAAGAGCCGGATAATATTAAAACCCTCTACCTTAAAGCCGGTGTCCTGAGCCTGCATAAAAGAGGGGCCGAAGAAATCGAACCCGTTTACCTGAAAATAATCCGTCTTGACCCGGAACAGGACAGAGCCCATTTTTCATTGGCCCAACTCTATGCCAGCCAAAAAAAGTTTGAAGATGCCCTGACCCATTTAAAAAAAGCGATCCGCATCCAGCCGGATAATATTGCCTACAGCACAGCGGTTTACCAATTTTATCTGACCCGGGGGGAGCATGAAACCGCTCAGAAAGTCCTTGAGACCCTGGTTGAAAACCGGCCGTCCGATACCAGGCCGCGGATTCTTCTGGGGAATTTTTACCAGGCCCGGAACCAGCCGGAGATGGCGGAAGCGCTCTTTTTGGAAGCCATTGAGGTTGATCCGGAAAAGATTGAACCCCTCATGGTGCTGGCAAGGTTTTACAATGGTCAAGAGAAAAGAGATGCAGCTGAGGAGTTGATTAAAAAGGCGCTTGAAATTGAGCCGGACAGTTATGAGGTGAAAAATGCCTATGCAGACTTTCACTTTGTAAACGACGAGATATTAAAAGCAGATACCCTTGTGGATGAAATTCTGGCCAACCGGCCGGATTACATACCTGGGAAATTGTTAAAAGGAAGAATTCTGATCAGACAACGGGCCTATGATCCGGCCATTAAAATATTTCAGGATCTGGTCAAAGAAGAACCGGATTCAGATATATACAATCTTCTTCTGGGCAGCGCTTACTATGAAAAGAATGATTTAAAAAATGCCAAACCGTTCATCGCCAAGGCCGTGGAAAAGAATCCGAATCAATTCCAGGGCCGGTTTACACTTGCAGATATCCATTTTAAACAAGGAGATCTGCATCTGGCCGAAGCCCAGTTGGAAACAATCATCAAACGGTTTCCAAACCATTACAATGCCAATGCCCTGCTGGGCAATATCAAGATTGCCGACAGACAATTCACCGTGGCCCGGGCCATATATGACGACCTGGTCCAGCAAGACCCCGGCAATCCGGTGGCCTATTACCGGCTGGGGTTGATCGACCGGTTTGAAAACCGGCTGGAACCGGCCCTGGAAAATTTTAACAAAGCCCTTGAGATCAATCCGAATCTGATGGATGTCTTTTCAAACATCATCTCGATCCATGCCGGCCAGGGCAATCATAAAAAAGCCCTTGAACTGTGTGATGCCCATCTTGCCAAAGTGGGAGATGCTCCGATTCTGAACGCCGTTATTTTAAACCTGAAAGGCAACCTTTTCCTGTCGACCAACGACACCAAACAGGGCAAATCCTATTTTCAGGAGGCGATTGATAAGAACCCCGAATATTTAACACCTTACATGAGTCTGGCCAATTTGCTGACACAGGAAGAGAGGACAGATGAGGCCATTGAACTCTATAAAGTACTTATTGAAAAAAGACCGGACCAGGCCACACCCCACGGACTGGTCGCCAATTTATACGAGAGAAAGGGAGAGATCGGCCTGGCAGAGCACCATTACGTCAAAGCCCTGGAGATCAACCCCACCTATGTCGTGGCTGCCAACAACCTGGCCTTTCTCTATGCTGAACAGGGAAAAGAACTTAACAAAGCCCTGGACCTTGCCCGGATGGCCAAACAGACCGCAGGAAACGTACCGGCAATCATGGACACCCTGGGCTGGGTCTATTATAAGAAAGAGTTGTACGATAATGCCCGGATACAATTTGAAGCCTGTGTGGAGCAGGAACCGGATAATCCGATTTTCCACTATCACCTGGGATTGGCACTGAACAAGAAAGGCGAATATGCACAGGCTGAAAAAGCCCTGGAAAAAGCCCTTGAACTGCAGACGGATTTCGATGGTGCGGATGATGCCAGAAAGGTATTGCGGCAATTATAACCGGTTGCGTTTATAAAAATAGATCATCACCAGAAGCCGGGTCGTCCCACCTCCCAGACTCCGGCCGGTGTGAGGCACACAGGAGTCAAAATAGACCGTATCCCCCGGTTCCATGATATAGGTCTGGTCGCCGTAGATAAACTCAAGCCGGCCCTCGATGACATAGAGGAACTCTTCCCCTTCATGGGTGTACATCTTTTTTATTTCATCCGGTGCATAAATAATGAAAGGTTCCATGTTTTTCCCGGGTTTGTTCCCGGCCAGGATCTGGTAGTCATACCCCTCTGTTTTGGATTTCCCCCTGATGACGGCGGCATCTTTGGTGCGGGTAAAGTCGATCCTCATATCATTCAGCGGCCCCTTGCTTTTCTCAAGAAGGCCGGTCACCTCCATACCCAAAGCCCCTGCAATTTTATTCAGCGTGGAGTAAGGGGGGGCCTTGTCGGACCGCTCGACTTTGCTCAGATACCCCTTGGTCAGACCGGTTAGCAGCGCCAGTTTTTCCAGGGTATACTGCTTTCTGATACGGCATTTTTTAATATTTTCGCAGATGGTTTTTTCGTCCAAAAGGCTCTCCTTTCTCACCTGCCGTAAACCACTGTGGGCAGCCAGGTGACCAAACCGGGCCAAACGGCGATAATGGTCAGGGCGATCAGCTGGATGATCACAAAGGGAATAATCCCCTTATACAGATCAGTGGTCTGTATTTCAGACGGACACACCCCTTTGAGATAAAACAGGGAGGGACCAAAGGGAGGGGTCATAAACGATGTCTGCAAATTGACGGCAAACATGATACCGAACCAGAGCGGATCATATCCGTATTCAATGACAATGGGTGCGATAACCGGGATATGGATATAGGTGATTTCAATAAAATCGAGGAAAAAGCCCAGAATGAAAATGAAAATCATCACCATGGTCACCAGCTGCCATCCGCTCAAATTCATGCTGTCCACAAACTCCCGCAACAGATCATCACCGCCAAGCCCCCTGAAGACCAGGGCGAAACAGGTAGCCCCCATGATGATGATAAAGACCATGCAGGTCATTTTAATGGTCCCTTTGGCCACGTCATGGAGCAGGCCAAAGGAGAGTTTTTTATTCATAGCGGTTAAAAGGACGGCGCCCACCGCTCCCATGGAACCGGATTCCGTTGGGGTGGCAATACCGGCAAAGATGCTTCCCAGGACGGCAAGGATCAAGAAGAGAGGGGGGAGTAACGCCTTTGAGATCCGTAAAAGAAATGCCCGGTCAAATACGGGACGGCTTTCATGGGCGGCCGGAATATGACCCGGTGCAAAAAAAGAGGAGATCACAATAAAGAGGCAGTAGAGCGTAACAAGCAAGAGGCCAGGAATAACCGCACCCAGGAACATATCCCCGATGGGAACTTCCATGACCGGCCCCAGGAGAAGCAGGACCAGGCTGGGCGGGATAATCTGACCCAGAGTTCCGGAAGCGGCCACGGCTCCGGATGAGAAAGACTTGGAATAATTGTGTTTGAGCATTGTGGGCAGAGACATCAGCCCCATGGTGACGACGGTCGCTCCCACAATTCCCGTGGACGCCCCCAAAAGCGCCCCCACCACAACCACGGAAATGGCCAGCCCACCCCGGACATTTCTGAACAAGGCTTCCATGGTTTCCAGCAGTTCCTTGGCCAGCCCGGACCGCTCAAGGGCCAGTCCCATAAAAATAAAAAGCGGCACCGCCATGAGCATGGTATTGCTCATAATGCCCCACATCCGAAGGGGCATCAGATCAAAGAAACCCGGGGATAAACCGATGAGACCGAAAAAAACAGAGATTCCCATCATGGTGAACGTGACGGGGAATCCGGCCATCAGGCCAATGGTGAGTACAAGGAAAAGCCAGGCGGCCAGGTAGTCGGAGATCCACAGCGGCAAATAATCGATCAGCATCTTATATCTTAACCTTTGATTCTTCCGGAGGTGTCTCCAATAAGACCACGCCGCTTTTGACAGCCAGCAAGAGACCCTGGATCAGCATTAAAAAATATCCGGCCGGCAGGGCCGATTTGATCAGGAACCGGGCCGGGATACCCCCCGGGTCGATGGATGTCTCCCCGACTTTATAGGCGACAATGACCCAGGGAACGGTTGTTACCAATACCATCACACACGAGGGGATCAAAAAGATAAAAACCCCGATCAAATTGACCATCGCCCTTTTTCTCCGGCCCATGAGAGAGTAGATCACATCCACCCGGACATGACCGTCATGGAGCAGTGTAAATCCGGCACCCATGAGAAAAACAAATGAAAACAGATGCCACTCCAGTTCGGCCATGAACACAAAACTGGTATTGAACACATATCTCATCACAACATTGGAAAAGATCACCAGAATGAAACCGAATACGGCAGTGGTGACAACCACACTGCCGATCCACTCGTTGATCCGGTCACAGGCAGACACTATTCTCTTCAACCGTTCCATACGCATTAAGCCATTGTATTCCAGTATACTTTTTCAGACATATTTCCCCACACCGCGGTTTTGGCCTGGAAGGCCTTGTAATCCTGATGCACTTTCAAGGCAAAGGGATCTTTTTGCGCCTCTTCTTCAATCACCCGGGTTGAAATCTCTTTTATTTTTTTCATGACATCATCGGGATAGACCTGTACGTCCACCTGGTGGTCCCGGACCAGTTTATCCAGGGCCGCACCGCTTTGCGCATCAAAGGCGGCCAGGGTTTTGATGTTGATGTCTGCAGCCGCAATATCGAGAATGCGCTGCAGGTGAACCGGCAGGTCATTATAGGCTTTTTTATTAAAAAATACATCCAGGACCGGGCCGGGCTCGTGCCAGCCGGGAGTGTAATAATACTTGGCCACCTTGTACAGGCCCAGGAGGATATCATGGACCGGGCCGACAAATTCGGCAGCATCCACCACCCCTCTTTCCAGTGAAGGAAATATTTCAGCCGGAGGCACCATGACCGTCGTCACCCCCATTTCAGACATCACTTTTCCCGCAATACTGCCGATGCGCATCTTCAACCCCTTAAAATCTTCAAGCGAGTTGATCTTTTTCCGGTACCATCCCCCCATCTGAACCCCGGAGTTTCCCACGACCCGGGGAACCAGATCGAACTGGTCATAGAGTTCAGTCATCAGGGCCTGGCCGTTGCCCTCATAGAACCAGGCATTGATCGACTGGGCATTCATACCAAAGGGGATGGACCCAAACCAGTTAAATGCCGTTGATTTTCCGGCCCAGAAATAGGGAGACCCGGTTCCCATCTGAACGGTTCCTTTGGACACCGCATCAAATGCCCCAAAGGGCGGAACCAGTTCTCCGCCGCCAAAGAGTTTGATCTCCAGTTGGCCGTCACTCATCTCTTTCACGTTTTTGCAAAAGATTTTAATCCCGTCAAACATGATCCTGACTTTGGGATTCCAGAAGGACGTCGCCTGCCAGCGGATCTTTTTAGGGGATGCAATAACGGCCGGTGCACCAACGGTGAGCGCAGCGGCGGCCGCAGCCGTTCCAGCCCCTGCTTTTTTTAAAAATGATCGTCTTTCCATTGTTCCTCCTTACATAATTAATAGTTGCCGGAATAATATTAAAGTTTGTTCTCCGTCCCGCACACCATCTCGAATCTGTTTTTCTATTTGAGAACCGGCAGAATGTTTTCGGCAAAGGGAATGATATATCCCCGGCCTTCCAGCCGTTCCACATAATCGTCAGGGCTGTCCGCGTAACCGAACCCCAGGGCCGTTGTCTCCTGTTCTGAAAGATCAGACACCAGGGTGATATCAAACCGGTTTAAGAGATCCAGGACCCGGAATGCGACATAGGCGGGCATACTGAATCTCTTTAACAGGCGACTGCCGATGGCTTCGGATCGGTTTGCATATTGCTTTAAAACCGATTCAAACTCAGGGTTCCCCACAAGTCG
>JANQML010000204.1 GCA_028280105.1 Desulfobacula sp. | reverse complement strand
GCGGAGTATGGCTGATACGCCCTCAGTCGTCATGCCTTGCCGCCTTGCATCCGGCACCGTATGGTGGCCAGGGAGGCGGTGCAACACACGGCCCACATGCTAAACAAAAATGTGATGGTGGATTTGAGATGGGTGCTGAAAACCAAGTCGCAGCACTCTTAAATTAAAAACAAGGAGCCCCTTATGCACCGAAGACCCAATCAAAAGCCACTGCTGATCGCCTGCGGGATCCTGCAGCCGGAAATCGGGGCCCTGATTTCCAACGGCGATATAAAGGCAGAGGCTGTTTTCCTGAACAAATACCTGCACAATGACTACCAGAAACTTCATGATGCCCTGAAAGCAATCCTTCACAGATACAGGCAAAGAGGGCCGGTTGTGGTCTACGGCGACCTTTGCCTGGGGTTCAACGGTGAAATGAAAGCGCTGATGGCCGAATGCGGTACTCTCAATGTGAACGCGTTGAACTGCATTGACTGCCTGCTGGGCGGAAAGGGGAAATTGCTGAAAACAGATCCGGATCACGAATTATTTTTCCTGACACCGGCATTCCTGGAATTTTCCGAAAATCTAATCTTGGGAACCCGAAAAGAAAACCGACAACGTTTCAACATGCTCAGAGGCATCCACCTGATCGACCCCCAAGGGGACATGGATCGTTACCGGAAGCGTATCGAACACTTTAGTGACCAAACCGGACTGCCGGTTCTGGAACACCGGGTGGTGGGTCTGGCGCTCATCAAAACAGTAATCCAAGATGCCTTGCAGAGGAGGCAGGCATGACAGCACTGAACAGGATCACGAAAGAATACCGCCGGAGGGCCTGCCCTGTTTTCGCATATGGAATCTAAACTCCCCAAAATCCCATTGACGATGTTGGCGCTGCCCATCAGGCACTGCATGAGATTCTACATGGCTTCACAACCGGCCCTGGCCGCAGGTCCTGGTGCCGGTGAAACCGGCCGTGGTCAGGGCGGGCAGCCTCTACCGTTCAATTTTCCATCCCCCCTTCTTTATCGTCCGCTAGCAACGCACTAATGTAATTCTTACAATCTCCCCGTAAATTGGTTGCCATAATGCATAGGTTTAACCTAATTTAAAAAGGCAGGCTATGATTCGATTAGAAGATAAAAAGTGGCTCAAACGTTTGTCCAGAATTGATTTTGCCTACCAGCCCATTGTCAACATCCATACCGGTAATGCCTTTGGATTTGAAGCCCTGCTGCGGTTTCACAGGGAAGCGGGGTTTGTGTCCATCGGGGATGTCTTTGACCAGGCATACAATGACGGTATTCTCCATCCGGTGGATCTGTTTTTGCGTAAAAAAGCCTTTATCAAGTTTTCGGAATTTAAAGGGCAAAGCCGGGTGAAACTCTTTTACAACCTGGATAACCGGCTGTTTGACGCCAACAATTACAAGCCCGGCAATACCGCAGAGATGTTGGAAAAATACGGGTATGCATTGGATGATTTTTGCTTTGAGATTTCTGAAAAGCACCAGTTCCACGATAATATGGATGTGGCCCGGGTACTTGATATTTACCGGACCCAGGGCTATAAAATTGCCGTTGATGACTGTGGTGCCGGATTTTCAGGGCTTCAGCTCCTTTATTATACAGAGCCGGATTATATCAAAATTGATCGGTTTTTCATCCAGAACCTTGAAAATGATCCCAAAAAGAGATTGCTGGTATCCACCATCGTCAACCTGGCCCATTTCATGGGCAGCCTTGTCTTTGCAGAGGGAGTGGAAACCATGGATGAGTACCTGTTGTGCAAGGAGATCGGGTGCGACATGGTCCAGGGGTATTTTGTCCAGAAGCCCCAGGTGAATCTGTCACTGCTTCGAAAACGGTATTCTGCCATTAAGGAGATCAACCAAAAGGAGAGAAGAAACGGCACTTTCAAAGACCGGTCATTGATCTCCAACCAGATTCGATACATCCGGCCGGTTCGGAATGACTGTAAAATCACCACCATCTTTGACCAGTTTAAAAAAGGGGAAGAGACGGTTTTTTTCCCTGTGATCAACCAGTATGACGAACCCGTGGGGGTCATCCGGGAAACCGCATTTAAAGAGTATATCTTCTCAAAATTCGGCCGCCAGCTGCTGGAGAATCCGTCCCTTGGAAAAGACATTTCCCGGTTTGTAAAAAAAATCCCCATTGCCGATGTTCATTCCTCGGTTGAAAAACTGATTGAAACCTATTCACAGTTTAACAACAATGAAGGCCTGATCATGGTGGAGGATATGAAATACATCGGCGTGCTGAGTACCAATTCATTGCTGACCATTATCAATGAAAAGAATCTGACCCATGCCCGGAACCAGAATCCGTTGACCAAGCTTCCCGGCAATACCATGATCCACGAATACTTTTCCAAGGGATTGTCAGACTTTTCATCCGCCTATCATCTGATCTATTTTGATTTTGATAATTTTAAACCCTTTAACGACCGGTACGGTTTCAGAAACGGGGACCGCCTGATTCTCATGTTTGCCGATATGCTGAAAAAAGCCGCTTTTTCCGAAAACCGGTTTGTCGGCCATGTCGGTGGCGATGATTTTTTTATGGGGATTAAAAATTCTGACCGGCTGCAGGTTGTCAATGAAATGGATCAGCTGGCCGACCAGTTTAAAAAGAATGCGGAAAGCTTTTATGATCCGGATACGGTTCAACAGGGATATATCCTGGCCCGGGACCGGGAAGACAAAAAAAGAAAGATTCCGTTGATGACCGTATCTGTCGCCATACTTGAATTGCCCAAAGACGAGGACAGGACCTGTTCCATTGAAGAGGCCGGAAATATGATTGCCAAATTAAAAAAAGAGGCCAAACAATCGGCCGACGGCCAGAGTGTTGCCGATATCATGGATTTACTCTACCCCAAACCACCCGTTCCGTTAAAGCTGGCTCATGGAAACTCACGCTGAACCCAAACATTGCATAAACCTCATTGTTGAGGTAAAATTTTTATTATCTGTTTCATCCGGTGCCAGGTGAATTATTCTTTTAAATTTAAGTTCACACACCTTGATATTTTTCTAATATGGCCAATTTTAATAGATAGCGGCGAACCATCAGAGGATGAACCGATTTTCATTCGCCTTTAATAAACCACCCAACCCGAGATAGGAGGGCCCCATGATCTCTCAAAAACTGCAGGACGCAATCAACTATCAGATCAATCGTGAACTCTTTTCAGAATATTATTATCTCTCCATGGCATCATATTTTAATTCTTTGTCATTGAGCGGATTTGAAAATTTTTTCCTGGTCCAGGCACAGGAAGAAAGATTTCACGCCATGAAATTATACAATTTTTTAAATGAAAGAGGGGGGCGGGTGCTTCTCCAGGCCTTGGAAGCGCCTAAAACAGAGTTCGAATCCCCCATTGAAGTATTTGAACTGGCCTATGAGCATGAAACCGTGGTTTCCGGATTGATCAACGATCTCATGGACCTGGCCATCAAGGAAAACGATCATGCCGTTAAAAATCATGTGGACTGGTTTGTTGAAGAACAGGTGGAAGAGGAAGATTCAATGGACACGGTTTTAAGCAAACTCAAATTGATCAACGGAGAGGGACACGGCCTTCTGATACTGGATAGTGAACTGGCCCAGCGGACCTTTGAACCGACGGAGGAATAAAAAAACCTTTTCTGTAAATGCCGGTTATTCCAATACGACTGACAAAAAAGGTATCAGGACGTAAGACACCTTGATACCTTTTTCATCTTATGGTCAACCGCCGGGGCGTTAAAGTTTCCCAATGTTTGAACCCCTTTTCAATTATTATTCCTGAAACAACGATACCTGCCTGGAAAAAATACCGTCGGTCAATTGATCAATCAGTTGCTCAACCTGTTTCCGGGTTTCATTCAAAGCAGTGACCAACGGGGCTGATTCGTCCTGGCCTTGTCCGGCTTTTTCAAGGTGATGGCTGAAAAGCCGGTCAAGCGGTTCCCTGGATTTTGCCAGGAGGGCGTCGTCCTGATCCTGTAAATTCCGGGCAATCTCTTCCATCAGCCGGGTTATATTGCCGAACAGATCCTGCGAGGCTGCCGGTGATTCCGGCTGTGAAACCGGGTTATCGGGTGCGGGCAGCCCGGTGATATGATTTGAATCCCCCGCATTTAGAGCCGGAACGGATCCAACCTGCCCCACTGCCCGGGTGGTTCTTGAGTAAAACCGTTCATAGCTGATATCAGCCGAATAGGATGAAATGGTGCTGTACCCCCCCATGTTCAGTGCCATATCAACAGCCTCTTCCATATCCCCTTCCGTCATCTGTTCGATGATTCCGTCCACACTCCCGATGATGGCTTCGATATCCTGAAGTTCTTCTTCACTCAGGTTTCCCTCTACGGAAAAAGAAAACCGCTCCCCGGATGCCAGGGTCATCTCACGGTAGTTTTGCAGGGCCACCGCGCGGCCGTCTTCCGTCTGGACAACCCCTTGGCTGTTGTAGCTGTGTGAATCAAACTCGGCATATGAACTTGCGTTCAGCGTGACCAGGTCCCCTTCACGGGTTTGAATGGTCAAACCGGCATTCAGACTCTCCTTTGCCCTGACCGACTCCTGCCTTGCATAGGTTGAATATTGAGCATCAGACAAAGCATGTTGAAGGGATGATAATCCCGCCGGTGCGGACTGGCTTGGTATACTGCTCATTATATTTCTCCTTTTGTTTTCATAAGACCTTCTCTATAGTATCGACACCTGCGGGGGAAAAATTAATCCTTTCGGCGATATATTGTTATGGATAGATTTGGATTTACAAAAAGAAAGTGGTTAAAACTGGGAGAAAAAACCCGGCACAGGCAGATGATCCGGTATCTGTCCGTCTTTTTTCAAGCCGTTTCCGGCAACCGGATTACGTCTGAAAAACTCGATCAGTTCACCGCCCAATACAACCAGGTGCTCAGTTGGACCGGCAGCCCGCCCTTTATCCCTCCCCGGCAGCATCGGCCCCGAGTATGGATGGAATCCATCTCCAACCGCATCCATGAACACAGAATGGCTCTTGGCATTCCTTGCCGGGACCCGGACTTGTTAATCCGGACAACAGATGGCATTGACACAGAGGAGGGCCCCGGACAAGCCGGACGTATAAATTTTGATTGTCATGTCGCTCTGGACGGATTGCGCAGCCTGTTTAACACCGGATCAATTATCCGGTCCTGCGAAGCTGCCGGTTTTAAATCCGTTATCCTTGGAAATATGCCGGACCGCAACCACGCCGGACTTCAAAAAACAGCCATGGGAGCTGAAAAATGGATCGATATGGAAAACACCAATGATCTGGCCCAAACCCTGTTTGATAAAAAAGCATCCGGATATACCGTCATTGGTGTTGAGACCGTAAAAGGGGCAAAGGTCTACGATCGATTTGACTGGTGCGAAAGAACGATTCTGGTTTTCGGTAATGAAGAGTACGGCATATCCAATCATGTCCTGCCGGCCTGTGATGCATTCGTCCAAATTCCGATGCTGGGCCGGAAAAATTCAATCAATGTGGCCAATGCCGTATCTGTGGTCTGCTTTCATGTCGCCCGGGCGCTGACAGCTTCCCGGCGATGAAAACCAGGGCGTGAAATCTTTCGAACATTTTTTCCTTATTCATCCGACTCAACAACCGTCAGTTCATACTCAGAAGCAATTATGACATCACCGGGAAATATCTTCCTCCGCTTACGGGTTTCGACTTGACCGTTGACTCTGACATGCCCGTCGGCAATCATATATTTTGCCTCCCCACCGCTTGCGGCAATATTTTCAAACTTTAATATCTTGTACAATTCAACGGGAATCGTTGTGACCCCCACCTGTCGCTTTTCCATTCAATCTATTCCAATACCGCCGAATCGGCCTGTACGGTCCGCATGGTTTAATATCGTGACATTACGCCCTGAAATGTTTCATCAACCGGTTTTGACGTTTACCGGTCCCCATAGGCTGAAACCAATTCGCGGATCAATTCTTCTTCATCCGGAAACGAACCTGTTTTAAACTTCGAATAAACAAGATCTTTTTCAACCGTAATATCAAATATCCCCCCGCCTTCCGGGATAAGCTTCGGCTCAGTGCCGAGCGCCTCTTTTATTTTGGCAGCCAAACTGACTGCCCGGGGTTTATAGTTTCATTGTGCACAATACGTGATTGAAACTCTCATTTCATTCTCCTTTTTAAGATCGTGATGATTCTCCCCATATTGCCTGGCAATGAGCCGAAATGCACCTGAGCCCTCAATGCAGACGGGTTCTGAATACCATAGAAATAGAGACAGATCCATCCCTTACTATTTTTACAAAAATATAACGTTCCCCCCTGTTTGTTACCATGGAGTTGTCAGAAGGACCGTTTTTTTCGTCACCGGATGGGTTTCGATGGCCTGCCGGACCCTTTTTAAAAACAGCTCTCTTGACTCAGGCAGCCTGCCTTTTAAAGATAAGATATTATTTCCGTGATCTCCCCAATAAAAAGTCGGAAACCCATTCAGGTTTTCCAGAAGATAGGTCTCCTCTTCAAGGATCTGCAGAGGGCTGGCTTGGATAAAGTCCCCGGTCGCAATCTGATCGGCAAGTTCGGTTCCCGGCTGGACCGTCAGAGCCATGGGCGCTAATTCCTCAGGTGCCATGAGATTGAGTAAGCGTGTGGTTTCAACAATATGCTCCCCGGACCGGTTTCTCCCTCCGATCCCAAATATGATGGAAACAAGGATGTCAATACCGGCGGCTTTCGCATTTGCCATTCCAGCCACGGCCTGTTCCGGCGTAAGGCCTTTTTGTATGCGTTTCAGGATGACAGGATCACCGGACTCCAGTCCCACATAGGCTTTGCTTAACCCGGCCTGTCTCAACTGTGTGAGCGCTTCAACGGATTTTCGCCTCAGATCGTTTAACCCGGCGTAAAGAGAAATCTTTGAACATTCCGGAAAGGTTGAGGTGATTTTTTCGATAATCTGTAAAAGAAAATCCGTTTTCAGGACAAGTACGTTTCCGTCAATCAGAAAGATGGATTTGATCTGCGGATAGATCTGCCTTGCCTGATCAATATCCTTAAAAATATCCTCTATCTTCCGAATC
Source organism: Desulfobacula sp. (assembly GCA_028280105.1). Classification (GTDB taxonomy): domain Bacteria; phylum Desulfobacterota; class Desulfobacteria; order Desulfobacterales; family Desulfobacteraceae; genus Desulfobacula. The sequence goes on along the minus strand of JANQML010000204.1, from coordinate 2,375 downwards.
TGAAATCTTTTTTCCCTGAACATATCGCAAAAGGTGCATTTATTGTGGGTGCACCCCAGGGTGGTCTGTATCAACAGACTATTGGCCTCCATCCAGGGCCGGTATATTTTTCCTTTGTAATCCATCTCTTCTGTCCTATCGTTTTATTTCATCAAACCGGATTTTTCATGACAATTTGGATGAAGTATCCGGGCCAAAACCGTCTCGATCAGTCGAACCATCTCTTTATTTTTTTTCTCATTCAGTGCATCGGGGTGCGGCGAGGTGAATTGCCCCGTGTCATTATCAAAATACCGGCCGGAAACCGTGGCAAATTCATCGGACAGGGCGGCCCGACAGACGATCCTTGCACCGATACCAAGATCCTTTCCCGGTTTACCAAAAGCCTCTTGCACCATCTTGCTGCCAAGCATTGAGCCGGGGTTGACGGCAATGACCGCCGGTCCTTTATCTTTTAACAAAAGTGCCATATGCCGGGACCACATGGTGAGCGCCAGTTTACTTTGCGCATACACGGTAAAATCGTCGGAAAGCGTTACCTGTCCGGCAAGGGCGTCAGGGTTGACCGGAGACTGAGCCGCAGAGGAGAGATTGATCACCCGTCCGGACACGCCCAGCAACGGTAAAAGGTGCCGGGTCAGCAAATAGGGGGCAATGGTATTGACGGCAAACCTCACATCCAGACCGTCCGGCGTGACAGGGTCGGGTGCACTGTAGATGCCGGCATTATTGATCAGCACATCAAGCCTTTCATGCCTTTCAGCCACTGCCGTTGAAAAGGCGTCTATATCCGTCAAACGCGACAGATCAGACAGATGGCTTTCGGCTCTACCGCCCCCCGGCAGTGCAGAGAGCCCTTTCTTCACTTTTTCCAGCTTTTCCGGATTACGGCCGTGTAATATGACGGTGTGCCCCGATAGAATCAGCATCCGGGTTGTTTCCAACCCAATTCCGTCGGTGGCCCCTGTGACCAGAATTGTTTTTTCCATGGTTTTGTCCCCTCTATTCTGTCAAATCCGGCTTTCCCTGATGATACATACATCCTTTTCATTGACAACAGCGAATATAAATCATATATACATACCAATCAAGTAGGCACTATTTAATTATGTAGTATCAAAATGTATACTAAAAAGACAATCAAGGACAATCAATGCGCCACAGTACATATGAATGTAACAACGGATGTCCTGTAGAGGCGACGTTAGAGCTGATAGGCGGGAAATGGAAAGGGGTGATCCTCTACCATCTGCTGGAGAGAACATACCGTTTTGGCGAGTTGAAGAAGGTCATGCCGGGCATCACTCAGCGCATGTTGACCAAACAGCTCCGCGAGCTGGAAAGGGATGGAATTATCCATCGCAAGGTCTATGCACAAGTGCCGCCGAAAGTAGAGTACTCCCTGACCGAAAGTGGTGAAACACTAAAAGAGGTCATCATAAAGATGCGTGACTGGGGGAAGAACCATTTTGGACTGTAGATCTCAATGTTGCAGTGCCGAGTCATGGGATCTGCCTGCCATACGCCACCGGTCGCTATGGAACCCATCGGCCTGTGACCTGAAATTGCGAACCCATTAGAAATGAGGACATCCATCAGATGACCTGTTTTTTTCAGTTTAAAACCAGCCGTTTTTTATATATCGGATTTTTAATCCTCTTTTGGATCGGTTTTATTTCACCCCATGCCGATGCCCGCTCAAAACAACAGTACACCTTAACGGGCCAGACCATGGGAACGGTTTATAAAATCAAATATATCACCGATGAGAAAGCATCCCCAAAATTCTGGCAGAAACGGGTGGAGGTCCGGCTGTCGGAAATTAACAGACGGCTTTCCATGTTTGACCCCGACAGCGAACTGTCCAGATTCAACATGAGCCCCCCCGGTTCGTTCGGCCCGATATCCGATGAATTTTTCACCATCATTCAAACCGCAGAATCCCTTCACCGGATGACCGGCGGGGCCTGGGACGGCACCATCAAACCCCTGGTCGACCTATGGGGGTTCGGCACCCAGACACCACCGGATCACCTGCCTGAAACCCAGGTCATCCGCCGGGCATTGTCAAATACCGGGTTTCATCATATCCGTATCACCCCTGACAACCGTCTCGCCAAATCCCATCCGGTTACCCTGGACCTGGGTTCCATTGCCAAGGGCTATGGTGTGGATGCCCTGGCACAACTCTTCATCCGGGAAGGGATCAAAGATCTCCTGGTGGAGATCGGCGGCGAACTTTACGGCTCTGGCAGAAATAAAAAGGGGCAGTTCTGGTCCGTGGGTATCAGCCGGCCGGAAGCGGACTTTACCCGGCACCGGCTGTACAAAATTATCCGGCTCGATCACCGGGCCATCGCAACCAGCGGTAATTA
>JANQML010000200.1 GCA_028280105.1 Desulfobacula sp. | reverse complement strand
AAGGCCGCTCAAACCCCCTTACAACAAGTTCTTTTTTAAAATCGCGTTCAATGGGTATGTCGCCGTCAATAACAACCGGTGCTGCCAAAGTGCGGGTTGCTGTAAAGATAACGGCGGAAAAAATAAATACTGCCAAGGGTAGAAAGAGAACGGTTCTGGCAGTGTTTAAGTTATATCTGAAAAGGGTCATGGGGCCTCCTGATTTAAGTATTAATTTGTTGCTCCGAAAAAAGACAGGGCACAAAAATATACTAGAGTATAAAAATGTTTTTTGTCAAGAAAAGTATAAAAGGCGATCAAGGATCATACCGGTTATCTGCGGATCATCAGGGATACCGTAAAACGGACGGGGAAACCGGTTCCTTTTATGCGTTCAAATAGGGGTGATGGCAAAAGACCTGGTGATTTTTTCCCATGTCTGAAATCAAAGGATAGGTATTGCGGCACAGAGAGGTGGCCCGGTTGCAGCGGGGATTAAAATGGCAGCCGTCGGGCGGGTTGATGGGGCTGGGTACATCCCCGGTCAGCAGAATACGCTCCTGTTGCTTTCTGGGATCGGGAATCGGAACCGAAGAGAGCAGGGCCCGGGTATAGGGGTGGCAGGGAGAGGTGTAGATCTGCTCGCACGGACCGGTTTCCACGATCCTTCCCAAATACATCACCGCGATCCGGTCGCAGATATGCTCCACAACGGCCAGGTCGTGAGAGATCAGGATCATGGACAGACCCAGCTCCTCCTGAAGGTCCATGAGCAGATTGATGGTCTGGGCCTGGATGGAGACATCCAAAGCAGACACAGGTTCGTCTCCGATGATGAGCAAGGGGTTCAGGGCCAGTGCCCGGGCAATGCCGATGCGCTGGCGCTGGCCCCCGGAAAACTCATGGGGAAACCGCTTGCCGTGTTCCGGCGGCAGTCCCACTTTTTCCAGCAAAGCGGCCACTTTATCGGTTTTGTCCGTTTTGTTGCACAATCCGTGGATTTCCATGGGATCGCCGATGATCCGGTTGATGGACATGCGGGGATTCAAAGAGGAGTAGGGATCCTGGAAGATCAACTGCATTTCCTTTCTCAGCATCGGGCAATCGGCTGTTCCGTTGTCCGAATAATCCCGGTTGTTGAAGACGATCCGGCCGGCCGTGGCATTGATGAGTTTGAGGATGGCCAGGCCGGCAGTGGTTTTGCCGCAACCGCTTTCACCGACAATCCCCAGGGTTTCCCCCCGTAAAAGATTCAGGCTGATCCCGTCCACGGCATAGACGTATCCGGCATTTCGGGAAAACAATCCGCCTGAAAGGGGAAAGTGGACCTTAAGGCCGTCCACCGTAAGGAGCTGTTCTCTATCTTGATCTCTCTTTTCCATTCGGTCTCTGTCTTCCCTTTGGGATTTGAATTAATGCCAGCATCGAACCCAGTGGCCTTTGTCCCGTTCCGTTAAATCGGGCATCTGTGTTGTGCAGATATCCATGGAGACATCGCACCGGGGATAAAAAAAACAGCCCTGTGGCAGATCCGAAAGGCTGGGCACCATGCCTTTGATCTCTTTGAGGCGATGCCGCCGTCCGCTGCGTGACCGGCTGCCCAATACAGGCACCGATTCCAGAAGTCCCCGGGTATACGGATGGCCGGGTTTGTCAAAAATATCCAAAGTGGGGGCGGATTCCACGGTTTTACCCGCATACATCACCATGACCCGGTCGGCAATGTCAGCGATCACTCCCAGATCATGGGTGATCATGAGAATCGCCGTGTTAAAATCTTTCCTCAACTGCTTCATCAAGTCGAGAATCTGAGCCTGAACCGTGACATCCAGGGCGGTTGTGGGCTCGTCTGCAATAAGGATTTCAGGATGGCAGGACAAAGCCATGGCAATCATGGCCCGCTGGCGCATGCCGCCGGATAATTGGTGGGGATAGGCAGCGGTTCGTTTGGCCGGTTCAGGGATCCGGACCTTGTCCAGCATCTCTTCGGCCATTTCCAGGCTCTGCCGTCTGCCGGCCCGGCGGTGAAGACGAAACATCTCTCCGATCTGCCACCCAATGGTTTTCACCGGATTCAAAGAGGTCATGGGTTCCTGAAAGATCATGGAAATCCGGTTCCCCCGGATGGATTTCATCTCTTTTAACGGCAGGGCTGCGATATCCCTACCGTCAAACAGGATTTTTCCGCCCTCAATCTTTCCCGGCGGCTCCGGGATCAGGCGCATAATGCTCTGGGAGGTCACACTCTTGCCGCACCCGCTTTCCCCGACCAGACCGAGCACCTCTCCCCGGGCAAGGGAAAAGGAGACATCGTCCACCGCTCTTACGATGCCTCCGGGGGTGTAAAAATAGGTTTTCAGATGCTCAACGTTTAACAACATACACGGTCTTTCACTGCGGAACGGTTCTGCGGCCCCCGGTGCGGGAACCGTCTTCCGTCCGGTTTAAGGGTTACGGTATACGATCCGGCCGTCCACCACCGTCATTTTTACACCGATCTTCCGGATCTCATCTTTGGGCACGGTAAACGGGTCTTTTTCAAGAATGGTCAAATCCGCCCGCTTTCCCGGGGCCAGGCTTCCGAATAACGCATCCTTGCCCGTGGCCCAGCCCCCATGGGTAAAATAGGCCAAAAGAGCGGTTTCAAGATCCAGGCATTGGTCCGGATACCAGGGGGTATCCGGGGCACCGTCAAATCCTTTTCGGGTGACGGCGGCCTGAAGCCCTTCCATGGGACTGATCCGCTCAATGGGGGCGTCTGAGGAAAAAATCAGGCGTAACCCCAGATCCGACATGGTTTTCCAGGCATACCCGTATTTACAGCGTTCTTTCCCCCAGATCTCTTCGGCCACGTGCCAGTCCGTGAGAATGGACATGGGCTGAACACTGGCCGCAATATCCATGGCCTTCATCCGTTCAAGATCCGCCGGCCTGGCCAGTTGGACATGTTCGATGCGGTCCCGGTGTTCCCCGGGAAATTCTTTTCTGGCAGCTTCAATGGCATCCAGGCACTGGGTCAGGGCCCGGTCTCCGATGGCATGGAAGATGACGCCCCTGCCGGTGGAGTAGGCGTGTTTGACGTTTTTCAGCATCTGTTCCGGTGTCATGCAGCAGATCCCGAAATTATCATCCGAGCCCTCATAGGGGGCATGGAGATAGGCTGATTTGGCACCCAGGGATCCGTCGGCAAACATCTTGATATGGCCGTGCCAGAGCATGTCGGTTTGAGGCGGATTCTCTTTTTGCCACTCATCAAATGCATCCTGTTCGTCTTCATGCACGGTGTGATAGACCCGCATTTTGAGCTTGCCCTCTTTTTCCAGCTCCCGGATCACCTTGTAATCCGTGGGGCTTTCAAAACTGTGGACACAGGTGATCCCCTGGCTTAAAAAAGCGTCCTGGCAGGCTAAAAATCCTCTTTTGCGCATGGCCGTGCCCGGCACCGGTATGGCGTCCTCCACCACTTCCCGGGCCTCCCTGACCACCCCGGCCGGCATATGGGTGCCGGGTTCCCGGTCGATCTTTCCCCCAAAAGGTTCAGGGGTATCCGGCGTCACTCCGGCTGCATCAA
>JANQML010000194.1 GCA_028280105.1 Desulfobacula sp. | reverse complement strand
TGCGCGCCTTTTCCCGCCTTGAATACGAATAAAAATTCGGCGCAATATGTAAAGGTTATTTCCACTCGCTGCCTAACCGGCGCTTTTAGCGCTTTAATTGGGTTATTCCAGGCGGGTTGAAGATGGATCCGGTCTCCATGAAGCCGGGTGTGTGAATTTAATAAAACGCCGGGATGGGTTTGCCGGCCTCCTTGGCCGGGACACCAACCGTGATTTTTAATAAATTCCGCCTCCATGATTACAATGACACCGGACGGATTCTCAACAACCTCAGCCGGTATGTTATCGTTCAGGTCTACCGGCGGTTACCTTTCTCAGCCCTTTCAGCGTCTTCTGCTTCCAACGCCTCCTGGTCTTCCACAATAGAGCGTAATTTCGACAGAACATCGTCTGCCAAAGGCTCGGGTTTGTGCGTTTCCAAAATACGGCGGGCCTCGTCTGCAGCCGCCTCGGCCAAGTCTTTGCCGCCACGTTTTTGCCACGCACCTCTCATTCGTCTGTCAATGAGTTTCACTTTTGACTGTTCAGGCCCCATAAACTGCCGGGTATGCTTTTTTGCCAGAAAATCTTTTCCAGCCCCGACTTCCTTTATGAGTTCCACGGCCAGGGTTTCATCGTTAACCGGAACCCCCATTACCACTCTTTTACACATCCGGGCAATCTCATTGTCGATAACCAGCTGAGCAAAGCTGAAAGTCACACCTAACTCCAACATGCCCATGCCGTAAATGATATTTGCGCCAGCCAATGCCGGCAGAAGGGACGTGATGGTTTTTTCATGTCCGGTCTGGGCATCGGAAAGTTTGCTGTCAGCCTATGACCCTGCAACATAACTGGGCAGCAGATATTTTCGTGCCAATGCCACAACACCGGCACTGATCATTCCAAGTTCCGGTGCCCCCACAGGCGCGGTGGCATAGGTCAGGTCAAAGGTGGTGGTGGAGCTGCCGTAAATCACGGGTGCTCCTTTGGCCGTTAACTGGGCAAGCACGATACCGGACAATACCTCGGCATTATGCGTTACCAGGGTTCCTGAAATGGTAACAGGCGCTGATGCACCGGACATGGCCATGGAAAGAACGTTTACAGGGACGCCTGCTTTCGCGCATTCAATGATGATTTCAGCCGTGTGCGTATGGAGTTCCAACGGGCTGGTCGGGCAGACCAGGGCGGACACAAGGGGGCGCCGGCGTAATTCGTCCTTGCCGCCGACAATGGCCGCAGCCATTTCAAAAAATTTTTTGGCACCTGCACCGCCGGTTAAATCAATATGGTGGCAATGTTTCACCGTATTGGTTAAAAAGGCCTCTGCCTCGTTCAGATCTGTAGCACGTTCGACATCCCTTGCCACCACGGCGCTTGAATAGATATCAACATTTTCCATGGCATCACAGGCCAGGGCGGTCAGGCCAACGTCGACCTTATTGGATTCCCGGTATTCCCCGGTAAAGGGGTCAATGACCATCACACCCGCACCAAAACAGGTGTACCCAACTCTGCCCCCTTGAATGGTGACATCATTTTCCGGGGTACGCCCGGCCAGCAGAACAGAACTGGGGGCCGAGCCGATGGCATCTTCCACCAGATGCGGGGGGATTCGAACATGATTTTTTTCCCGGTCCACATATGCCCCGTTGCTTTCAAATATATCCATGGCCTCGTCGCAATAGACGCCAACGCCATAGTTATGAAGCACATCCAGGGTGGCCAGATGAATCTCAGTCAATTCATCATCGGTGAACATGTTCAACCCCCAGCCGTCCATGGTGCTGATGCCGGGTTGAAGTCCTCTGATCATAATGATCCTCTCCTTTGCTGTTATTTGATTAACTCTTTGGCTTTCAGAACCGTGTCGTTGGCATCCTCGGCATAGCAGTCGCATCCGATTTTGTTGGCCCATTCCTGGGTTGTGGCCGCACCGCCGATCATGGTCTTGACATTTTTCCTGAGGCCGGCTGCCTGAAGTTTTTCCTCAAGCATCTTCTGTCCTGCCATGGTGGTGGTCATCAGGGATGAAGTGCCCACGATATCAGGTTTGATCTCTTTGACCTTCTCGACAAACACATCAATGGGCACGTCCCGGCCCAGGTCATGAACTTCAAAACCATATACCCTGAGCATGGTTGCAACGATTCGTTTCCCGATGTCATGAATATCGCCTTCGATGGTGCCGATGACCACGGTACCCTGTTTTTCGGCTGTTTCTTCCGAAGAAATGTGGGGTTCCATAATTTCAATGGCAGTGGTCATTGCCTCGGCTGCCACCAGGACACCCGGAAGAGAGATCTCTTCATTGGCAAATCCGTCACCGACTTCGGTCATCGCCGGGGTTAACCCTTCGTTGATAATATCCACCGGGTTGATACCTTCGGATATGACTTTCTTGGCCATTGCCTCGGCCGCCTCTTCATCGCCGTCTAATACCGCTTGTTTCGCCTGCTTTATCAAATCCTCTTTGCTCATCAACTCACCTCCTCTCATTTTTTATTTAATAAATAGCAATCATTTTATAACTCCAGAAAAAAGTGATTGCTTTCTCCTCATTTTGACCGGCAGTGGCCTGCAACCCGGTTTCGGGTACAGGGCCGTCCTGTGAGAATCTCCAGCCTTTACTTGTTTTCTTTTTTCCCGGATTTCTGCACCTGAGCCGCCTGTAAGGCCTGTAAATCTATAAGTCCAAAAGAGCAAGGTTCGTGCCATTTGACAGGGTGGGGAAAAACGCTTTACGGGTCTATATAACTTTCTGAATTTTAAACATGTTATGGGTTTTATGAGATGGATTTGACCTCAGGCTATCAGGTGAGCCGATTGATATAAAAAAGGGGAGGGCGAGGCTTAAAGCGGACATTCGTGTCCGTTTTAAACGGTGGTGTCAGTAAGGCATCAACAATATTGTGTTAGTACCAAAAGCCTTGGTATGGGCGCCATCTCTCTGTTTGGTAATTTTTATTTTTTTTATGGAAATTAAAAATCGGATATCAAAGTTCTTTTTTTCCACTCTTGCCTGTTTATTAAATCTGTTCCGGTCTAGTCGGTATGAATTTGGGAAAAGACGTTAACATTTTGTAATGGATAAAGAGGGGTATATATAAAACGATCTTGGTGTTTACCATTTGTACGCCACAGGCGGCACCCCTGAAATGGCATAGGATTTGCAAAATATGAGCGCAATCGCCGTTAATTTAATAGAGAAGGGAGGTGAAACAGATGTCTGAAAAAGAACTCCATGAACGTCTCAAGCAAAGCGTTATCGACATGGATTCCGATGCTGCCACAGAGGCGGCCAGGGAGGCCATTTCGCTAAAACTGGATCCGGTGGCATGCATTGAAAAAGGGTTGTCAAAGGGGATGATGGTCATCAGTGATATGTTTGACAACGCTGAAGTCTATGTACCCCAAATTATACTTTCAGCAGAGGCATTTACCGATGCTGTTGATATCCTGGCGACCGCCATCAAGGGGGAGTACGCTTCCAAAGGAAAGATTATCATCCACACGGTTGAGGGGGATATCCACGACATCGGCAAAAACATAGTCGGTATACTGTTGCAGGCCAACGGTTTTGAGGTGATTGACCTGGGAAGGGATGTGCCTGTCGCAGATGTAGTGGATGCAGCCGTGGAACATAATGTGGACATTATTGCGGGTTCCGCCCTGATGACGACGACCATGCCGTCGCAGCGGGAAATCCTGTCTGAACTGGAAGACCGCGGTATACGGGATAAATTTAAATGTCTTTTTGGCGGTGCACCCACCAGCAGGGAATGGGTAGACCAGATTTGTGCGGACGGGTGGGCCGAGAATGCTGCCGAGGCCGTAACCATTGCAAAGGAACTGTGTTAATTTTTTTGGGAAAGGAGGGTAAACAATGCCCCACAAAGAGAAAGTAGGCGTGTTCGAGTCTTACGACCGGGCACGTTCCGGTCCTCGGGTAGATGAAAAGGAATGGGACCGAAAGATCACCTTTCAGACGGCAAACCGGCTGAAAAAAAAATATAAGCTTAAATTCGACCGATCCGTTATTATCCCCACCGACACTGACATGATTGACCGGCTTTTCCAGGCCGGTTTGGAGATGTTGGTGGAGATGGGTGTATATTGCATGGATACGGGCCGGGTAATTAAATATACGGAAGATGAAGTGATGATGGCAGCTGCCACAGCCCCTGACCGGGTCACGCTGGGAGAGGGGCATGACGCACGCCTGCTGGCAGGCAGAAGTTTTGACGATTCCCATCCACCCCTCTGTCAGGGTGGCCCTACCGGGGCGCCTGTATCGGAAAATATTTTTATTGCGATGCATGAGTCATATGCCCAGGAGCCCCTGATAGATACCCTTGTAAACGGGGTCTTGTCCACCATCAACGGCAGGGAAGCCAAGCCCGGGTCTCCTTGGGAGATTGCCGCCGTTAAATCCGAAGTCAGCATGATCCGGATGGCAATGGCGCGGGCCGGCCGACCTGGCATGGCCATGTAGGGAAGCGAAACTTCATTAACGGCTGCAGGCGTCATTGCCAGCGATTTCCCCGGCGGCATGAGGCCTTGTGACAGCCACGAGGTAAGCCAGTTAAATGAACTTAAAATCGATATCAATGCCTTAACATTTACCGCGCATTACAAAATAGCGGGCAACGTCATCATGGGTGAACAGATGCCGATTATCGGCGGATGGGCCGGAGGGGTCGAGGAGACCGCTATCGTTGATGTCGCCACCAGCTTAAATGCGTTTGTTATGCTGGATGTGGACTGGCATCTGGACGGACCCATCCATGTCCGATGGGGCAATACAACGGCTCGAGAGCCGCTGATGGTTGCCGCACACGCCTGCCGGGCCCTGGATCGCAATACCCGTTTGCTGCTGGGGAATCAATACTATACCTCGGCAGGTCCCTGTACGGAAATGTGTTTGCTGGAAGCGGCAGCCCAGGCCATTACCGATACGTGCAGCGGCAGGGAAGTGATGAGTGGCTGCGCATCGGCCAAAGGCGTTGCCCTCGACTATACCACGGCCATGGAAGCCCGGTTTATGGCCCATGCCGCCAGGGCTGCGGCAGGTGTGGAGACTGAAAAAGTCAATGCAATGCTGGATAAACTGGTGGGCATGTATGAAACCAGGTTTAAAACACCTCCAAAGGGGAAACCGTTCACGGCGTGCTACGATGTGAATACCCTGACCCCGACGGATGAGCATGTACAGGTGTACGAAAATGCCCTGAAATCAATGAAGGAAATCGGTTTTGACTTTAAGATTTGCTGAGGACGGCGGCTTTTTCGAACCTGAATTTTGTGCCGGTCAATTGCAACAGCCATTAAATGAACCCCAGCGTTGCATAAAAGAATATACATTGCCCCGAAGAGGGATCGTGGCCCATCTTTTCAATGTTGCGGTGAGATATCGGAGAGGAGCGGAGCAGGTATGAAATTTTCCGGGGTTTCGTGGCTGAAAGCAATTATCCGGCACAAAACAATCATGTTTTCCGGGTTATAAATCAACGGCTATTTTGAGAATTAAAAGAGAACGCCTGCCAAAAGGTCTGGTCAGACGGCCTGACTGCAACAGACAGGTATCCCTTCTTTAAAGAAATATTTGCGGCAGCCGGTTTAAAAAATCAAATAAAACTGGTTTCGATTCTTGTATCATCTCTTTCAAGATCAAATAGTTGTTGATACTAGTTGATAATAAAGGTAATCTTCCATGAAAATGCCTTAAATGTCTTTGCCTGAATGGCAAAAAAAGAAAGCGTGCACAAAAGCACTGTTCCATGTTAGATGGCCAGAAGGTTTTTATTGTCCGCGTTGCGGATGTAAAAAATTCAGTTACATCACCACAAGAAAAAGGCACCTATGATTCTCAATGTAAATACCATGTTTCCCTGACAACAGGTAATTTGTTCCATTCTAAGATTCTTTCTTTGGTAAAGTGGTTCTGGGCTATTTAACCGGTGGTCGCTGATAAAGGAGGCATTCCTGCTCTGCGTTTGGCAAAGCATAATTAAATGCCTGTTTGACTCATACGCCAGTCAATTAACTGAAAATTGTTTAAAGCCATAATACTTTATTAAACAAAGGAGAAGACTGTGATGAAAAAATTTTTGAGTAATCGTCAACTGGTTGTTTTGTTTTTTTGGGGTATTGCTTTGGTCGGATTCCTTGTACCCCAGGTTTCGGCAGAACAACTAACGCTGCGTTTGTTTATCTGGGAAGGGTATGCACCCGAGCCGCTCCGGGAAAAGTTTTTCAAAAGCATGAAAACCAAACATGGTGTTGATCTAAAGTTTGATATCAAATACAGCACCTCAAATGATGATTTTTTTGCCGTTTTAAGAGATAATACGGCTGATATCATTTCTCCCTCACATAATATTCCCAAGGACAAACGGTTTCGATTAATTAAATTAAAATTGGCCATGCCTCTGGAGCTGGACCAAATTTCCAATTATGGTAACTTGTACCCGTCATTGCAAAAAGCGGACTATTGCACAGCAGATGGGCAGGTATTTGCAGTTCCGCATGTGCGGGGGCCTTACGGTTTGGCCTATAATACAACCATCGTAAAAGATCCCCCGGAAAGCTGGAATATATTGTGGGATCCCGAATACAAGGGTAAGTATGCCATAGGTGACGCAGACCAGTATGTGCACAATGTTTCTGTTGCTGCACTTGCTTTGGGTATTCCACAGGATAAAATTTATGACTATAAAACGATAAATTCCCCTGAGTTGCAGGATAAGCTCTCCCAGCTGGCACTCAACGCAAAGGCGATGTGGGTGGGCGTTGATGATGCAAAAACGCTCAAGGGCCTCTCACTTGCTGCTGTGTGGGGATTCTCACTTCCGGAGCTTAAGCAGATGGGTGAGGAATGGAAAATTGCCGAGCCCAAAGAAGGCACGACCGGCTGGGTTGATAATTTTATGATCAGCAGTGCATTGGCTGATCAGCCGGAAAAGAAAAAGATAGCATACGAGTGGCTCAATTTTGTGCTGAGTGATGAGTATCAGGTATATAATATCAGAGGGTTGGCCTGCGCACCCGTTACCACAACTGTAAAAACAAAGTTAACCGAGGAAGAGATCAGCCGGTTCCATCTGAATGATCCGGCACATTTTGCGAAAAACAGAATTTTGTGGAAAGTGTTGGATAAAAAGGATCGTAACGGTCTGAAACGGTTGTGGGACAAGGCGCTCAAAGAACGTAAGTAGAGAAATGACAGGTGTCATTAAAAATTGAACCCGGCTATGATTTCAGCAGACTTGGGATTCCCGATCAATATGTGAAGAGGAGGAGAAAAACCATGAAATTAAACATACAACAAAAAATTGCCCTATGGTCGGGTATCTGTCTGATAACCACAGCGAGCATTATCATCGGCTATTCTGCCCTTACATTCCGCAAAGAGGCATCATCTGCCCGGGAAGAGGCGATTGAAAGTGCAAAAGTCCTGACCGGTGTGATTGGTGAAGAATTTGCCGGTAATGTTAAGGCCCAAATGGAAGTGGGCATGGACACGGCCCGTACGCTTGCTCAGACGTTATCCGGTATTAAGGACGAAGAGAATCCAGTGGAGCTGGGAAGGGATGAAGCAAACAGTATCTTAAAAATTGTCCTGGACCGGAATCCCGAGTTTATCGGAATTTACACGGCCTGGGAAGTGAATGCCTTTGACGGGATGGACCGCGGGTATAAAAATGATGAATTCCATGATACCACCGGGCGGTTTATTCCCTATTGGATACGCAACAGTGAGGGCGGAATTTCCGGTGAAGCATTATTGGACTATGACAAGGAAGGTGTAGGAGATTATTACCAGGTTCCAAAAAAAACGAAAATGGAGGCGATCATAGATCCTTATGTCTACCCGGTCCAGGGCAAGGACACCCTTTTGACCTCCCTGGTGGTACCGATTTTGACCAATGAGACATTTTACGGAATCACCGGAATAGATCTGCGATTGGATTTTCTGCAGAAAATGGCGGATGACACGAAAGATCTTTTTGACGGTACGGCAAAAGTGGCCCTGATAAGCAATAACGGGACCCTGGCAGGTGTTACCGGCCAGCCCGAGTTGGTCGGTAAACACATGAAATTGATCTATAAAGATTGGGAAGACAACCTGGGCCATATCCGGAAAGGAGAAAAAAAAATTGAGTTTGACAACGGCCGCTTGGCTGTCTTTATACCTATCACTGTCGGCCATGTGACCACACCCTGGAGTGTCAATATCCTGATTCCGATGGAAACGATCACAGCCAGAGCAGATCTTCAAATGCAAAATACCATGAAGAATATGTGGCGGATGGTCGGTATCAGCGCGGTCTGTGTTTTGATTGCCCTTGTTCTTATGTGGTTTGTTGCAAAGGGCATCGCCGGTCCGATAACCCGGGTGGTGGACGGGCTTAAAGATGTCGCAAAGGGAGAGGGAGATCTGACAAAACGCCTTGAGGTTAAGAGTAAGGATGAACTTGGTGAACTGGCAAAGTGGTTTAATCTGTTTATCGGAAAGGTTCAGGGTATTATTTCAGATATTTCCGGCAACTCTGAAAAGTTAAATGGATCAGCCGGAGATCTGTTAGAAATCTCCAAGTCAATGAATCAGGATGCGGAAAAGATGTCTTCAAAATCAAATACGGTTGCAGCATCAGCCGAAGAGATGAGTTCGAATATGGTCTCTGTAGCAGCGGCGGCAGAGGAATCTTCAACCAATATAAGCATGGTCTCCTCGGCAGCTGAAGAGATGACTTCAACCATCAATGAGATTGCTAAAAATACAGAAAGAACCCGTGACAAAAGTGATCAGGCGGTTTTGAAAACCCAGAAAGCATCGCAAGAGATCGAAAAGTTGAGTCAATCGGCCCGGGGCATCGGAAAGGTGGTAGAGACCATAACAGACATCTCAGAGCAGACCAACCTGCTTGCATTGAATGCTACAATCGAGGCTGCACGCGCAGGTGAAGCCGGTAAAGGATTTGCCGTGGTTGCCAATGAAATCAAGGATCTGGCAAGACAGACTGCTGATTCCACGTTTGATATTAAGGATAAAGTTGGGGGGATTCAGGATTCAACCCGGGAGACCGTTGCCCAGATTGAAGAAATATCAATAGCCATTAAAAGTGTCAATGAGATGATAGACAGGGTGGCATCGGCGGTTGAGGAACAGTCCTCAACAACAAAGGAGATCGCAAATAATGTTACCCAGGCGTCCCAGGGGCTGATAGAGGTTACAGAGAACGTATCTCAAAGTTCATCTGTGGCCAATGATATAGCAACTGACATTGCTGACATCAGCCAGGCATCCGGCAGTATGTCGGAGAGCAGCAACCAGGTAAATACCAATGCCGACGACCTGAAAACGCTTTCAGGCGGATTGAAAAAAACAGTTGATCAATTTAAAATTTAGAAGAGGGGACTTGGAATGTGAACCCGGATATTTCACGAATCGATTTTACTCAAATTGTCATGAAATATCCGGGTTAAACTTTAAAATCCCACTTGTCCAGTTTGAACTCTTTCATTTTACGCCGGACCGTACGGACATCGATACCGGCGTGGGCCGCCGTGTTTTTAATTGATCCCTGAAACTTTTCAAGCAGTTGGGTCAGATACTCCTTCTCCAGTCGCGAGAGAAAGCTCTCTCGCAAAGCGCTCAGGGGAAGGTCTGTATCTATGGTCAGATCGGCGGGTTTCCCAGGGGCCGGTGTTTCCATTTTAAGATCTGAAAAAAGAACATCTTCAATAACGGCCCCCCTGTTAAATATCATCGCTCTTTCCAGAACATTTTCCAGTTCACGAATATTCCCCGGCCAGGGATGGGCCATCAACCGGGACATTGCCTTTTCCGATATTTTCAGTGCGACATTTCTTTCCAAAGACTGCTTTTCCAGGAAGTGGTCAACCAACAGGGGTAAATCTTCCATCCTTTCTCTTAAAGGGGGAATGGTGATGGGAACCACATTGAGACGGTAGAAAAAGTCCATGCGGAATCGTTTTTCGGCGATTTCGTGGGAAAGATTCTTATTGGTGGCTGCAATGATGCGTATATCAAGAGAAATCGGATGGCTACCGCCCAGTCGTTCTATTTTTTTGGTTTGGACCGCCCTTAATAATTTTGCCTGGATACCCATAGGGGTGTCCCCGATTTCATCTAAAAACAGTGTACCACCCTCGGCCTGCTCTATTTTTCCTATTTTCTGTTTGTTTGCACCGGTAAACGCACCCCGCTCATATCCGAACAACTCACTTTCAAGAAGGTTCTCAGGAAGCGCAGCACAGTTAATAGCAATAAACGGTTTGTCCTTGCGACGGCTTTGATAATGAATGGCACGGGCAACAAGATCCTTTCCGGTCCCGGTTTCGCCGGTAATCATTACGGGCGAGATGGTATCTGCCAGGGATCCAATCAGCTGAAAGATCTGTCTCATCTTCCGATGTTTTCCGATGATGTTGGCAAACCGGTAGCGCTGGGACAGGTTAGACCGCAGGGTGGCCACCTCATCTCTGAGGCGCTTTGCTTCAAACACCTTGTTCATGACATGGAGTATCTTTTCAGGAACCACGGGTTTTTCAAGGAAATCATTTGCCCCGGCCTGTACCGCTTTTACGGCAAGATTGATTGATCCGTAAGCCGTGACAACCACCGTCAATATGTCCGGATCTGTTTTTTTAACTTTTTTAAGAAGCGTCAGGCCGTCCATTCCGGGCAGGACAACATCAATCATCAAAAGGTCGTAATCTCCCTTGGAAATCATTGGAACGGCTTCTTCGGCGCTGTAAACACAATCCACCGTATATCCGCCTTTTTCCAGGATGCGGGAAAAAACAATGGAAGAATTGATTTCATCTTCAACGATTAATATTTTCGGAGTTTCCATATTATAATGATCATCGGATAGGAAGGTAAACGATAACATTGGTGAACCGGCCCGGCCGGCTCTTTATCCGGACCGCACCGCCGTGGACCCGGACCACATGTTTGACAATAGACAATCCAAGCCCCATACCGTCGTTTTTTTTTGAATAAAACGGGTCCAGCACCTTTTTGACATCTTTTTTCGGAATGCCATGGCCTGTATCCTTAAAAGAAATTTCTATAAATTTAAGACGGGGTTTGGGGCCATGCTGGACCATCAGTTTCTGGACTGAAATACTCAATTTGCCGCTGCCCTTCATGGCCTCCAGGGCATTCTTAATGATGTTGTGGAACACCTGGTCCATCAGGTAAAGATCAATGTTGATCAGGGGCAGTTGATCGTCAAACGAGGTTTCGATTTTAACCCCGGATAAATCGAATAGTTTTTCAAAACTGCCCAGGGTATTTTTCAGTGCCGTATTGATATCTTCAGGTGTGCGGTTCAGCCGGGTGATTTGTGTATAGTAGATGAACTCGCTGATCATCCGGTCGATGGTTTCAATACGTTCGGTAAGATGGTCCAGCATAGCTGCCCGGTTTTTTTTCGGGGTATCCTTGTCCCGGATCAGATGGAGTGTCGCCACAAGATTGTTGAGCGGATTTCTGATTTGATGTGCAACCCCGGATGCAAGTTCCCCAAGAAGCGCCATTTTTCGGGAGTGTTCTATCTCTTTTAGTATCTGCTTGGTAAAGACAGGTTGCCTTTTGTCCCGGCTGGATGGCGGTGATGCGTCTGCTTCGGATGGCTGTTGTTCAAATATTTCCGGCTGGATGGCGGTCTGTTTATCATGTTCGGTTTTACGTTTTAGCGCCCTGAACCGTTTCCCTTGCGCCATTAACATATCCTGCAGGTTCTGTTTGATCCTGACCTCTTTTTTCAGGCGCTTTTCAAGCTCTTCTGTCTGCGAGTTTAACAATGCGATGTGAAGACTAAGGCTGAAGTCATGAGAACACCGCCTGAGAATACAATGGTGTTTTGATAGATAGTGACCAATCAATGGAAGCGCAATCTGAAGTTCTCCCTGCCATTTGTCAGGCAGATCCAAACTGAAATTGAGGGGTATGGGCAGGGCTGGAAACTCCATCGTATCAGGATCGGTATCTTTCAATCCGGCCAGCCCACCGTTACCGTTGGCGGAGAATTCCCAGTCCCCGTTTTGCCTGTGACTCAGTTTTCCGAAAAGCACCTCGTTACCATTTTCCGTGTCCCTGACAGAGACAGAGAGAGAGGAGGCGCGAACGTGTTCCCCGATCGCCTGTAAGGCCTTATGCGTGAAATCATTGAGTCTCTTTTCCTCCACCGCCAGCTTTTGTAAACATCGTTTGATGTTCAAGTAAACCATTAAATCACCCTTGCGGAGACCGGATTTAAATAATTGCGTTTGCTTCTCTGAACAAACGGTCTAAGGAGCACCGAGGTTCGCTAAAGGCCAAGTCTAAATTGAGATACGCCATGTTTCTTACTTTTATTAGAAAAGAACCTTGTTTTTGTCAAGATGCCTTCCACATTGGACGGTTTGGCGAAAACTTAATTTGATTAGATTTTGATTTGATTTCCGAAAGATGCTATAATCGGCGCCTTGTTACGGTTTAGCTATGTTTCCAATATTGTTTTCCCGGTATATGGGACACTTATTTACACTCGATAATGATCCGTAAGGCTGAAATCATATAGAGATATATGCGGAATCAGTTGAGTGCCAAAATAAAACCTGGCACGATAATTGATTGGTAATAATTTTAGCCGTATTGAACGAAAGATCTTCGCCACCGGAAAAAATACTTGAGAAATTATTTGATCACAGCCACTTAGGAGAACCCAATGACCGAGCGACACTTCCGGCTTTTGGTCCTGGAAGATAACCAGGCGCACGTTAAGTTAATGCAAAACTCTCTGGCAAAAATTAAAAAGATCGATTTTTATTTTTTATCTACAATCAATTCAACAGATACATTTTTAAAAAACCGATACTGTGACCTGATCCTCTCAACCATCGATCTTTCAGACGGGGATGCATCTGCATTTTTTCTAACAAACGGCATTCATAAAAAAATTCCCGTGATTCTTTTTGCCGGAGATGACGAAGATATTAAACGAGCCGTATATTGTGTCCGGCAGGGGTTCTATGATTATCGTCTCAAAACAAAAGAGGTACTGAAGTCCGTGGACGTTATTTTGAATAAGGCCATGAAAGATCTTTGGACAGGACGGGGAACGGAAAGGGAGAATGCTGACGGGTACATGGTTGAGGGCCGCCGGGTGATGAATTCCGGAATTGCCGAAAGATGTGACGAGCGTCTGGAGATCGGTTCCGGACAGACATGCCACCAGTTGACCAAAACGCCTGCCATGGGAAAGGATGGCAAGGCAGAGGGGCTTTTATCTTCTTCACCTGATATTGACAGGCAGGAAAAAAAGGAATGTTTGCTGTCATCCCTTCTGCATTTCAGCCAGATGGCGGGAAAAGTATCAACAGATAAGCTCCTCGGGATAGCCCTTGAAAAAGTTGAGCAGCTGACCGGCAGCAGATTAGGCTATTTTCACCTGTTGGAGACAGATAGTGAAACAGGCGGGCTCCAGGGTATGCCTGATGGCGCTTTGGCCCCTTCTTGCCATCCCAGGCATGGAAAGAACAATCGTTTCACAAAGCGCGCTCCGGCCTGGGCAGACTGCATTCTGGGGCAGAAACCGATCATACATAATGAATTTAACAGCGAATTACAAAAAGAGGACCTCTGGCCCGATCAGGCGGAAATAGGGCGGGATCTGATGGTTCCTGTATTTGAAAATGAAGCCGTTGTGGCAGTTCTGATTGTCGCGGGTAAAACAGAGGACTATACCGACGATGATGCAGCCATTGCATTTAAATTTATGAACATGGCATGGCATACTATTTCCAGAGAGGAATCCAGGGAGGAATCCTTTGAAGCCTATTGTCAATTGAAGTCTCTTGTAGACAGTTTCCCGGGAATCGTCTACCGGTGTACCAATGATCATGGATGGACTATGGAGTATATCAGCAAGGGGTGTCTGAAGCTTACGGGCTATGACAGGTACAGCCTGATTAACAGCCGTCTGATTGCATTTGCAGATATCATTCATCCCGACCACCAGGATCGGATTTGGGATGAGATCCAAGACGCCATAGAGAGTGGTCATCCGTTTGAACTGGAATACCCCATCGTCTGTAAAGACAGAACTGAGAAATGGGTCTGGGAATGGGGGCAGCTTGCCCCGGTTGAAGGAACCGATGCCTCTATTTTGGAGGGGTTTATCATGGAGATCAGCCTGTTCAACCGGAATTGAGGTGAAAAAGACCTTTTGGTGTGCAAGGGCAGCTTTATCAGGATTTAAAAAATTCCCGGGGCAGACAGAGGGCGGAGAACTTAGTCACCCCGGTGTTTCCCGCCGATTATGGCAATCAGCAGACGAGTCTGTCTTCATTATCACGGGAACCGGCCAAAGCGTTTTGCCTGGATGCGGTCCAGGTTTTATACGCTTTGATTGTGGCCGGTTCAAGGCTGCAGTTACGGGCGACGGGCAAAATCCGGTCCAGCGTCCTGCGAGATTCCTCAATGTCCAGAGATTGATTGGCGACCCCGGCAAGGCCTTTCTGCGGCGGCACAATAGAGGTCACTACATTGGCCCCGGCGTTCAGCCTTGCCTCCAGACCGGAAAGCCCGTTAACGTCCAAAGACGCGGGAATAAGGCAGTCACGGAGGACCAGCCGCATCACGGCAATCGTCAGCAGCTCCATCCGGCTTGTCCGGGAACGTGTTGCGTGCATGGGGGTATCTTTTTGAGGTACAAATGTCATTACCCTTGCCTGGTCGACATTAAAGTTCTTCATCCATATAATTGAATCGGCCAGATCCTGAAACGTTTCGCCAACGCCCGTGAGAATGCCCTCTTCCACAAGCATGCCAAGCCTTTTGGCCAATCTTTTTTTCGCCAGTCTTTTTTCAAAGGACTGGCCCTGGCGCAGTGATTTATAAAGGGTTGGGTTGTGTGTTTCCTGGTATAGGGCATACCAGGTGATACCGGCCTTTGCCAGTTCATTTAGGATGTTGTCGGGCAGTGTTCCCGGTGACACCATGATGGGCAGATCAATGCTGGATTGAACGGTTTTCAGCATGGTGATGAATGTTTCGAATTCAGATTCGCTTGAATTATAAGTTTCAGGGTCTTCTCCCATCGTCAGGTCGATGAGATGAACGCCGGCATCGGCCATTTCTTTTGCTGCGGCAATAATTTGGGACGGGGTTTTTCGATATCTGGCAATCGTTTTGTTGGACTGCCTGTACTGGCAGAATCTGCAATCATTACGGCAAAATGTTGAAAAGTAAAGAAATCCGTATAAAAAGACCTTTTTTCCAAAATGCCGGGTCCTGATTTTTCGTGCCGCGCTGAAAACCCGATCGATTTTTTCGGGATCGGTGAGGCGCAGAAGATAGATGATTTCCTGTTTTCCCACAGGATGACCTTTTAATATCCGCGTCAGAAGGTCATTCAAATCGTATCCTGGCGCCTGCATCTCATTTCCCTTTAAAACGGGTATTACTTATTTTTTTCATTTGCCTGGCTTTCAACATTTTTTGTCAGCATGGAACCTTGGTGCCGTTTAAATAGAGTTGACGAGTACTTTTCCAGTTTCCAATCCGGTACCTTGCACTTGGGGCAAACATTGACGAACCATTTGTTTCTCAACCATCGCCCGGCCCTGCTGTTCAAAGAATTACTGATGATAAATTCCTCGTTGCAATGTGTGGTGAGCCTGGCCGTCTCTCCTAAAATTTCGATATTCCGTATGCCGTGAAGTTGCCCTGTCCTGGAAGGCCACAGCTTGATTTTGCCGATCAGGTTGAAAATTCGTACCCGTTTCCTGTAATATCTTTTTTTGGCGGGTTTGGATGTTTTTTCCTTGGAATTCATCCGGCTATTACTCTGTTGTCAGTTGGATATGCCGTTCCACACTTCACTACATAACTATTTATAAGTATAGCAAAAGGATTTGAGTCTTGTAAACCGTCTCTGGGATGATTTTTTTAACAGCCGTTTAAAGTGCATAAACCATTGAGAGGTATCATCGATATCACCATTTTATCGAACGGCAACAGATGTTTCCGGGTTCTCCGAGTTGACTTCATCCACTATCAGGCCGCACAGATCAACTATCTTAGGCCCTCTCAGCAGGTATAACGCCCGGAATCTCACCCCGCAATCTCCCCTGATCCGGGCAGCCAGTTCCGTTGCCGTCAGAGAATCAATCCCCAGTTCAGTGAGAAGATCATTTTTATCAATTCGGCTGCAGGGGAGTTTGAGAACCGAGGAGATCATTTTAGTGACAGTGTTAACCACACCGGGTAAACGGTCCTGGGGAGGCAGCCCGAGGATCTGGTTTCTGAATACCCCCCAGGTCTCGGATCTGTCAGACGGAGAGGAGACCAGTTCTCTCATACGCGGGTTCGGCTTCTCCTGATGGTGCTGCCAGCGCTGCCAGTCAAGATTAAAGATCCCCAACTGGCGGCGGCCTTCTGCCAGAGCTTTCGCCATCTGCGCCAGCCCTTTTCGGGAGGATAATCCGGTGATACCCAGTTTTTTGAGGTACTCCCGGGTCCGGGATTCCCTGGCCACCATTCCGACATCTGCGATGACCCCCCAGTTGATACTCATACCGGGAAGGCCGCAGGACCGCCTGAACTGCATCAATCCGTCGAGGAAGGCATTGGCTGCGGCATAGGCGGCCTGGCCGCTGTTGCCGAGCATGGATGTCATTGATGAATAAGAGATAAAAAAGTCCAGGGGAATCTTGTCCAGAATCCGGTGCAGGTTCCAGGCGCCCAGCGCTTTGGCATTCATCACCCGGTGGATCTGGCCGGCCTTAAGATCGTTGATTTCCGTGTCTTCCATCACTGCAGCCGAATGAATAACCCCCTTTACCGGCGGCAGTTCCTGTACCAGCTCCTGAAAAACCCTTTGCAATGCATTGCTGTCCCCGATATCGACTGCCCTGCTCAGAATCCGGACATCCCGGGATGCCAGCTCAGCCACCTGTTTCCGGGCTTCGGGGGGTGGCAGGTCGCTGCGGCTCAGCACGACGATGCAGCGGGCATTTTGCTCAACCAGCCACTCAAGCGTGGCAAGGCCCAGCCCGCCGAATCCGCCAGCGACGATATAGGCGGCATCCGGTTTGACCAGGTTGATGGGGAGGCGCTGCTTCAGGGAGACCGGCCCGCCGGTGAAGTCGACCACCACGGACCGGTGGCCTCTTTTCCGGGAAAGCAGTTTTGAAATACGGCTGATCCGGTTGATGGATATGGTATGGGAAGCCAGGGTGGAGAAGATATCTTGGCCAAACCCTTTCTCCAGCCCGGAAATAGCCGTTGCGGGTACGGAAGGGTCATCCCCGAACAAGGCGTCGGTATCAACCCGGTGGATCCGCAAGGTCCGGCCCGGCCTTAAAACCGGCATCCCGGAGGCTGACGGATCTCCTTGTCCGAATACCAGTGTTCCGCCGTCCGCAAGTATATCCACACTCTGATTCATCAAATCACCGGCAGGACCGATGACCAGGTCTATTCCGGCACCCCCGGTCAAATCTCCTGCCTCATCCGCAAAGGCCAATGATCCGGAATCCCAGACCTGTTCAGCGCCCATGGTGCGCAGATACTCCCGCTTTTCACCGGACCAGTCCGTGGCATAGATTCGGGCATTGAACCGCCTGGCCAGCACAAGGGCGGCCGGGCCGAAGCCAGAGGTGGCCTGGTGGATCAGGATGGAGTCGCCGGGTTTAATATTTCCGGCCTTGAACAGGGCGTGATAGGCACATATCCAGTCGGGAAGGGCAACAATACGGGCGGGGGGCATCTCCTCCGGCACCGGTAAAACCGAGTCCGCACCTATGGTGATGTAGGATTGGAGTGCGGCTGTTTTTTTCAGGACCATCACTGAAAGGCCCGGCGCCATGCCTTTTACGCCGGGTCCGGTTCGGGTGATCCGTCCGGCTGTAAAAAACCGCACTGATTTTGCCCCGGGTGTGTCCGGATGGGACGGGTTTCCCGGAGACGCGGCAAGGACACGGATTTCCACCTCTCCTTTTCCGGGTATCTCCCTGTATGTTTCAACAAAGGTATTGTTGCCGGTCAGGGTGAAGTTGGTGGATTCGTCGGGCCGGGTGTTTTCGATCTCCTCCCTGTCCCTGACGATTCTGTTCACGAAGCGGATTCCGTTCCTGACGGCGATTTCCGTTTCCCGGTCAAAGATTGATATCTCATGGAAGAGATCCTGTCCGGCCTTGAAGGGCAGCATGCTGTTTAAATCAACAATTTTGATCTGAAGATCCGGATATTCCAGGCCCAGGACCCGTCCGAAACCGATCAGGGCATTCTGGCCGGGATTCCTGCAGTCTCCGAAACCGGGGATGTACTGGGCTCGGCAAAGGCCGATGCAGATTTTCATGGCCGCACTCTCAGGGCGGCCGGAAAGATGTTGAGTCATATGGGTAAGGTCCACCAGGTCCCGGCTGCCGCATGGATTTGGCCCATTTAACCTGCCGTCCTCTGCAGTGATATTAGTGATATTCAGGCCCCATAAATAGACGATGCCGTCTAAGGCCTCCCCATGAATTTCACGGAACAATGACCGCATATCCGCCGGGTTGTTCCGGCGGATATGGAAAAGGGAAGGGGCTGGTTTTCGATAACCGTCACCGGGCATGACCCGGATACAGGAGAACTCCTGTCCGCCCAGGTCTGAAAGCTGTGTACCGATCCCATGGCTGTCACAGAACACCAGCCATCTGGAAGGCAGGGTGCTCCTGCCGGTTTTAAGGGGTTTTGGGCTCCAGACCATTTCGTATTGGGGAACGGCACCGCTGCTGTCAGAATCGTCCACGATCTTGATGGCCCTGGCCTCAAACCCCAATACGTCCATTATCCTGTTGCCGGATTCGTCGAACAGGCTGAGATCCGCCTGAATGAGTTCGGTTGTAACACGCCTGATCCTGCCGTGACAAAAAAAGTTTCCAGGTCCCGGCTGCCGGTAGTACCTCACCTGCCTGGCAGCACTTGGCAGAAAGAGGATCCTTCTGTGAAGAAGCTCCGGAAGCCGGGCGGCCATCAGGGATTGGAAGGCACTGTCCAGAAGGACCGGGTGAAGGTAGTAGTGGGGATTTTCATCCCGGAGCGCTTCTGGCAGGGTCAGCTCCGTCAGCACCTCGGTCCGGTTGATACTTCCTTTGCGGATACATCTGAAATCCGGACCGTACTCCAGCCCCAGTTCCGCAAGGGAAGCGTAAAAGGCATCCACGTCAACGGGTGTCCGGCAGCGGTTCCGGACAGGGGAGAGGCGACATGGCCCGGCATCTGTCGGTGGGGCCATCCGGACCAGGCGGCACCCGGCGTGGGAGATCCAGGCTGAACCCGATTTTGCCGGCCGGCTGTATATGGAGAGACGTTCCCGGTTTGAATCCAGAACCATTTTCAGAACCGGTGTTTCCGCAACCGCCAGGGGCCTGTGAAACTGAAACTCTTCCAGCACCAGGGCATCCCCGGCCGCTTCCCTGGCGACCAGCGCCATTTCAATATAACCTGAACCCGGAAAAATGATTTCGCCCCGGATCCGGTGGTCCGGCAGAAACGGATGAAACTGGGTGGACAACTCCCCTTCCCATCTGCTCTGGGGGTCATCCGGGTTCAGTGAAATAAAGGGGTGGCCGACGGTTCCCATCCGGTCGGTCTTTGAGGCTTCGGTCTCCTGCCACAACACCTGTTTTGACCAGGGATAGGGTCCGATCTTTATCCGGTTCCCATCCGGATAAAGGATGGTCCAGTCCAGATTTGCACCCCTATTAAACAACTCTCCGATACTGCTGCAGATGTGGGGGATATCCGCTTCCCCCCGTTTTAAGGCCGCAACGGTCTCTCCTTCTGCCTCGGTCCGGAAAAGGGCGTCCCTGATGGATCCGGCCAGTACGGAATGGGGACCGATCTCAATGAAACGGTTGAACCCGTCCTGGATCATGCTGTCCAGTGCCCGGGAAAAAAGTACGGTCTGACGCATGTTCCGGTTCCAGTAATCAGAGGCCTGCGGAGACGTGATCCGTCTGCCGGACACCGTTGAATAAAGGGGCAGCTCCGGAACCTTGTACCCGGAATCTTTTATACAGGACCTGAATTCGGCCATCAGGGGGGTCACGTGGTGGCTGTGGTATGCCACATCGGTCTTGAGAATACGGTTGAAAATATGTCTGTCCGTGAGCTGCCCGGACAACCTGTCAATGGCGTCTCCGTCCCCTGCAAAGGTAACGGATTGCCTGGCGTTGACGGCTGCCACGGACAACTTGTTCTCCAAATCGTTCAGCCAGAGTTCTGCTTCGGCCGGGGAGATGCCGGCTGCCAGCATTTTTCCTTTGCCTGCAATCCGGTTCTGAAGCCGGCTGCGGTGAAAGGAGATGGTCAGGGCATCCCTGAGGCTCAGCGCCCCGGCAATATGGGCTGAAGCAATTTCACCGACACTGTGGCCGATGGTTCCGTCCGGAGATATCCCATAGGACCGGAGAACCGCCGTCACCATCAATTGAAGTACGAAATTGGCCGGCTGAGCCTGTGCCGGACCGGACATGGGCAGCCCGGAATCGTCTGTAAACAGGGTTTCCAATGACCACCCGGCCAGAGGTTTCCAGATCCTGTCGCATTGTTCGAAAATGGATGCAGCCGCCTTGTTTTCGTTTAAGAGCTGAATGCCCATTCCCCGGAACTGGGGACCCATGCCCGTATATACAAATCCCAGTTTCGTGTCCGGCCGGGCGCGCCGGGCCCCGTCGTAATCCCGGGGATATGCATCTGCCTTCCGGTTAAAGGCGGAGAGGGACTGCCTCAATTCCGGCATATCAGATGCACTGAAGGTATATCGATGATCAAAATGGGTCTGGGTTCTTGCAAGGGTATATCCTACGTCTTCAAGTGCAAGACCGGGACGGGTTTCAAGGCGATCGGACAACTGCCGTATCCTGGCGATAAGCGATTCTTCACTGGCTGCGGTTACGGGAAACAGGAGCCGCCGTTCCCGGGGCGGTGTCATGACACGCCCCGGGGTCTGCGCTTCTGAGAGAATGATATGGGCATTGGTGCCGCCGTATCCAAATGCGTTGATACCGGCGTATGCCGGACCTTCATGATCAGGCCAGGCGGCTGGTTCTGTCGGGACCTTAAGCCCGAGGGCATCAAAATCAATCTCCGGGTTCGGGGTGTTGAAATTCAGGTTCGGGGGAATATGCCGTTGTTTTAAGGCAAGTGCGGTTTTGATCACCGCCGCGACACCGGCGGCTGCCTCGGTATGGCCGATATTGGTTTTCACGGATCCCACCAGAAGGGGGGGCAGACCGTTTCGATGACCGGCAAGCCCCTTGCCGATGGACAGGGCCTCTGTCCGGTCCCCCACCCGGGTGCCGGTTCCGTGGGCCTCGACATACTGGACCTGATCCGGACGGATACCGGCCCTGTCATATACATC
>JANQML010000189.1 GCA_028280105.1 Desulfobacula sp. | reverse complement strand
GGCTGACAATAGATGGTTGTCCGTCCAGTTGGCCGATCAATTCCACCCACTCGGAAAAGGGCCGGGTCAGGTCATCACCGAACATCTGCCGGGCCTCGTGATTCATGGAGGTTATCCGCTGATCCCTGTCCAGGGTGACCAGCCCGGACGGCATGTTCTGAATCACCGTATCGGAAAACGCCTTCACACTGCTCAATGATGCCTTTGCCGAACGATAGGCCTGAAAGGCAAAGAGCGCCAGAATACCGGCGCAGCCGAGCAGAAACAGAATCACGGATCCGAAAACGGTCTTTTTGACCATCCGGGTTTTCAACACCTCTGCCTTTGTCATGGAGAGCCCGGCAAAGATATAATGTTCCTCCATCTTGATATCCGGTTTTCCGCCGTGCTCAAGGTAATGGCGGGACCAGTCCTTTGAACCGGGTTCCGCCGGGAACCGTTCTCCGTCCGTTCTCTGTTCCGCCATCTGCATTTTCATAAAATGTTTTCGGCCAAACCGTTTTTTAACCGGTGCAAAGCGTTTGTACACCTCAAAGACCGGTGGGGCGTCCGTATTCTCAACCACCCGGTGGTTGACATTAAACGGTCCGTTTTTTTCCGTCTTGATCTGCGGCATATGCTCAAACAGTCCGCCCACCTGCCCGGGATCGGAATGGGCCAGGATACGGCCGTCTGCCGATACGATCAGGACATATTCCACTTCCGGATCGGCAGCCGTCTCCTGGAGCATGGCCTGTATTTTCTGGGCACCCCAGCGCATGGTAATCATCCCGGTTCTTGTTCCGGCTTCAAATGTCCGGATCAGTGCCATGCCCGCTTCAACCATCTTCTGGTTGATAAATTCGTTTTGCCGTTCCAGCCGTTCCATGGTCATGAACGTAAAAATCGGCAGCAGCACCACAAGGATTCCGGCGATCAGCAAGGGGGGTACAAAAAGCAGTCCCTTTTTTCTTTTTTGCATATATACAAACCGTTGTTTGGTTAATTGTCTGTTGTCGCCAGGTATGGTTAAGTACACCTCATCGTTGTAAACAGCGTGACGGTTCCATCTTTTTTACATTTTGTATGCAACGTTGGTGCACATTCCAATTACGTTTATGATCGTTTATGATATAAAGCAAAAACAATACCATTAAAAAAAAGCCTGAAACTTAAAGCCGTTAAAAAAAGCCCCTCTTAAAAGTGGATCTTTTTTAACCGCCTGGATATCATGACATGGGTAATAAGTAAACAGCCAATGGATTTCCGATTTGTTTCATCCGTCACCCTGCCGACACAGCTTATCTTTTAATTTCAATGCATTAAAAGTAATTTCGCCAACTGGCACACCCCTTGCTCTGTTCAATTACCGGCATGTTTGAAAAGACAAAACCAACACACAACAAACGGAGGAAACCATGAAAAAAGCCATCACCCTTATCAGCAGCTTACTTATCATTACCCTTTCAGCAGGCACCGCCTTTGCCTGGGGAGGAGGAAAAGGACGCGGTTACGACTGCAATGACTGCCCCGGATACTACGGAAAGAAGGCAGCCGTTGACCTGACCTCGGAACAAAAAGAACAGTTAACGGCACTGCGTCAGAAATTCATTGATGATACCTATGAGATCCGGTCGGAAAAGAACCTGAAGGCCCGGGAAATAAAATTGCTCATGAGGACATCAGATCCGGACAGAGCCAAGTTGAAAACACTGACCAACGAAATGATGGAACTGAACAAACAACTGGCACATAAAAAGATCGACTACCGCCTGGAAATGAAGACCATTGCCCCTGAATTATCCGGATTCAGCGGTTACGGATATGGAAAAGGCAGATACGGCAAAGGCCGGTGCCCGGGATTCGGAGGCGGTCCATATTAGACAGCCTCTTTTAATTTCCCCTTCCTCTCACCGCACAAAGCGCCCGGAGACAATCACCTTCCGGGCGCTTTTTCCGATAAGCCGAAAATTAAGACCACCGACAGCCGGCCAGGTGGTTAAGATTCGGCCGATTCCGCTACCACTGCATTTTTCAGCACACCGATGCCGGATATTCGGGTCTCCAGCCGATCCCCCGGCTTTAAAAAGACCGGTGGTTCACGGGTATACCCCACACCGGAAGGGGTGCCGGTCAGTATCAGGGTACCCGGAAAAAGCGTTGTGGATTGGGAGATAAAAGAGATCAGGCGGGCAACGGAAAAGATCATATCCCGGGTATTTCCGGTTTGCATCACCTCTCCGTTAAGCACGCACGCCACATCCAGGTTGTCCGGATCGACGGGTTCATCCGGTGTGACGATCCAGGGGCCGAACGGGCAGAACGTATCAAAACTCTTACCCCGGATCCACTGTTTGCCGCCCCCGTGCATCTGCCAGTGACGGGCGGAAATATCATTGGCACAGGTATACCCTAAAACCGAGTCCAGGGCCGTATCCGGATCCGCATTTTTAACCGTATCTTTGATAATCACGCCCAGCTCTGCCTCATAATCCACCTGGGGCGGTGTTTCACAGCACTGGGGGATAACGATCTTTCCCCTATGGGCGGCGGCGGCCCCCAGGTTCTTCATGAACAGGATCGGATGCTCCGGCGCCTTGAACCCGGTCTCCCGAATATGGGGCATGTAATTGAGACCGATGCAGTAAATCACACTGGGATCAATGGGTGTCAGCCATTTCACCACGGGTCTGCGCATATCCGTCACCTCATACCGGTTCAGAATATCTCCCCGGACCACACGTGCCGTGCCGTCTTCATACTCACATCCCGTATATACGGTATGGTCATCACTTTGAAATCGAATGAATTGCATATTTATTTTCCCCCGGCATTCATATATAGATACTTTATGTGTTATTTGGCCATTAAAACCATTCCCGTCCGAAAAGATCAAGCTCCTTTTTATGGTGGCCGCCCCTATGAATGATCCCATGGATAATTCCACAGACGAACCCAAATACGATCCGTGGCAGACGCTTTTTACCCGGGTGCCGCCCAAAGATGCTGATACCATTGTCCTGGTTCTTACATCCCAGGGCATCGATCATTATATTGAAAAAACCGAAGCCACTTACTCCATCCGGGTCCTGCGGGCAGATCATGAAAAAGCGATGAAGACCATGACGTTGTTTTTTGAGGAAAACCGATTTTTCAGGGTCCGGCAGCAATTATCACAGATCCCCTTTTCATCGTTCAAATCCTATCCGGCGTTTTCTATTATGGCCCTTTTATGCCTGGTCCACGGATTTGCCCATTATAAAAACGCCCATGAACAACTGGTGCTGAAATACGGATCATCCGCACTCTATATTATCCAGGGAGAGACTTTTAGGGCGGTGACCGCCCTTTTTCTGCATGCAGACACGGCCCATCTTCTGGGCAACCTTGCCGGCCTGCTGATCTTTGCCGCACCGCTGATTTCCGTGTCCGGAACCGGCACGGGTCTGTTCCTGCTCCTGGCCGCGGGCACCGCCGGCAACCTGATCAATGCCTATTTTTACCAGACCGCCCATCTATCCATCGGCGCCTCCACCGCCGTCATGGGGGCGGCCGG
>JANQML010000170.1 GCA_028280105.1 Desulfobacula sp. | reverse complement strand
GGAGTATGAATGATACGCCTCTCTCGTCACTCCTTGCCGCCTTGCATCCGGCACCTTGCTGATGGCCAGGGATGGTAAGAAATCCATGACTCAAACCATATATACGACAATATGATGGTGGATTTGGGTGCCGCTTTTTTTGTTAGAAAGCTTTTTCGTTGACTGGAGCATGAACATTCCGTCCTGTTTGTCTTTAGCCGATATTGGCCGGATGATTGCCACCGAGCCTGTCTGTCTTTAATGTGAAAAAATCATGGGTGGTGCAATGATACGGTCACGATAGATTACCAAAAAAAAACTTGATGTTTGAACCATCAATTATAAATATATATCCATTATATGTTGAACCATTTGGGTAAAATCCGACTATGAAAGAGTCTTATTATGAGAATTTTATTGATTGAGGATGATCAGAAAATTGCCGAATTTATTCAAAAGGGTCTGAAGGCGGAAGGCTTTGCCGTGGATCATGCCCCAACCGGTGCCCTCGGACTGGATATGGCTTTGGGTACATCTTACGATACATTGATTGTGGACATCATGCTGCCGGAGATGGATGGGATTTCAGTCATCCGCCGGATCCGAAAAATAAATAATAATGCACCGGTTATCATACTCAGTGCCCGGGACCGGGTGGATGACCGTGTGGACGGTCTGAGGGCCGGTGCGGATGATTATCTGACCAAACCCTTTGCGTTTTCAGAACTGCTGGCCCGGGTTCAGGCCCTGATTCGAAGAGCCGGGAATGTGACCGATCCTGTAAATTTGTCCTATGACAATCTGAGTATTGATATCGTGAAGCGTCAGGTTAAACGCCGGGATACTATTATTGATCTTCAGCCGCTTGAATTTTCATTACTTGAATACCTGTTGAGAAACCAGGAGCGGGTGGTTTCCAAAACCATGATTATGGAACATGTCTGGGATTATAATTTTGATCCCATGACCAATGTGGTGGAAGCCCGGATCTGCCGGCTCAGAGATAAGATTGACAAAGATTTTGAACCCAAACTGATCCATACGGTCCGGGGTGCCGGCTACGTATTGAAACGAGCATGATGACCCGTTTTTTTAATACCATTGCGTTTCGACTGACCGTCTGGTTCACCGGTATTTTCAGCATCTGCTCGGCAGTCGCGTTTTTGCTCTTTTATTATCTGACCACCCAGACCATTCAGGAACAGATTGATCTGGAACTCATGGACAATGCATCCAAGTTTTCAACCATTATTCGCAGAAACGGAATTATCGGTGCCAGCCAGCTGGCCGTGCTGGAAGCCCAGGCTGCCGG
This sequence comes from Desulfobacula sp., assembly GCA_028280105.1. Taxonomy (GTDB): domain Bacteria; phylum Desulfobacterota; class Desulfobacteria; order Desulfobacterales; family Desulfobacteraceae; genus Desulfobacula. Next base: position 36,863 of record JANQML010000170.1, on the reverse strand, counting down.
AGAAAAATCAATTTTTATCCGGTTGCTATATCCCACAGGAGAGGTGTTTGCATCGTCTCACATGTCCTATTGGAAAGACATCCGTGTGAACCAGGATGCGATCAGAGGGCTGATGACCACCAATCTCTCCCATTATGAAACCATCATTTTGCCGGCAACTGAAAAAAGAGCCCGGTTGTTGTACACCTATGTGGCGCCCAATGTCATATTGCAGACCGGGCTTGTGATGTCCTTTGCCGATCAGTTTTTGTCGGCGTTTAAACGGGTCTTTATCAGTGCCATGGGATTTATTCTCATTTTTTCGGCAGTATCCGGATGGCTGTTGGTCCGTCAGACCCTTTCGGGTGTTGCCGTGATCACCCGAACGGCTCAAAATATATCCGGTTCCAACCTGGCAGACAGGGTAACGGGACGGGGCGGCAAGGATGAACTCGATCTTCTGGTAAATACATTCAATTCCATGCTCGACAGAATCGAAGAACTGGTGAAAAGCATTGGAGAGATGAGTGACAATATTGCCCATGACCTAAGAAGCCCGGTCACCCGGATCCGGGGATTTGCAGAGTTATCTTTAACCCAGAATGAGAGTATGGACAACTACCGGGCCATGGCCTCAAATACCATTGAGGAATCGGATCGGCTGCTGGATATGATCAATACCATGCTCGTGATTTCAAAGGCCCAGGCCGGAGCCGGGGACTTTGAGTTTGAAACCGTGAATCTTTCTTCTCTGCTCAATAATGCATGCGACCTCTACTTACCGCTGGCCGAAGATAAACAGATACGGATCCAAAAACGGATAGAAGACAATATATCTGTTGAAGCGGATCGAAAGATGTTTCAGCGGGCCGTGTCCAACCTGCTGGACAATGCGATAAATGCTACACCGGAAAAAGGACGGGTTGAGGTGACGGCATCGGTACGGGATAACCGGGTCTGCCTTGAATTCAAAGATACGGGATACGGGATAGATTCCCGGTATCATGAAAAAATATTTGAACGCTTCTACCGGGTTGAATCTTCCCGAACCAGCAACGGCACCGGACTTGGATTGAGCCTGGTCCAAACCGTCATCCACCGGCACGCCGGCACAATCAAAGTGTCCAGCTCGCCGGGTCAAGGGGCTTGCTTTCTTATCACATTACCACATCGTAATTTTGAGATCACTTAATCGTCATAAATTTAATCTATACTGTAATCCGGTCAAGAAATAGATCGGTTAATACAAATATATGAAGGAGAGAGTCTTATGAAAAAAATACAAAAACATTCCATCGCGATTGTCATGATCGGTTTTCTGATCATGCCCATGGCCGCGTATGCCGCTAAAAATACCATCCCTATGATTCCGTCCAGTTTTGCACAATTGGCGGAAAAGGCAAAACCCAGTGTTGTAAATATCCAGACCGTAAAAAATGTTAAAGGGGGAAACCGGATGTATGAGCAGTTTTTCGGTCAGCCCTTTGGAAACAACCGGGAAATGTATGAACATTTTTTCGGCCCGTTTTTTAACCAGCAGCCCCGGGACAGAAAAGAACAGAGCCTGGGATCCGGTTTTATTATCAGTGAAAGCGGATATATTGTTACAAATTTTCACGTGATTAAAGGGGCGGATCAGATTAAAGTCGTGCTTTCTGATAAAAAAGAATACGATGCCACGGTGATCGGCACGGATCCGATGACGGATATTGCTCTGATAAAAATCAACGGGAAAAATTTGATTCCCTTAACCCTGGGGTCATCTTCCAATACCCCCATTGGATCGTGGGTGGTGGCCATCGGATCTCCGTTCGGATTGGAGCAAACCGTTACCGCAGGAATTATCAGCGCCAAAGGCAGAATTCTGGGATCCGGCCCGTTTGATGATTTTATCCAGACCGATGCATCCATCAACCCGGGAAACTCCGGCGGCCCCCTGCTCAATCTCGACGGAGAGGTGATCGGTATCAATACTGCTATCGTCCGTTCCGGCCAGGGGATTGGTTTTGCCATTCCGTCTGACCTGGCTTCCGGCATCATCGACCAGCTCACCAGCCATAAAACCGTTGACAGGGGATGGCTCGGGGTCTCTATTCTCGATTTCAAACAAGAAGAACAGGCAGACGGAAAGGTTTCCGGCGGTGTCTTTGTCGACCAGGTGTTTGAAGGAGAACCCGCACAGAAAGCCGGTATTCAATCCGGTGACATCATCACCAAGATCAATGACAAGAAGATTGAGTCGGCCAAAGACTTAAAATTTACCATTGCCGGTTCGGCTGTGGGAGAGCGGGTAAACGTACATGTCCTCCGTGACGGAGAAGAGCGGATCATTAAAGTCAAACTGGGAAAACGATCCACCGGCAATCCCCAGGTGATTGCCCAAGATGACGGATATGACGCCTTCGGCTTTAAACTCAAGGATCTGGATGCCGAGTCTGCCAAGAAACTGGGGTATCCTGAACATATAAAAGGCCTGGTTGTTATGGATGTGGAAAAGGGCTCTGCAGCATCCGAAACCATGGTGCGGCATGGAGATATCCTGATGAAAATTGATAACAAACAGGTAACAGATCTCGACACTTATGAGACTCATCTGAGTACATTAAAAAAAGGAGAGAGTGTAAGGTTATTGTTCAGAAGAGGGAACAGCCACGTTTTCTGGATCGACATTAAAAAATAAACAGTCAAAACGAAGGGATCAAACCGTTACCCGGCTCTTTTAACAGAGGATCGGGTAACGGTTTTTGTGCTTGACAAAAAATGGCTGAATCAATACTTAAAAAGACGATGATACGCTCTATCGGATAATAGATTTCCCCCCGATCTTAACGATCCCTCCGACGGATTCTTTTTTCTTTGAAACATCGAGAGTTGCCATTGCGCGAGGATGCAATATTCCCCGGTTGCTTTTCCGATCTCAGTTCGAGGATGGCTCCTGACCGAATTGATCATCTATTCTGTCGAACATTTGGTTTTTATATTGATTTTATGTATAAAATTTTATACACAAAGAGTATGAAGACGATTCAATTTTCAGGCAGCACCCTTGATGACATAAAGGCTTTCCCGGATAAGGTGAAACAGAGAATCGGGTATCAACTCCACCGGATCCAGATAGGTGAAGAGCCCAGTGATTGGAAACCCATGAAGACAGTCGGCCCTGGGGTTCGGGAGATCCGGATTAAGGATGGGGATCAGTACCGGGTAATCTATATTGCATCGTTTTTAGATGAGGTTTATGTCCTGCACGCTTTTCAGAAGAAAACCCAGAAAACGGCAAAGCGTGACCTGGATATTGCAAAGCAACGCTTAAAGGCCATACAGAACGCCAGGAGGGAAAAATAATGGAAAATATAAAATCTGGTGGGAATGTTTTTACAGACCTGGGTTTTCCCCAGGAAGAATCAGACAAACTGACGATTAAATCACATTTGATGATGGAGATTGAATCCTATATTAAGGAAAAGGGCATGACCCAGATCCAGGCATCTGAGCTTATGGGGGTGAGCCGCCCCCGGATCAGTGATGTTATGCGGGGGAGAATAGATAAATTCACCATTGACGCCCTTGTGGATATGCTCTCCAGAGCCGGCCGTAAGGTAGCAGTAACGGTTGAACATGCCGCGTAAAGCAGATTATCGAAGTGTTCCCGGGGCGAATATGGCACCGGGTCCAACGATTTGGGCATGATTCCCCCCTATTTCTCCTGAACAGTCTTCAGATCGGTATTGGCGTCGTCCAGGATATTGGATTGCGCCGCAACCTGTGGGCCCTGGGAGATCGGGGGCACCAGCAGATGGGTGTGGGATTACAGGACATCCAGGACCTTGGATATGGTGGGGAGGACGCTCATGCGACAGGCAGGTTACATTGTTTATAACGTGTTTTTATGATAATTTGTGAAAGATTTTGAAATTTGGAATGGTGGAGCTGAGGGGGATCGAACCCCTGACCTTACGGCTGCCAGCCGTACGCTCTCCCAGCTGAGCTACAGCCCCACGTTGAAAAGCAATACTTAAATAATAGATTGAAACATCTGTGTCAACAAAAAAAATATTAAATGGGTTACAGGCAGGAACGGCAAGTAATAAAATATTGACACAGGGTTTTGTGAAACGATACTATGCTGCGTTTATTAAATAATTATTTTTATTTTAAAGCAGAGTTAAGGAGAAAATGATGCTGGCGTACTTGCGTGAGAACACCGGGAACTGGATTATTAAAATATTTTTGGGGATTATTGTCATTGTTTTTGTGTTCCTGGGTGTGGGATCTTTGGGGTCTAAAACCGATGATACGGTGGCATCCATTGATGGAGAACCGATTTCCATCAAAGAGTTCCAGCAATCCTACAATCAAATTGTTGAGCAGCTGAAATCCCAATTCGGCCGTAACCTTGATCCGGATATTCTGAAGGCATTGAATGTAGAACAACAGGCATTGAACGCCGTGATTGACAGCAAGCTGCTGCTTAAAACGGCTGAAGAACTCGGGATTGAAGTTTCAAAAGAAGAACTTCAGGAGAGCCTGCTCTCTTTCAATGCCTTTCATGTCGATGGACAATTCAATTTAGACCTGTATAGAACGGTTTTAAGACGCAACGGAATGACCCCTGAAACATTTGAGAGAGATCAGGCTCAGAATCTTAAAATCGATAAAGTCCGGCAGATGGTGACCAGTTCCATTAATGTATCCGAGCTTGAAGCCAGGGACTGGTATCTGCATCAACATACAAAAATAGCCGTTGATTATCTGAAGTTCGATCCCCGGTCCTATATTGATATTGAGCCGGATGATGCCGCCATCTCGGCTTTTTTTGAAGAGAACAAGGATAGATACAAATCCGAACCCAAGATTAAGGCCGTATATCTTAAATTTGATCCCCGGGATCATCTGGATAAGGCTGTGGTTTCAGACGAGGATATCTTTTTTTATTTCGAAGAAAATCCGGAACGGTTTGAAACGGCTGAAAAAGTTGAAGCCAGGCATATTCTTATAAAATTAGATGAAACCGCTTCCGAGGCTGAGGATGCGGATGCATTTAAAAGGGCCAGGGAGGTCTATGAAAAAGCCGCTGCAGGCGAGGATTTTGCAACACTGGCACAAACGTATTCAGAAGGGCCTACAAAAGAAAATGGCGGATATCTGGGGACATTTGAACAGCAGAGCATGGTGAAACCCTTTGGTGACAAGGCATTTTCCATGGAAGCCGGTGAGATCAGCGAGCCTGTCAGAACTCAATTCGGTTGGCATGTGATTAAAGTTGAGTCTAAAACGGCTGCAACCCGGAAAACCTTTGAACAGGTTAAAGACCGGATCAAAGAGGAACTGGCCCTCCAAGAGATGCAGAACATGGCCTATTCCCAGGCGGATGAGGCGTTTGAATTGGTGATTGACGGTGATGACCTGGAACAGGTCTCCCGGGTCATCGATAAACCGCTTGTTGTAACCCAGCCATTCTCAGGCCGGGGAGAAGGCCTTGACCTTGACGATCCGGCAGGGTTTGCAAAGGCGGCGTTTGCCTTGGAGATGAACGATATCAGTGACGTGATCCAATTGGGAGATGCCTATCTTCTCATCAATGTCGTTGAGAAGATTGAACCGGCGGATCAACCGCTGGCGGTTGTCAAAGAACGTGTGGCTGCAGATCTGAAAAGACAGATGCAAAAGGACCGGGCCAAAAAAGAGGCAGGTGCCGTAGCAGAGAAAATCGAATCCGTAGAAAGTATCCAAACCCTTGCTCAACTCTTTAATCTGGAATTAAAAACCACCAAAGCGTTCGTACGGAATGATTTCATTGAAGATGTGGGGTCCAGTCCTGATTTTATTGCCGCGGCATTTTCTTTAAACGAATCCAATCCGCTTCACCCAGACTTGATCGAAACGGATTCCGGTATTTTCATTATCGGGCTGAACCGTATTGAACTTCCACAGGAATCTGAAATTACAGCCGGTTTAAAAGAGATCAAACAGGAGATCACCTGGCGAAAACAGACCCAGTATTTTCAGGAATGGCTGGCACAGCTCAAGGCCCAGCATGAGATTGTTTATGATCCCGACATGGTCAACTTGTAGTTTTAAAACAAGCGCGTAAAGGGGGAAGTATGAGTTTCCGATCCGCAATCATTCACGTTTTTTTTCTGGTCGGTCTCCTGGGGCTGCTTGCCTGCAGTCCCCGCCATCCGGTTATCCCTTTTGGCTCCACCCCGGATACCCCCAAAGATCCTGAAATTGTATACGGTGTGCTTGCCAACGGATTTCAGTATATCCTGAAACAGAACCACATCCCTGAAGACCGGACATTTATCCACCTGAATGTCTTTTCCGGCTCCATGCACGAGCAGGACGACCAGCAGGGGGTTGCCCATTATCTGGAACATATGCTGTTTAACGGATCCGAGCACTTTAAACCCGGAGAACTGGTGGATTATTTCCATTCAATCGGAATGGATTTTGGTGCAGACGCCAATGCGAGCACCTCCTTTTACAATACAATTTATGATTTAGCCCTGCCGACTTCGGATCAAGAGCAGCTGGATAAGGCGTTTTTAATCATTCAGGACTATGCAAAAGGGGCCTTGTTGCTGGAGTCTGAAGTAGAACGGGAAAGGGGAGTGATTCTTGCTGAAAAAAGAGAAAGGGATTCGGTTTCCACGCGAACCTTTAAAAAGACCCTGGCATTTGAGCTGGAAGGGTCATTGATCAACGACCGGTTTCCCATCGGAATCGTTGAGGTGTTGGAAAAAGCGGATCGGCAATTATTGAAATCCTACTATGACCGCTGGTACCGTCCCGATAATATGGCACTGGTTGTGGTGGGGGATCTTGATATCGAAATGGCCGAAAAAATGATTAGAGAACGGTTTGCCGGTTTGGAAGCCAGAACCCTTTCGCCGCCGGATCATGCCAGTGTGAAATGGAAAGAACATGAAGGCACCAAAGCCTTTTACCATCATGAACCAGAGGCCAGTACAACGAATATTGCCATTCAGGTGGTCTCTTATACACCGTTTGTGCCGGAAACAATTTCAAGTCTGAGAAAAAAGGTATTGCTCCAGATGGTCAATTCCATGCTTCAGAATCGGATTTCCAGACAGATTAATGAGCAGACCGCTGATTTCACCAAAGCGTCCGCATGGTCGGGGATCTTTTTGCGGTACATTGATGCCGCCGGAATTTATGCGGAAAGCGGACCCGATAAATGGGAAGAGAGTCTGGTGCAAATTGAACAACTTTTGCGGCAGGTGCTGGATCACGGATTTAATCAAAACGAGTTGGACCGGGTGAAGTCCGAATTTATTTCATCTCTTGAGCAGGCGGTCAATCTGTCTTCATCGCAAAAAAGCAGCCGCCTGGCAAGGCAGATTTTAACGACGATCAACAACCGTCGGCTTCTTTTATCCGATCAACAGCGGCTCGATATTTTAAAACCGTTTATCGGTTCAATCACATTGGAAAAAGCAGACCATGCTTTTAGAACGGCATGGGACAGGGACCACCGCCTGATAACGGTTACCGGAAATGCAAGGATTGCATCAGAAATGCCGGATCAGCAAATCCTTTCAGTATATGAAAAAAGTTTACGGCAGCCAACCGTTGCTTATGAGAGATTTGAATCCAGGCCGTTTCCCTATCTGAAGCTTCCCGACACCATTGGAGCCATTCGTTCCAAAGATCAAAAAGCCCGGGATCTTGGAATTCAGATCCTTGAATTTGAAAACAATGTTCGGCTGCTGTTGAAACAAACCGATTTTAAAAAAAATGAATTTTCAATTAACGTCTGCCTGGGCCAGGGAAAACGATATGAACCGGCTCACAAACCCGGACTTTCGATTCTGGCAGAAAGGGTTTTGCAGGAAAGCGGATTCGGAGGAATTGACATTGATCAGCTTGCAGAAGCATTGGCTGGAAAAGAGGCTTCTGCCTCCATTTCGATTAAAAACAATCACATTGCCATTACGGGAACCGGGAATCCCCGGGATGCCTCTGTTTTATTCGAGTTGATCCGGCATTATATTCTGGATCCCGGGTTTAGGCAAACCGCCCTTAACCGGGTAAAAATTCGTTATCAGCAGGAATATGAACGGCTGCTGCGCACCCCGGACGGGATGATGCAGATCAAAGGAAACCGTTTTTTGGCAGAAGGGGATGAACGATTCGGACTTCCGTCACCGGATGTGATCGGCCAATATACAATAACGGACATCCAGGACTGGTTGCTGCCGGTATTTCATGCGGCACCCCTTGAAATATCGATTATCGGGGATATTGATCCGGAACAGATGACGGATCTGACCGCTCAATACTTGGGCGGGATGAAGAACAGGCAGGCGTTTCCGCAGCCCCTAATTGAAACCGGAGACGTTTCGTTCCCTGCCGGAGAGATGATCGAACTTCAAATCGATACGCAACTGGATTCGGCTTTGATCCATACGGCATTTCAAACCGATGATTTTTGGGATATCATGAAAACCCGTCATATGTCAGTGCTATCCCGCGTTTTTTCCGACCGGCTCAGAAAAACGGTCCGGGAAGAGTTAGGCCAGTCATATTCTCCATATGTCTATAACCGTGCATCCACCTTATATGATGATTACGGTGTCATGCATGCCGTGGTTCAGGTAAAACCCGGTAACCATCCACTGGTGATCGAAAAAATAGATGAAATTCTGGAATCGTTCAGAGCGGACGGAATCTCGGAACAAGAGACCCAAAATGCGTTAAAACCGGTCCTGACCCACTTAAGATCCCTCAGGCAGACCAATGGATACTGGCTCAATTCCGTGATGGCCGATTCATCCAAATTCCCGGCTAAATACGATTGGGCCAGGCATATCATATCCGGATATCAATCCATCGGCAGCAAAGAGTTGACACGGCTTGCCCGTACATATCTGACAAAAGGAAGCAAGGCTGTTGTGATTATCACTCCGGAATTATAAAGAAGATATGAATGGGGAAAGGACAAAAGCCTTTCAATCAGTGAAAGGCTTGGTGTGCAATTAGAGATAACTAAGACTTATACTGTTTGGGTAGTTTTTCCAACGGTTCGGATACATTGTTTCGCAGATAATAATCCAGATCGAAAAGCTGCTTAAAGCTCAAATCCGTAAATTGAACATGCCTTTTTCGGACTTTCATGGAACTGAAAGACGGCGCATTGGTTACTTCGTAATCACCGATGGTTTTAAACGGCAGATCACCGACATAATAGCCCATACTGCTTAAAAATATGGTTTCATCCAAAGGTGTTGATTCATTTGGGCTGCCATTGCTGGTATCAATATATTTAAATGAGAGGCCGCCCATACTGATATCAATGATCTGACCCAGTTTATGTGAATTCGGGCTGATGGCCGCATACGCGCCTTCCACTGCTTTATATCTCTTGTTCTTTCGTCTTTCAACGGTTCTTTTTCTGCCAACCATGAGCGTATATCCCTTCATCCATTATGCAATGCAGCATCTCTTCCGTTCGGTTTTTATTTGTTCCCTTTATTGTGATCTCTAAAATGCATTATTTATGCCATTTGAAAATCTATGGGAATGATACTATTGATTTGTCTGAAAATCGAATAATATCATGGAATAAAACTGAGGTTTTTTGATCTATAATAATTTCATTTTCGACCGGCTGTCAATGAATTGGCAAAAAAACGCTGAGTTAACAGTGTTTTTGACGGTTTTAGAGAAAAATAAGTTATAAAAATGGGTATTTTATTACCCAAAAAATTACATTTTTTCCTCAAACATTTTTAAATCTCTGTTTTTTTGAACATTATCAGGTGTAAAGATCCGGCCGCTGACAGTCAGATAGGTACCGCTTGACAGCGTTTGAACCGCAGCAACGGCAAGGCCCAGGTTAAATACGGCGTCACTGGTATTGAACCGGGCAGGTTCCATGGCACCGGTCAGTACAATGGTTTTATCCGTAACTTTAGACAGAACCCGGGCGGTATCAACCATGGTATCCGTTCCATGGGTGATGATGATCTTATCTTGTTTCTCTTTTTTAACTGCGTTGTAAATCATCTCTCTGTCTTCTTCTGTCATATCCAGAGAATCTTTTTTTAAAAGTGAGGTGACCCGGTAGTTGAAATTGACGCGTGCATGCTTCAGGATGATGTCAATAGTGGTGTCTCCCACCTCATATTCACTCTTTTCGTCGAAATATACCTTGTCGATGGTGCCGCCGACGGTAATAAAACTGATATCCATCTTTTCTTCCTGTTTATAGGGTTAACCGGTCTAAAACCTGAATACAGATGGTATAAGAAAATCCCCTGTATTTCAAATAGTTGATCACTTTTTTTTTGTATACTTCAGGTGCAAGCCGCCTCCATTGACCTGTCTTTTTTCCGACGGCTGCCAGGGCCAGTTCCAGATCATCATAAGCGGTCAGCATGGGTTCAAACACGGAAGAATTTACTCCTTTTTGTCTAAGTTCATAACCCATGGCGAATTTTGATTTGGGGCTGCGGTCCACCCGGCTTCGGATATAACGTTCGGCAAAATCATGATCGTCAAGGTATCTGCTATCTTTCAAATGGTGAATAATACGGTCTATTAAACGCTGATCCAGCTTTTTTTTTTCAAGGTACCCCGTCATTTCAAAGACCGATCGGGGCTGGTAGGATAAAAATTTGTATGCCGTATTCAGAGATCGTTTGAACTCTTTATCTTCACCCGGGCCGGTATCTGGATAAGGATTATTCATTGGTCATTCGATCCCATAATCGAACCGGTGTTTTTAAGATGTTCGACATGGCATCCAACAGACCTTCCCCAACGGCTGACGGATGGAGCGGGATGACGGTGGGATCCGAAAGCGTCCCTGATGCCTTTACCGGAACCGATACCAGCCGGCCACCGAAAATCGTATTGATAATGGGAATATTTTTTACAATAAGATCCACGGTTTTAAACGGGGCAACCAAGCAGGTTAACTCCAGTTGATCGTTAAGCGGATCCACCCAGCCTTTGAAAATCATTGTCATATCCGTGCCGTCAATCACTGCCGTTTCAAGATATAACCGGCTCTCTTTGATATCTGCTTCAATGTTTATGGTTTTGTAAGAAAACCCTTTTTGAAGGACGTTGGGTATCTTACCTTTAAAAATGCTGGATACATTTAAAACGGAAAGGATTCGTGATAAAAGGGTCAATTTATAAATTCGACCGTTTTCAGCCTGAAAATTGAGATTTCCGTGTAACTGCCTTAACCCGTCTTTTTTATCCTGGTTGGTCCGAAGATGGCCGGTTAACGAGTAAGTACCGTCCATGAAGTTTTCCCTTTTCATTAAACATGTGAACAAATCCTGGATATTGGGGTGGTCCGTGATATCAAAAGGGATGTCGGCAACGATGATATTGTCTTTTATATTAATATATCCGCCTGCCCGGATATCGCATAATAAGGCAGAGTTCAGCCGGATATAGGTATGCTCCTTTTCAATTGAGATCCGGGCGGCTACGTCTGTGAGATCCATTTTTTTTATGGAGATCTTATCCGTATTTAAATGGACGGTGTGATCCGGCAGAAAAAAAGTATTTATATACCGGGAGGCTGATTGTGAGAAAAGGGCGTTTAGATTGAGATGCCGTGTATGAACGTTTAAATTGTTTTCCGGGTCTGAGATAATCAGGATGGGTTGCTTTTGCGTATAATCGTGGATTTTCTGTAACAGAGGGCTTTCCGGTATGAAGAGTTTATCAATTGTGGTGGATTTTAGCTTTCCGTCAAACCGGAACCGTTTTTCTTTATCTTTTACAAGCGGCGTGATCCGAACATCGGTAATACCGGTCTCCTTTAGTTGGAGTTGATTGAGTGAAAGTGCCTGAACGGACGGACCTGACAAATCCGCAACCAGACCCGGCCCCTTTGGGAAAAACAGGTTGCCGTGAATCCGGGTGATTGACGGATCCATGGTTAGATCGGATTGGACAATGCGAATCGGCATGTCAAAGGTTTTAAGGGTTTTGATTGCCCCTGTTTCAAATCGGGAAGCCGCTTCGGGTATCTCATTTACGATCAATGAGAGATCCGCCAGTTCTAATGATCTGTCCGATACGTCCACCCTTGCGGAAAGGGCCTCAATCTGCGGTTGGCCTTTTTTTGTGGAGGCAAATATATTTTCAGCCCGGCCATTGATGTGAAACCGCCATTTTTCCGGTTCAATCACCGGGCCGGAAAGGGAGAGATTTGAAAATGAAAACATTCCGCCCCCGCTGTTAACAGGGACGAAGATTGCCCGGGGTTTTTCATGGGACAGGAGCCATGGGGTCATCCGTGTCAGATCCAGTTTGCCGGCGCCTTTTTTTATATCGATAAGGGCTTTGTCTTTGAAATCGATTATTGCCGACAAGCCTGTCAGGTTTGAGTTTAATGCAGACCCGCTGACCGCTTCAAGCGTAACCCGGTCGGACTCATAGCCGAATCGGCAGCGTTCGATTTTAAGATCTCCGGGAATTCGGCCGTATTGACCCGTTACCTTGAAATCATCGGTCTTAACTTTTACATCCGGTAGATTTGATCCTGTTGTCATGCTCAGATCAAGGCGAACACCGGCCCGGCCTGCCACATTGTGAACCAATGCAAGTTCCCGGGCCAGGGCCGTGTCAGGTAAAAGGGATATCAGGGTGGCAGGGATTTGTGACAGATCCACATCCAGATCAAATTCGCCTTTAAACGGATAATCCTTAAAATTGACCAGATCGACCCGGAGTACCCCTCTTTGAATGGCTGAACCTTCTATGGTCCCTCTATTTGTCGTAACACCCAGCGCTCCCTTTTTTAAAGAGGCAGATCCCTGGATTCCGGAGACAAAGAGATCGGTTTGGGGAATTTTTATTCTGCCGTCCTGAACATGCCCGGATACTTCCATCTGGTTTACATCGAATAAATTGGAGAGGGTTCGGTTTTTGAAAGATTTGAAAGAGACGGTTACGGATTTGGCAATTCCGTCACGCAGTATATCAAACAGAATGGAAACCACGTTATTTTTTATTACAAAGGAGATTGTCCGTTCTCTTGCCTCTTTGATATCGATATCTGATCCGGTAAAATGAAGTTCTGATTGTTTCGCGTCCCTGTTATTTATAAATTCAATGCCAATGGTTCCTTTTGGGTGACTCAGTGCAAAGGGGAGAACGGTTATCTGTTGTTGGTTTGCAGAGAGTGAAAACCGGGATTCCAATACAGGGGCGGCAAAGAGGATGGCGTTTTTTTGGTCCACAACACTCAGAGAATCAAATGTGTACCGGCCCTCTAAAGAATGATCGGCGCTGATTTTTAAAGTAATGTCTAATGCATCGGTTTTAATTTTTCCAAATGATACATGGGTGTTCAGGCCCGTGGATTCAAAGGATTGCCGGTCCAGCTCAACGTGGTTGATGCGGGCATTCAACACAATATCCCGGGTTTCTCTTGAAAGAAACAAGGCCGCATCCATGGATGAGAAATAGGGGGAGGAAAAATTTGAAATTGCCACGTGGAGGTTTGATTGGTGTTGGGGCAGATAATTAAAAATACGGGTCTTAAATTGATCCAGTTCGGCTATGGAAATATCCTGAATAGTGCCTCCGGATCTCTTACCCGGTATGGTCATTCGGGTGGATTTCAAACGGATGGAAGGTCCGTTGATCCGAATATTGTTAATATAAAGCCGACGCTCAATCAGGTGCGCAAAGTTGATATCGAAAGCCAGTTGCTGAATTGAAACCTGCATGGATTTATTAAGATCAAAATTAAAATCCGCAATGGTCAGGCGGGCATCGGGAAGAATAGAGATTGAAAACTGGGACGGCTGGACGAAAATACCGGTTTTTTGGTGAAGGTATCCGGCAACCCTTTGTTTGACAAAGTCGGTATTGATAAGCCTGTTGATCACCAGCGGGGAAAAAAACAGCAAGACAGCCGTCAACAGAAACCCGTATAAGAAAATACGTTTAATCCGGGTCTTTGAAAAAAAAATCATCATGCTCTTTAAACGGTACCGGTTTTAATTGACCGGTACCGTTATCAATATAGCGGCTAAACGTCGGTGCGATCGGTTATCTCGATTATATGGTATCCGAAATCCGTTTTCACGGGTCCATGGGCGACTCCCACCGCTTCATTGAACACCACCGTATCAAATTCGGGAACCATCTGTCCGGGACCGAACTGGCCCAGATCCCCTCCCCGCTGACCTGAGGGGCATTTGGAATACTCTTTGGCCAGTTGGGCAAACGCTTCACCATTCTTTATCCTTTCAATCAGTTCTTTGCAAAAGGCTTCATCTTCGACCAGAATATGTCTGGCACTTGCTTTGGGCATTCTTTTCTCCTTTTATCGGGTTTAATCCGGGATCCTGTTGTGTATTATTCTGCGTTGACTCGGGTGAATTGATGATGCATTACAAAAAAGGTTATGGGAAAACCCGCTACTGCCATGAATAGCGAAACAATCTGGAGTAGGCAATCATATCAGCCATCACCTGATGGGTCTGCTCCATCATTATTTGCTTGGTCTCTTTGATTTTAGAGGTTTCCGGATCAAACGCTTCAATTTTAGGACTGCCGATAGCCGTCAGATAGTCGTTTTCAATATCTAATTCCATTTTTTCATAGGTTTTCTGCCGGGTCCTGCGATCATCAATTTTTAAAGATAGGGTTGTTTCGGCGTTGATGGCTTCCCCCATTTTAATCCTGCGTTTAAGATAGATCAGTTCCGGGTTGCTTTTCGCTCTTTCCTGATAATAACCGTTGAGTTTTTCGATCAGAGGCTCCAGCGGACGGTATGCATTATAAAATGTCCTGAAAATGGTATCCCAAGGCAGGGCCCCGTCAAGCGAGCTTTCACCGGTATCTTCGATCTTATACAGACGGGGAAATTCGAGATCCGGCAGTATACCCCTGTGCTGGGTGCTTTTTCCCGAAACCCGGTAAAATTTAGCACTGGTCAGTTTCAGTTTGCCTTCACCCAGCGGCTGGAGATGTTGAACGGTTCCTTTCCCGAAACTGCGCGTACCCACGATCACTCCCCGTTGATAATCTTTAATGGCACCGGCAAAAATTTCAGATGCCGAAGCGCTCATCCGGTTGATCAGAACGATCATCGGCCCGGAGTAGGTGATTTCAGGATCATCATCAAACTGGCGCTGGATCTGATATTTTCCCCTGACCTGAACCGTGGGGCCGGTTTTAAGAAAGAGGCCGGTCAGTTGATTGGCCTCCCGCAATGATCCGCCGCCATTGTCCCTTAAATCCATAATCAAGCCGTCAATCTTTTCCTCTTTCAGTTCCAGCAGCAGGTTTTTAACGTCTTTGGTTGTGCTTTTGTAATCTTTATCACCGCGGTTATAGGCTTCAAAATCGATATAAAAGGTCGGAATTTCAATGACCCCGATGGTCATCTCTTTTCCTTGGCGGTTGGTGCGGATCACCTCTTTTTTTGCCGACTGGTCTTCAAGTTTGACTCTGTCTCTGCGTATCTGGATGGTCTTTGTTGTACTGCTCTTTTTTGCAGGGATGATTTTAAGCCTGACAATGGTGTTTTTCGGTCCCCGGATTAATTTTACCACCTCGTCAAGCCGTTGACCGATGGTATCTTTTATCTCTCCGTTTTCTCCCTGGCCCACACCGATAATCCGGTCTCCGGGCATCAGTTGATGGGAATTGTCAGCCGGTCCTTTGGGAATCAGGCGAACCACTTTGGTGTATTCATATTCCCTTTGTAAAACCGCACCGATTCCTTCCAGTGAAAGGCGCATATGAATGTCAAAATCCTCTGACGCCCGGGGCGGGAAAAACTGGGTGTGCGGATCAAAACTGGTGGTAACGGCATTCATAAAAATTTGAAAAACATCATTTTCATTGGTCTGTAAAAACCGTTTTTTTCGGGCTTCATACAGTTTTTTAAGCTCATCTGTTATGGCAGCGTTCTCTTTTCCGTCCAGAATCATGGTGAGTATATGATTTTTCAGATCTTTTTTCCAAACCGATTTCATTACGGTTTCATCCGGAGGCCATTCTCTTAATTCATTGTCGATGACCAAGGATTCTTCTTTGTTGAAATCAAACCGGGTTTCCCAGTCCGCAATCGATTCAAGTATAAAATCCATTCGGTCAACGGTTCGGGTCAGGTAAATATTAAAAATTTCAAATGCCGGCATCAGGTTGCCGCGCTTGAGTTCGTCGTCCAAACGGAATTTATACTGATTAATGGATGCAATATCTGATTGAAGAAACAGTTTCTTACCCGGGTCAAGCTGTTTTAAATACTTGTCTAAAATAATGGAAGATAAGGTATTGTCCATCTTTTTTTCAAGGTAATGGTACTGTTCCAATGCCCTGACAATTCGGACGGACTGGGTGGCATGGTCGCGGTTGGGAAAGACGGTCGGATTTTTTTCTTCAAGTGCTTCACAGTTTCCCGACAGGATCGGAATGCTGATTAAAATACCGGTTGTCAGAATTAAAAAAAAATGTACAAGGTTATTGTGTCTTAGTGTCATCATCTATATCCTCTGGGGTTTCAAAACTGATCGGTCCGATCTTACCGGCTCTCAGTTCTCTGATGAAAAGCTCGGAAGCTTTTTGAATATTCACGATCCCGCCCTTTTTCAGACAGCCTCTGGCAGCCCCGATCTGTTCGATCAAAACGAGTGCGTCATCCGGCACTGAATTCAGAAAATCATACCGGTGCATTAAAAGGCCCGGATACGACTCTATTAGAAACCGGGCTGAAAAAAAAGCAATATCGGTATAATCAATGGCCGTATCGGATATGGCTCCGGATGCGGCAAGGATCGACGCCCGCCGGGCCGGTTCAATGACCGGCCAAAGGATGCCGGGCGTATCGTAAATATCAATATTGTTATTTAAGCTGGTCCGCTGTTGATGGCGGGTTACGGCGGGAACATTCCCTGTTTTTGCGATCTTTTTGCCTGCCAGCGTATTTAAGATCGTTGATTTGCCCGTATTGGGAATACCAACGACCATTATCTTAATCTTTCTGGCCCGGTTGCGTTTTATTCTGCTCGTACAGTATTTAAGAACAGCGTCTGTCTCTTCCTTTTGACTTCCGGTAACCGCAATCACAGACCGGTTTCTCTCCTTTTTAAAATAATCCAGCCAGGCTTTGGTCCGGACCGGGTCGGCCAGATCTTTTTTATTCAATACTTTTAGACAGAATTTATCGGCGCTGAGTTTATTGAGAACCGGGTTGGCACTGGACAGGGGAAGGCGGGCATCCAAAACCTCCAGAATGACATCCACCTTTGAGATGGCATGCTTGAGCAGTTTTTTTGTCTCAAGCATATGCCCCGGAAACCATTGAATCGTCATGGTGTTTCCCCGTTAAACCGGTCCGTTGACAGGCAGCTTTGCAGCAGAGGTGCCAAATCCGGATTCGCGGCCACAATTCCCTGCTCCGGATAAAGAGAGCCACCGCTAAAATCCGTCACTTTGCCGCCGGCTTCTGTAACGATAAGGCTACCGGCGGCAATATCATAGATATTCAGATTCATCTCCCAGAATCCGTCACACCTGCCGCAGGCCACGTAGCATAAATCCAGGGCAGCAGAACCATACCGGCGAATATCCCGAATTTCAGGAACAATTCGGTTAAAATGGGCCAGATTGTTGGGTTCAACTCCGGATCGCAGGCAGGCAAAACCGGTGGCCATCACGGAATGAATGAGCCGGTCGGTTTTTGACACCCGGATGGGTTGATCATTTAAAAATGCACCTTTGTCTGCCTCGGCAAAGAACAATTCATTAAATGCGGGGGCGTACACGGCGCCTAATAACGGTTTCTGATTGTTATATAGTGCGATGCTGATACTATAATAGGGTTGTTGGTGGATAAAAGACGTGGTGCCGTCTATGGGGTCGATGATCCATACATAGGGCGACTGCCGGTCGGTTCTTCCCGTTTCTTCTCCGAATATGCCATGGTCTGAATATCTGTTTTGAATGGCCTGGATCAGAAATTTTTCAACCTTTTTATCGATACCGGTCACCAGGTCTTTTGAATTTTTAAACGCTATGTCCGATGGGGTTAACCGATTCTGTTCGCTTAAACAAATACGACCGGCTTCCACAATAAGATCTTTGAGAAAATTGATCAACACACCATCCAATCTGTTTCGATTTTAACTTCCTGAATTATGGCACAAGATCCCTTTTTTATCAAAGGGAATCGAACCGTTGACTTTAAAGTGGGTTTTTGAGATATTTTGTCAACCGTTAATGATAATAGTACCGAGATCCCACACATGGTTACACGAATACCAAAAGGCCTGTTTACAACCGTTTTGGCCGTTACCATCGTCCTTTTTTCCGGGGCGGTTATTGCAACACCGATTCCTCAGAAATCGGATCAACCCGCTGTCATTCTGCCGTCATTGATAGAGACCATCCGTTTTAAAGAACCGGTGACCTTTTGCGGTGTGACGGTCCCGTTGGATGACCACCAGGTGCGTGAACGCCTTGAAAAAGAGGTGTTGCTGGCATTGTGGGACCGGCCCCAGGTGATATTATGGATTAAACGGGCCTCCCGGTATTTCCCCTATATTGAAGAAAAACTCAAAGAAAATAACCTGCCCCTGGATTTAAAATATGTCCCCATTATTGAAAGCGGACTCAGGCCCCATGCCAGTTCCTCAAAGCGTGCGGTCGGATTCTGGCAGTTCATAAGGGCAACCGGCAAGCGGTATGGACTGAGAATCGATTCCCGGGTGGATGAACGGAGGAATATTTTTAAATCCACTCTGGCCGCCTGCAGATATCTATCCGACCTGAATCGGCAGTTTGGGTCGTATTTATTGGCCGTATCCGCATATAATATGGGAGAAAACGGATTAAGAAGAGCGGTGAAAGCACAGCAGAATGATGACTATTTTACCCTCTATCTCCCACTGGAAACACAGCGGTATGTCTTTAAAATGATCGCTGCAAAGATCATATTTGAAAATCAGGAGGCGTACGGATTCCATTTTACACCCGGTGACCTCTATCCGGAATTTGTATATGACCGGGTGAATTTTAAGTCCGACTTTCAAATTCCTGTTACATTAATTGCACAGGCGGCAAACGTGCCCTTTAAAACAATAAAAGACTATAATCCTGAAATTCGCGGGCATTATCTGGATAAGGGCGCGCAGACCATTCTGATCCCAAAAGGGCATGCCAGGGGGTTTAAGAAGAACTTCACCGATCGCTATTCGGCCTGGAAGAAAAAATACAGCACAAAAATTCATATCGTCAGGTCGGGTGAAAGCCTGATCGGTATTGCGAAAAAATACCAGATGCCTGTTTCTTCTCTGTTAAAGTTAAACAACCTTTCGATGGAGGGAATCATTCATCCCGGGGATAAACTTGTCGTGGAATAAATTCACGATTCCGATGATTTCGGTGCTTCTTTTTTGGGCTTTTGCTGTTTTTTCTGACAGGTATTGTCGTCCCTTATCATTGCACAAAGCTTCGGGTTGTGAAGCTCTTTGCACGTTGCATGATTGTATAACGGGCATTCAGGGTATTGTTTGGACATTTGACTTCCTTTTTATTTTTTTCGGCGCATGGTATGCACGGACATATCATATCTTAAGTTAGATCCGCTTTCAATCCATTTTCCCTCAGATAACAGTCTGATACACAAAGGGATGAGAGGCAAAACAGAAAGCGGATCAGTTCGGGCACGCTGATGGGGCCGCTAAAGGCGCCGAGATGGGGGCCGGTCTGAAGAATGATATCCTCTTTTGCCCGAATGGATCTGTCAATGGTTTTCCGGTCAATCCCCCGTGAACGGAGAAAGTCGGCAAACATGCCATCGTTCATGGTTTCCTGGTCATTGACCCGTAAAATTTCATCCATATGCTGATCGACTCCCATTGCATGGATTAAGGCGTCCAGAAGTTCTTTTGTCAGCAACCGGTCCGGATTTTGAAAATGAAAACCGGTAAGGCCGTAATAATACTGGCAGACGATCCTTTTGATCAGTTTTAAAAAGAGCTGTCTGTCAAACAGGGCGGTAAAGTTCCCCGGTGTTCCGTCCTGATCCGGGCCGGTCCGGCCCGGGGCTTTGTTTCTGAATAGACTGCCCGCAACCAGTATGAACGCGAGAATATGTTCGCCGATATAGTGGTGAAGCCGGTTGGAGGTGTTTACCGCCATCAGGTGCTCAAAATCCCGGAGTCCGGATATGGCAAAGTTGGGGTGTTGACTGGAAGCCAGCCATTGATCCAACCGGCCTCCCCGGCGCCAATTATAGACCCCGTTATCTTCCCGCCTGGACTGTTGTACTCTGTTGTGAAACAGGGGGATCAGGGCGGTATGAATAATCCCTTTTGAGGCAAGTTTACCCAGCAGCCAGGCATTCTTTCCGTATACCTCTAAAAGATCTTTGTCCGGGAACTTAAAATGATCCGGCTCATTGGCGTAATGGAAATAGGTTTCGTCAGCGACATAGCAGATGGCAATGGAACGGTTGCAGATCTTTTTTCCCTCTGAGGAACGGCACGGCAGTTCCGTAAACTGAAAAATCAAATGATTGCAGATGGTCACCGGCTTGGGAATATTAAAGGTGAATTCCGATCCAAAATTTTGGGTGTTCAAATAGGCCAGCCAGTCCGATTCAGAGGATAATTCATCTGCCGGCTGTCCGGGGCGAAGAAACTTAAAACAGTATCGGGTTCGGTTTTTTCCTTTAAATATCAAGGTTCGGCCCAGCCATTTGCCGGTATTCTTTTGTATATCCGGACAATGGCCTGTAAATCGTTCAAAACTGATTTTAAACGGTGTCTTTGGTTTGCAGGGCAGGGTGGGAGGGTCTTTTAATCTTACCGGCAATGATCCAAGGGCTTCTGAAACGGCCCGGTGTTTTTTTCTGTTGCCGGTAAAAAGAAGGTCTTGCATTTCTGAAATCAAAGACCCTGCAAGGGGATGGGCCGGATTTTTTGATATGGCTATTAAAGCATATGCAGCCTGTTTGTATAAAAAATATGCCTGTTTCTTTTTTTCGTGCCGGGGGGATCGAATCAGGTGCAAGAGCACGGCAACGGTTTTTCGGGTGATTTGTGACGGGTGTTCAAGAATATGGGATTCAAGATACTGAATCCCGAGGAGCGCGGCTGAAAAACCGACCTCTTTTAACAACACCCTCTCTGTCTGCTCCCGGGTACGAATCCTGTCTGAAAGAGTCGTCAATGATCCCTTCTTTTATATAACAAATTCATTTTTCATGTAATCTGTTACTATTGTGATTGAGGCCGGATCACCTTGGTTGGGGTGCTTTTAAGCAATAACTTGTTACTTAAATGATTGCGGTTAAACATGGTTATATCGTGTACTGATTATTATTGGGTCAGCGGTTGTCTTTTGATCGACTCCTGGGGGTTCGGTTCTATATTGACCTGGGGTGCGGGTTTGGCCGGCAGGTCTGGATTCGGCGGTGTTTTTGCTTCGGTTTTAAGGGCGGATACGGATTTTGAGAGATCTTCGATCTGTTCGGATAATTGTGCCGTGTCCTGTAAAAAAGATGTTTTAAGCTGGTCCAGCCGGGTTCTTAATTCCTGTTGCAGTGCCTGGTATTGTTTTTCATGGGCCGTCTTTGACAGATGATCCTGTTCCAATCGTTTGTACTGTTTATCAAGCAGGGAGAGATCTTTTCGAAGGATACCGATCTGTTGTTCATAGTCGGATAACTCAAGCAGGCGGGCATCAAATTCTTCTTTAAAGAGAGTGATTTCGTTTGTCATCTGCTGAGCGGTTTTTTCAAACAGACCCTGGTTTTTCTGAAGCATTGAATCGGTCTGCGTTTTAAGTTGTGTAATCGATTCTTTTGCCGTCTGATTATTTTTCGTATTGGTTTCAATCTGTTGTGAAAGGGTCGATATCTGTCCGGTCAATCTCTCTTTATCCGCGTCTGTTGTGCTTGTCAGCTTGGCCAGTTTTCCGTCCAGCGCCGTTGCCGTTTTCTGTAGCTCCGGCAGTGTGGTTTCCACATCGAACCGGTTTTTTGCAATTTTAACATCAAGCGCATTCAGTTTTTCTTCCAATTGTTTTGATATCTCTTCCACCTGGCTTTGCTTGGTTTGATCAACATCCACCACCCGTTCCTTCATGTCCATGTAGGCAAAAATAATGATGGCACCGATCATGACCGGAATGATAATGGAAATAATCGTGACTTTGTTGGACAGCTTATCGATCTTTAAGGTATTGATTTCCTGATAGTATCCGGTATCGGCCATCTGATCGTCCGTGTCACCGTGGTCGGACGGGTCCGGTTTAAAATCAGGGTCACCCGGCTTGAAATCTTTTAAACTCATATCGTTTCTTTTTATATTCCGAATAGATTGGCGGTTATTCCCACTCAATTGTCCCGGGCGGTTTTGACGTAATATCAAAGACGACCCGATTGATATTTTCAACCTCATTAATGATTCGATTTGAAATTTTGCCCAACAGGTCATGGGAGAGCTTGGCCCAGTCAGCCGTCATGGCATCGTTGCTGGTAACCGCCCGGATGGCGATGCAATTGGCAAAGGTGCGTTTATCACCCATGACACCCACGCTTTTGATCGGAAGCAGTACGGCAAAGGACTGCCATAATTCTCTGTATAATCCGGCAGATCTGATCTCTTCCAGAAGAACGGCATCTGCTTCACGGAGAATATCCAATCTTGCCTGTGTGATTTCACCCATGATACGGATGGCAAGTCCCGGTCCCGGAAAGGGTTGGCGCCAGATCAGCTCGTCATTAATTCCCAGTTCAAGTCCCAGTTTTCTGACCTCGTCCTTGAAGAGCAGCTGAAGGGGCTCAATCAGCTTCAGTTTCATCTTTTCCGGCAATCCGCCGACGTTGTGATGGGATTTAATAATGGAGGTCGGCCCCCCGAATGCGGATTTGGATTCAATGATATCCGGGTAGAGGGTTCCCTGGCCTAAGAATTCCGCCCCGTCTATCTTTCCGGCCTGTTCATCAAAGACGTCAATGAAAAGGTTCCCGATTATTTTGCGTTTGGTTTCAGGATCGGTCACCCCTTTGAGGGCGGAAAGAAACTTTTTTCTGGCATCGACAAACTGAATGTTCAAATCAAGACTTTTGGTGAGATTGGTTTCAAGGGATTTTTTTTCATTTTTTCGAAGGACGCCGTTATCGACAAAGATGCAGTGCAGGTTTTTTCCAATGGCCCTGTGGATCAATGTGGCTGCCACGGACGAATCCACACCGCCGGACAGTCCCATGATGACCTTTTTGTCTCCGACAGCCTCTTTGATCTGGGCAACGGCACCGTCGCAAAAGGATTTCATTGACCAGTTTTTTTCACACCCGCAGACATCAAAAAGAAAATGCCGGATCATTTGAGAACCGTTAACAGAGTGTTCCACCTCCGGATGAAGCTGCAGGCCGTACAGTCTTTTCTCTGTATTTGCAATGGCTGCAATCTTTGTATTATCCGTGGACGCGGTCACGATAAAATCCTTTGGCAGTTCAACCGCAGAGTCTCCGTGGCTCATCCAGCATTGAAAACCGGTCTCCATGCCTTTGAACAATGCATTCTCTTTTACGATATTTAACTGTGCAAACCCGTATTCGCGTTTGTCTGCCTTCTGTATTTCGCCGCCTAAGGCATGTACCATATAGTGCATGCCGTAGCAGATACCCAGCACCGGTATCCCCATATCAAAGAGAGCCGTATCAAGTCTGGGGGAATCTTTTTCATAAATACTTGCAGGACCGCCGGAAAGGATGATTCCATTGGGATTGAGTTCTTTTATTTTTTCGATGGATATGTCTGCCGGTTCCACCTGGCAGTATACGTTGTGTTCTCTTACCCTTCTGGCAATGAGCTGATTGAATTGCGAACCGAAATCAATGACGATGATCATAAATGCTTCCCATGTATAGTGTTGTTTGTCGATCATAATACTTGCTATAAACCCGCTAAAAAAGCAAGTTGTTTTTATGGCAAGGTTGCCAATTGACACCGAATATGATTAAAGATGGGTATTAATTTAAAGGGTCACATTTTAAAGGAAATTTATTTAGGAGTGCTGCATGTATCTTGCGAGTGATTTAAGAAAGGGATTAAAGTTTGAAATTGACGGGGACCCCCACGTAATTATCGGATTTGAATTTAAAAAACCGGGGAAAGGACAATCCCTTTATAAATGCAAACTGAAAAACATGATCACGGGCGCCAAGTTTGAGAGAACCTACCGGTCAGGGGATAAATTTGAAAAGGCCGATCTGGAAGAGCAGGAAATGGAATATCTGTATGCAGATAAAGACAGCTTCTGTTTTATGAACACATCCAACTATGAACAGCTGTTTCTCAGTCAGGAACAGGTCGGAGATGCCGCAGATCTGCTCAAAGACAATACCGTATGCACGGTTTTATTGCACAACGGCCTGCCCATCGGTTTAACCCTGCCCAA
The DNA here is from genome assembly GCA_028280105.1 of Desulfobacula sp. GTDB lineage: Bacteria > Desulfobacterota > Desulfobacteria > Desulfobacterales > Desulfobacteraceae > Desulfobacula. The sequence continues at coordinate 12,458 of JANQML010000170.1, read as the reverse complement.
TTTTGTCGTCCTTAAAGTCGTTACATCCGAACCCTGGGCAAAGGGAGATACCGCCACCGGAAGTACCAAGCCGGCTGTGCTTGAAACCGGATATGAAGTTCAGGTGCCACCGTTTATTGAAGAAGGGCAACTGGTTAAAATCGATACCCGTTCAAAAGAGTACGTTGAAAGGGTGAATGAATAAAATATTAACAAAGTCTTTCAATCCCCTGATTAAACATATCCTGATCGTGGATGATGATAAGGATGTGCGCACGGTGATGATGATTGCCCTTTCCAAATCAGGGTTTGAGTGTGAGCAGGTTCCCGACGCAGAGTCGGCCTATGCCCGGATTACCCGGCAATCCTTTGATCTGGTCATATCCGATATAGAGATGCCGGGTATGGACGGAATCGAACTGTTAAAAAAAATAAAGTCGGTTCAGCCCGACTTGGATGTCGTTATCATGACCGGATATGCCGCCCGGTATACCTATGTGGACATCATGAATGCCGGTGCGGCAGACTATATGTCCAAACCGATTGATATTTCATCCATGCGGGCCAGAATCAACCGGATTGCCAGGGAAAAAGAGACATTATTAAATCTGAAAAAATCCAATCAGGAACTCTGTGTCGCCATTGAAAGAGCGAACAGGCTTGCCCTGGAAGCCAGAGAGGCCTCTAAAGCAAAAACGTTTTTTCTGGCGTCCATGAGTCATGAGATCCGGACACCTCTTAACGGCATTGTCGGGTATACGGATATGCTCATGGATACCGTCCTGGATGAAGAGCAGAAATCGTTTTTAAAGCATGCAAAGCTTTCCTGTGAAGCGTTGTTATCCGTTGTCAATGACATTCTTGATTTTTCAAAAGTAGAAGCCGGAAAACTCAATCTCGAACACATCGGGTTTGATCCGGAGGTATTGTGTTTTGACGCCATTGATATGGTGCGGACCAAGGTGGATGAAACCCGTGTTGAATTGATCTGTTCGGTTTCAGATGCCGTGCCGGGAATGGTAAAAGGAGATCCCCACCGGTTCCGTCAGATTCTTTTGAATCTTTTGGGAAATGCGATTAAATTCACTGATAAAGGGAGCATTACCCTTGATCTGGATGTTGTGAAAAACGATACAGATGGCGATCTGCTTGTTGTCTGTGTGAAAGACACGGGAATCGGAATCGCGGAAAATAAGCTTCAATCCATTTTTCAGCCCTTTATCCAATCCGAGGATGACATCACCCACCGGTATGGCGGCACCGGGCTGGGGCTTGCCATCAGTAAAAATATTGCAGGAAAAATGGGCGGTGATGTCTGGGCTGAAAAAAATGAAAAAAAAGGGGCCTGTTTTTATTTTACCTCACAATTAACCGCGATTCCCAACAGATCTGTAAAACGGGTAGAACCTGCACAATTAAAAGGTAAAAAGGTATTATTTTCATCCCTGTCACCGGAGACCCGAAACATACTGACCCACGAGTTTAAATTTGTGGGAATGTCCGTTTCCACCGTTGAATTTTCCGACCTTGTCGCTTATCTTAAAACCTGCGAAAAGGCCTGTTTTGATATTGCCGTGATCGACTTTGGCAAACGTGTGAAAAATGATAAAACCCATAGAACTTTCGAGATAGAGGGGGTTGATCTCAAACAATTTGAGTTCGGTTTTATTGCATGTTCCATTCCCATACCCGGTGTCGCCGACCGGTTTGGGCGGGCCGGGTTTAAGGGGTATCTCCCCAAACCGGTTCCAAGAAAAAAACTATTTGAAATGATGGCTTATGTCATGGGAATGGAGAACCGGCGGGTAGATGGAAACGTCAATGATGCCGAGATGATAACCTCCCACTCCATGTCTGAAAATAAAAAACACGGCATTTCGATCCTTTTGGTTGAAGACAATCTCGTGAACCAGAAGATGACCCGGCTTATGCTGACCAAGGCGGGATATACCATCGATATTGCGGAAAACGGCCTGGAGGCGGTTGAAACATACACCCGGATGCCAGACGCGTATGATCTTATTTTTATGGATATCAATATGCCGGTATTAGACGGGTTCGAAGCCACCCGGAGAATCCGTCAATTTGAACGACAAGAGCAGGATCAGGCCCGGCTGGCGGGCAACAGGCCGATAAGAAGGGTGCCGATCCTTGCCCTGACAGCCAATGTACTGGACGATTTTAAGTTAAAGTGTATCGATTGCGGTATGGATGCATTCCTGAGTAAACCCATTAAAAGAGATCTGGTGTTTCAGGCCATTCATAAATTTACCCGGACAGATCCGCCGGTGCGTTAAAAAAGCCATATCAAAGGACAAGAAGGCGGCCGGCAGAAAAGGACCGTTTTAAAATCTTTTTTTTGGTCCGTATGAAAAAAGCAGTGAGAAACGCTGCTGTCTCCAATTTATAAAGGTTCCTTGTAACCGCATTCCCGGTTGGGGCATTTTAAAAACGGTCCGTCCTTTTTGGTCTCTTTGTAAACCAGATAAGGGCTGTCACAATCCGGGCAGGGTTTTTCAACCGGCTTATCCCAGGATGCAAAGGTACAATCGGGAAAGTTTGAACATCCGAAAAATAATTTCCCCCTTTTGGATTTTTTCTCGACAATCTCACCGTCACAGTCTTTTTGAATACACTTCATACCAATGGCTTTGGCGTTATTTCCCCCGTTGACCGATTCCGTATGTTTACAATCCGGATAGCCGGTACAGGCAAGAAACAATCCAAAACGCCCCTCTTTTTTTACCATGGCTTTTCCACATTTAACACAGTCTTTAACCCGGGTATTGTCCACCTTTGTTTCCACAATATTGATTTCACCCTTTTCATTACGGGTGTAATTGGAGGTGAACGAGCACTCCGGGTAGGCAGTGCAGGCAAGGAAATGACCGTTCCGGCCGATTTTGATGTTCAATGGAGAATTGCAGGCAGGGCAGGTGAGCGGTGTTTCGACCCCCACACCTTTAACACTGACCATCCTTTCTTTTGCATCTTCAAGGGTCTGTTTGAACGGACCGTAAAAATCCGTGAGCAGTTTGATCTCGTCAAGTTTACCATTTTCCACATCATCAAGATTGTTTTCCATTTGAGCGGTAAAAGAGATATTCAGGATATTGGGGAATGATGAGACCAACAGATCATTTACAATAAATCCCAATTCGCTGGGAACAAAATAACGGTTCACAAAATCGACATATCCCTTGTCCTGGATGACGGATATGATGGATGCGTAGGTACTGGGCCGCCCGATCCCGTTTTTTTCCAGTTCCTTGACCAGTGATGCCTCTGAGAACCTGGGTTTGGGTTTGGTGAAATGCTGGCTGGGATTGATCTTAAGGGTTTTAACAAACGCGCCTTCTTTTAATTCCGGAAGCGTCTGTGTCTCTTTGTCGGCTTTATCCGTCTCCTGGGAATAGAGGCTCATATACCCCGGAAACTTGACTGTGGAACCGCTCAGGGAAAAGGTATATCTGTCCGTGGCCTGGATGAGGATGGTTTTTTGATCGATAACGGCCTGGGTCATCTGAGATGCCACAAACCGTTTCCATATTAGATCATAGAGTTTAAACTGATCGGCAGACAGATAGGCTTTGATCCGATCCGGCGAATGGAAAACCGATGTGGGCCGGATGGCCTCATGGGCATCCTGTGCCTTGTTTTTGGTTTTGAAAAACCGGGGTTCTGCCAGGGAGAACTCTTTGCCGATGTTTTGAACGATGAAGTCCCGGGCTTCCTGGGCCGCGTCCGGTGCAATACGGGTGGAGTCGGTACGCATATAAGTGATCAGACCCTCCGGACCGTCTGTTCCGATATCGATGCCCTCGTACAGCTGCTGGGCGACGATCATGGTCTTTTTAGCTGAAAACCGCAACCGGTTGATGGCGTCCTGTTGGAGCTTACTGGTAATAAAAGGGGGCAACGGATTCCTTTTAATGGTTTTTGTCTTGATCCGGTCGATGATAAACTGGGCCTTTTCCAGATCGGAAACAATCTGAGAGGATTGTTCGGCATTGGAAATCTTTGCCTTTTTTTTATCAATTTTGATCAGAGACGCGTTGAACTCGGGGGGGGTGTCACCCAGGAGGTCGGCTGTGATGGTCCAGTATTCTTCCGGGATGAATTTTCGAATCTCCCTTTCCCGGTCACAGATAATTTTAACTGCCACCGACTGGACCCGTCCGGCACTTAAACCGCGCTGAACCTTTTGCCACAGCAGGGGAGAGATCTGGTATCCCACCAACCGGTCCAGTTTTCTTCTGGCCTGTTGGGCATCATACTTATTGGTATCCGGGCGCTGGGTTTTTTTCAGCGCGTCCTGTATCCCTTTTTGGGTCAGCTCGTGGATGAGTACCCGGTGGAATACCCGGTCCTTTTGTTTGAGTATTTCCATGATATGAAAGGCAATCGCCTCACCCTCACGGTCCGGGTCCGGGGCAAGGTATATTTCACGGGTATCTTTGGCCAGCTTTTTAAGATTGGCGATCACCTTTTTTTTATCATTGATATTAACATATTTTGCTTTGAACTGTTTATCAACGTCAATGCCCAGGGTTTTTACGGGAAGATCCCGTATATGCCCGGCACTGGCTGCAACATTATATTCTTTTCCCAGATATTTTTTTAAGGTTTTTATCTTTGTCGGGGACTCGACAATGATTAAAGGCTTGGTCAATGGTATTCCTCCGAAATCGAATAATAATTCCCGGGATGGCGTAACACACGGCCGGATAATTCCAGGTCGATTAATTGGGCAGCGACAGTGGAACTCTCCATCCGGCTTCTTTTTATTAATGAGTCAATGTGAACGGGATAAGGTTCAAGAAAATCAAATATATGACTTGTCTTTTCTTTACAAGGATTATTTTTATTTTCAGACATTCTTTTTTCATCCGGGCGGCCGGGTCCGGATACATGGACAAACTGTCCGAGTTCATCAACAATGTCCAGTTCATCCTCAACAAGCTTTGCACCCTGTTTAAGAAGGGAATGGGTCCCCTGGCTTCTGGATGAGGCGATACTTCCCGGAACGGCAAACACCTCTCTGTTATACTCCCCGGCCAGCCGGGCGGTGATCAGGGAGCCGCTCTTCTTGGCCGCTTCCACAACAAGTGTACCGCAGGAGAGTCCGGCAATGATACGGTTTCGAACGGGGAAATTGGCGGCAATTGGATCTGAATCGATTTTAAACTCGGAAAACACGGTTCCGGTGCTGGCGATGGCATCAAACAGTCTTTTATTTTCCCTGGGATAGATTTTATTTAAACCGGAGCCAAGAACGGCAATGGTTTTTTTGTTGGCGTTTAGTGCCCCTTTATGGGCCATGGCGTCAATTCCCCTGGCAAGTCCGGATACGATTTGAAATCCCGTTCTCGACAGGCGGGAAGAAAGATCTTTTGCCGTGTTTAATCCGTATACCGTGGCCTTTCGGGAACCGACGATCGACAGGCATGGGGATTGATTGTCCAGGTGTCCAAGATAGGTCAGAATAGGGGGTGGATCCGGAATTTCGGATAAGAGTGGGGGATACCTTGGATCCGTCAGCGTTACGATCTTGTATTGGTGTTTGAGCACGGCTTCCAGTTCTTTTTGGGCCGCACCTGCATAATCGGTATGGTTGAGAATGCCGTTAACAATCTTTGGACCGACCCCGTGGATGGACTGCAGTTGTTGCTTGGAGGCTGCCAGCACGTCTGCAGCACTGCCCAGATGGCCAATCAGTCTTTTATAGACGGCATTACCGACGAACGGGATCTCCCTTAGGATAAACCAGGGCAGATATGTCTCAAAAGCGTGATGCATCGCATGTGATAAATCTTATTCGAATTCTCCAAGCTTTATCTGTGCTTTTTCGGCAGCCGGTGAAAACGGATAGCGTTTCAGCACTTTTTTCAGGAAATGACCGGCCCGGTTGGTGTCATCCAGAAAGAGGTATGAATACCCGGCCTTTAAAATAGCATCGGGCACTTTTTCCGATTTGGGATATTGATTTTCAAGATCTTTAAAGATGGCTGCGGCTTTTTCATATTCGCCCATGGAGTAGTGACATTCGGCCAGCCAGTAAACGGCATTATCTGCCAGGCTGTTTTTGGGGTACCGGATGATGAAGGTTTTAAACAGGTTTGCCGCGTCAACATACTTTTTCTCCAGCAGCAAATTTCTTGCGCGTTTATACAATTCGGCAGGTACGGTGTACTCTAATTTCACCGGTTCGGCCGTCTGTTTCGTGTTTTCCAGCGCAGCCATCTTTTTTTCAAGACGGCTGACATCTGTTTCAAGTTTCTGGATCACCCCGTCTTTTTCCGTGACCTGGGATTTTAGCGCGGCATGTTCCTGCCTGAGTAAGGCCATCTCAGATTCAAGGCCGGACAATTGATTCGGTTCGTCCGGAACCAAACCGGTTTCAGCCGGTTCCGGGGATGGCTTGAACAGGTTTGTCGATCCGCATGAAACCAGGCTGAAAGCGATCAGAATAGAAAAGATAATCAGGCGTATCTGGTTTTTAAACGTCATGGATAGATTACCTTTTTTGGGCTGCAAGCACGATGGGACTGGCAACAAAAACAGATGAATACGTACCGATCAGCACACCGATGATCATTGCAAAGGCAAAGTTGTGAATGATCTCTCCGCCCAGAAAGAACAGGGCCAGGAGAACGATCAATGTGGTGGCCGATGTCAATATGGTTCTGGATAGGGTTTCATTAATACTTTTATTGAAAAGACCGGGCAGTTCCTCTGAGGCGGTGTCGCCCTTTATATTCTCACGGATCCGATCAAAGACGATAATGGTATCGTTGAGTGAATACCCGATAATGGTCAACAGGGCTGCAATAATCGGAAGTGAAAAATCAAGGTTGAGAACGGAAAAAATCCCCACGGTAATCAAGACGTCATGGAGCAATGCCACAATGGCCCCCATGGCATACTTAAGCCTGAGATACCAGAAAAGGGCAAGGGTCACGATCAGGGCTCCCAGGATCAGAACGGCCATGCTCACGTTGAAAATCGACAGAAAATAGACCGCCGTCATCAGAGAACCGGCAGTGATACCGGACAGCATCCATTTAAGCTCAAACCGGCCGGAAATGTAGATGGTGATAAACAGCAACGAATAGAAAATCGCCAGCAACGCTTTTTTTCTTAAGTCTCTTCCCACCTGGGGACCGACCATTTCAGTCCGCCTGATCTCAGGAACTTGACCGGTGGTTTTTTCAATGGCTTCGGAAACCGATTGGGATAATCCGTCTTTGCCGGCTTCGGGGCTGGATGTGCGGATTAAAAATTCATTGTCATCTGCCTGTCCGAAATTCTGAACCGAGGCATCACTAAAACCCAGATCAGCCAGTGCGGACCTGATGTTTCCTACTTCAACCGGTTCGGTGAATTTAACCTGGATTAAGGTACCGCCGACAAAATCAATGCCGTAATTCGGCCCCTTGTTAATAACCAAGGATCCGATACTGACCAGGATCAGGATGGCCGAAAGGACAAAACCGAATTTTTGTTTTCCCAGAAAGTCTATGTTGATATCAGGCTTGATGATTTGCATTCTATAATTTCCTTTATATGCTTAATCTTGAAGACGATCTGTTTTTCAAGAGAAATTCAAAAATGGTCTTTGAAAGAACAAGCGCGGTAAAAAGACTGGCAACAATACCCAGGCAGAGGGTAACGGCAAAACCTTTAATCGCTCCGGTTCCAAACTGGAACAGGACGATGGCAGCAATGAATGTGGTGACATTGGCATCAAGTATGGTCAGGGTCGCCCGTTCATACCCGCTGTGGACAGAGGCCAGCGGTGTTTTGCCGGTTCGGTACTCTTCCCGGATTCTCTCAAATATAATTACGTTGGCATCCACAGCCATACCAATGGTCAGGATGATGCCGGCAATGCCGGGAAGGGTGAGGCTGGCCCCAAAGGCGGCTAATCCGCCCCCGATGAGAACGATGTTCACCATCAATGCCAGATCGGCAATCAGGCCGGCGGTTTTATAATAAATCGCCATGAATAAAATGACCATCAGGCCGCCGACTGCCATGGACATCAGGCCCATACGGATGGAATCCGCACCCAATGTCGGACCAACGGTTCTCTCTTCAATAATTTCAACCGGCGCCGGAAGAGACCCGGCTCTCAATGCAATGGCAAGGTCTTTGGCTTCATTGTCCGTAAAACTACCGGAAATAGACGCCCTTCCGCCTGAAATCCGTTCGCGGATAACCGGGGCGGAATAGACGGTTCGGTCCAGTACAATGGCCAGCCGCCTGTTTACATTTTCCGCCGTGACCCTGTCAAAGAGCCGGGCACCTTTCCGGTTAAAGGCAATACCCACCTGAGGGGTGCCGGACTGCGGATCAAATTCCACCCTTGCATCAGAGAGCAGGCTGCCGTCCAGCAGCACTCTTTTTTTAATCAGAATCGGGGTTCTGATGGGAGCGCCGCTGCCGGTCTGACTGGTTTCATAGAGGACTTCGCTGCCCACCGGTGGCCTGTCGATATCACCGGTTTCATCCACAAGCTGAAAGGTCAGCTGAGCGGTTTTTCCAATCAGTTTTTTTGCCCGTTCCGGGTCCTGGATACCGGGGAGCTGAAGCAGAATCCGATCATCTCCCTGAACGCGGATATCCGGTTCACTGACGCCGAACTCGTCGACCCTGTTCCTGATGGTTTCAAGGGCCTGGCCGGTGGCCAGGCTTTTGATCCTATCAACTTCAACCTGGGGAAGGGCCAGTTCAAAAAGAAAAAGGTCCTGGTCTTTTTTGGGTGCCGACACTTCAAGTGCGGGATAATTCTTTGATATGAACGCTTCAAATTTGCTTTTATCCGCATCCCCTTTTATTTTTACAAGCATGGCATTATTTTTCAGCCGCGAGAATCCATAATGCCTGATGTCATCTTTTTTTAACTCGTTTTTGATTTCACCAATGGTCCGTTCAACTTCCGCTTCAACCGCCTTTACGTTTTGAACCTCCAGAACAAGGTGCATACCTCCCTGGAGGTCTAGACCCAGATTGATTTTCGTATGCGGCCAGATATCGAGGAATGTCGGGATCAAAAAGACAATAGCGGTAAGAATGACACTGGGAATGGCGACATGTTTAAAAGTAAATATATTCAATCTCATTGCTCCTAATGGCTAATTGCTTCGAACGGGTCTATTTTTTTGTGGTTTCATTGCCCGAGACAACCATTGCAATATTCCCGCGACCCAGCTTTATTTTTACCGATTCGGCAATTTCAACACCTACGGTCGTATCATCCACGCTGGTAATGGTTCCGTGAATCCCACCGGAAGTAATCACGCGCATCCCCTTTTTAAGACTGGCAACCATCTCTCTGTGTTCTTTTGCTTTTTTCTGCTGAGGCCTGATTAAAAGGAAATAAAAAATGGCAAACAAAATGATAATGGGTAAAAAACTTGCGATTCCTCCGCCTGCCGGTGCGCCGCCAGACGCATATGCTGTGCTGATAAACATGACTCTCCTTAATTAAAAAATTATTTTTTTGCAGGGATCCAGATGGTTTTACCGTCAAACTGAATCCTGTCAATGTTTTCATAGTTGATTTTTGAAAGAAGGGCGAAAACTTCTTCCATGTTGTATACAACTATTTTACTCAATGGTTCTATCAGGTCGATGTCGGCAGCCACTTTTTTATCCGCCAGGCTGTAAATGATCACCATGGTTTCTGAAAATTTTAAGATCTTGCCGACACCGGAACTCAACCCTTTTGGGCTCGGTTCATCTGCTTCTGGGGAAACGTTTATCCCTTTTTTCTCGTAATATTCTTTTAAAATATTAAAATGTATATTCCATATATTATCATTGGGCTGTACCACGTAGATGCCGTAGCTTTTGATCGACTGCGGTTTAACCGCCCCTGATTCTGTAATGGTTTGGGTGTGTATTTCTCCTTTTTGCGCTTGCAACTGTTTTAAAATATCCTGCATGGAGACTTCGTGGTCACCGACTTTAAAGGTTTCATCGGATCTTACAATCATATCCAGACTTTTATCCATGCCCAGCTCTTTTTTCCTGGACGTCATCAATTCCTTTAAAGGGGTGTCTTTTTGAAGATCCTGGTAATCAATATCCGGCTTGACAGTTATGGCCCCATGAACACCGCCTTTTTCAGATACCTGTGTTTCGGCAGCTGTTTCAGTGGTTTTTACCTCCCCTGTGTCTGTATCCAATGCACCACCGGTATGATCGGTTGTATTTTTATTCATGAACAAAAACCCCAGTACCGTCAGCGCGAGTATAACCACTGCCAATCCAATTAACCACCGCTTTTTTTCATCCTTTTTCAGGAGCATTTCTTCTCCTTGTCAATAAAAGATTGAAACTGTTCAGATACACAATAGGCGCGTAGATGTCAAGAACGTGTTCAATTGCCGTGCGAGTTGACCATGATTCTGTTTTTACCTGAAATCAGGTTGACATCCGCTTCAATGGTGATCATGACCTTTCGTCTTGTTTCTATTTCAAGCAGCTCTTCCCGCTTTTTATTCAACAGGTAGACCGCCACATCCGGCGGTACATATCCGATGGCTTCCTTTACCTCCGGTTTGATCGTTTTCAAGTGTAACTGACGCAGGAGTGCAAGCCCCTGGGTTTCAACAGACGGTATTTGGCCTCTTCCGTTGCAGTGCCGGCAGGTTTCATAACTGCCAAAGGTAATGGAATGGCGGATTCTCTGACGCGACATTTCAAGCAGACCGAACTTTGTAATTCCGCCGACCTTTGTTCTTGCCTTGTCGGATTTTAAATGCTTTTTCAGCGTTTTGGTGATGTCTGCCTTGTGACGCCGCTCCCTCATATCGATAAAATCCACTACGATTAACCCGCCCATGTCCCGGAGCTGTAACTGACGTGCCACTTCTTCACAGGCTTCAAGGTTGGTATGGTATGCGGTTTCTTCGATATTCTTTTTCTTTGTGGATTTGCCGGAGTTCACATCGATGGAAACAAGGGCTTCTGTCTGTTCGATGACCAGAAAACCGCCTGACTTTAAAGGAACCTCTTTCTTATAGATTGAGGCGATCTGGTCCTCAAGCTGGTGTTTGGTGAAAATCGGTTTCTCACCTTTAAACAGTTTAACAATATTTTTTTGCTTGGGTGCGACAATGGAGATAAAATCTTTGACTTCTTTAAAGATCTCCTGGTTGTCAATCAATATCTCTTTTACATCTGAAGTCAGATAATCCCTTAAAGATCTTACGGCCAGCGTCTGTTCTCTGTAAAGCAGGGACGGGGCCTTATTTTCTATCGCCTTTTTATCAATATTTTTCCATACCCGCACCAAATAGGTCAGATCCGAGGTCAGGGCGGTCTTGTTGGTGCCTTTGCCGGCGGTTCGGACGATCATTCCAAACCCTTCAGGGACCTTCATTTTTTTTACGATGCCGATCAGCCGTTTTCGCTCATCTTCATCGCTGATTTTTCTGGATACCCCTTTTGTGGTGTTTCCCGGCATGAGAACGGATAACCGTCCGGGTAAAGATATAAAGGTCGTCAGCATGGCGCCTTTTGAGCCAAGCGGGTCCTTGGTTACCTGTACGATAAGTTCCTGACCCTTTTTGATCAGGTTGAACAGGGCCTTTTCTCCCGGAGCGACATCCTGGAAATAATCTTTATGAATTTCATTTTTCTGTAAAAACCCGTTTTTTTCTTCGCCGTAATTCACAAAAACGGCCTGCAGGCTGGGCTCGACCCGTGTAACGATCCCTTTATAGATATTTCCCTGGGTGACCTGCTTGGCAGCTGTTTCAATATGAAATTGATCCAGTTTGTTCTCTTTGATCGTTGCAATTCGGTGTTCATCCGGATCTGACGCATTGATCAGAATTTTTTTTGTCATTAATTCTTCTCTTGAAATAAATTTTTTTATTTTTGTTATCAGTTTGTCCAAAACTATTGTGTTGAGCTTTAAGTAGTAAATTGATGGATTCAAGTCAAATTTTTTATTCCGCGATTCTGTAAAATCCAACCTGTCTTTAGTCTAAGTACATTTTCAATGACTTCTTTTCGTTCCAACATCCGAACGAGTTCTTCCCGATTATCACCCGGCATTTTCGCAGAATCAGAACCAGGCGTCACTCAAAATCTTTTCTGTTTGAGTATGTCATAGTAGGTTAATATCCGTTTTACATACTGGACCGGTTCCCAACCCCTGGCATAACCGTATTTGGTTGTCTTATGGTACTTTGATTTGGACAGCAGGGGAAGGGTGGTTTTCAGGTTCTGCCATTTGGTGCCGTCAAGCGCCTTGGACTCAGCCAGTGCAATGGCATCAAGAACATGGCCGTAACCGACATTATAGCTGGCAAGGCCAAACAGCAACTGTTCATACTCATCTTCAATATAATCGAATTTTCGTACCATTTTATCCAGATATTTGATACCGGCCCGGATGCTCTGGGTCGGATCGAGCCGGTCTGTGATACCCATTTCCCGGGCAGTGGCAGTGGTGACCTGCA
>JANQML010000155.1 GCA_028280105.1 Desulfobacula sp. | reverse complement strand
GGAAAACCGTGGATGCGGCCCTGAAAAACGAAACCAAATCCCAAATACCGGAATAAAATTTCTGTATCCGTTCACAGGATGAGTGAGTAGTGTTGAAGGTCCTTGATGACATGCTGTCCGAATGATTTGGTGTCAGGATCTTTTCTTTCGGACAGTCTCTTGGCTTTTCGAATCAGGTTGGGCCAGACACGTTTGTCTGAGGTTGACCCCGTTGTTTTTTATAATAACTTCAATGGGCTGCAAAAAAAATTTTCATTAAATTTCAGTATGTTATAGTGATTTATTTACCCCGTGAATCGATGCAAGCAACTTATATTTTCTAGTTTCTCCAATTGCTGGACCATGTTTATAATTTTATCACACCATTGCTTCGTAAAGCGGGGTGCGGCGCAATCATAAAATTTGGATGTCAATTCCGAGACATCGCTGATACCTGGGAATTGGTCGTATTGTCCAGTAAAGGTTTTACCGGAACAGGTTTCAATCTGTATTCTGCCAGCCCAGCTTTCAAGGTTTTTATCGGTCAGCGCTGATATACGACTCAATAGTGACTGGATCTCTTCATCACAGACACTTTCATCGGTAAATTGTTTTAAGGAAAGTCCTTTGTGAAGCAGACCGGCTGCAATGCAGTATTTCAGACTGAATTTTGCTTCCAGTTTTGTTCTGGGAAAATGATGGTCCAGGATATGTGTTTTATCCGGATGTACGTGGCAGGTGATTTGTCTGATATCACGAGGGATTAGAGAGTGTTGATTCATAATTTCCAGCAATGCTTCAATTGAAGAATGGATACTGCCGCAGCAGGGATATTTTTTGAACTGCACACCCGGAGATTCAAATTCCCATGGATTACCCAATGAATTGATCAACGTGGCTGAATTTAACTTCATTGAACCGCAGAACTGATTAATGAACCCATGAGGCCCTTCCAGGCTGTCCGATGAAGAGTCAAACCCAGCCTGTGACAACAGGGCGGCTTGAATACCGTTCTGTGCAGCCTGGCCGACATGCAGCGGTTTGGTCATGGTTCCAAAATTTTTTTTAAAACCAGATGCAAAGGATGCAGCGATCCCTAATGCTTTCTGAAGCTGGTCAGGAGTAAGGCCCAGGATCTTTCCGGCCGCAGCAGCCGCACCGAGTGTTCCCAGGACGGCGGTAGGATGCCAGCCACTGGTATATAAAGTATAAATGATTGCCCGTCCAAATTTAGTTTCGATTTCAACACCGAGAATATAGGCCAGAAGCACATCACTTCCTGAAGCCCCGATGGTTTCACCTGCTGCCATGGCTGCCGGCCAGACCGGTGCTGAGGGGTGTCCACCCATGCTCTGGTTCAAGTCATCGTAATCCAGGGCATGGGCAAGCGTTCCATTGACAAGCGCTGCCACTGGGGTGGTGGTTTTTGAGCCGCTGACAGCCATGGTGGCAGTACCCCTCCCACCAACGTGACTGACATAGGTTTCAAGCGTCTCACCCAAAACCGGATACCCTCCAAGCGTCACTGCCAAATGGTCAATGACGGCCAGCTTTGATAATTCAATGACAGATTTCGGGATCTTATCGAGATCTGCTGAACAGATAAATTCAGCCATTTGCCGGGTTATTGCTGCCATGATGGATTTGGATCCAATTCCCTGAGAACATCTATCAAAGTCCCGTCCCGGTACTCGATCAGAGCCACAATTTTGTCCGTAAATTCAGGTTGCTGGGGTTTTCCGCTGGTGTCGTATGCAATATCTTTCAATTCCTCAATGGTTTTCAGGGGAACCCGGGCGTCCTTTAGCCGGTCAATCAGATCCTGTCGTTTCGGATTGACCGCAATTCCATGATCGGTAACCAGGACATCCACGGTTTCTCCAGGTGTAGAAATGACAACAACTTCATCCACAACCACTGGAATCCGGCCCCTTAAAAGCGGCGCTGTGATAATAGTCAGTTTAGCCCCGGCAGCTGTGTCTGAATGGCCGCCCGTGGGGTATTGCAGAAGGCCGTCTGAATGGGTGTTGACATTGACATTAAAATTGAGATCGACCTCAGTTGCACCCAGAACCACAACGTCAAGGAGGTTAACAGCTGTCCCCCGGTTATGGGGGTTGGCATAGAATCCTGCACTGACTTCAATATGATTATAATCTTTCATCAGGGATTCAATGGCATACTGGTCAAAGGCCTGGATGGTCAGGATTTTGTCAAGCAGCCCTTTTTCCATCAGTTTGACCATGTGCCCGGTCGTGCCGCCCATGCCGAAACTGGCCCGTATCCCTCTTGCTTCCATCCGTTCGCCTAAAAATTTTGTAACTGCCAGGGAGATTCCTCCCGCACCGGTCTGAAACCGTATACCATCTTTGAATGCTTCTGAAGCTTCAATCACTTTGACCGCATTTCTGGCAATATTCAAGTTCACCGGATCTTTGGTGATTCTAAGCGTATTCGATGCAATCAGGGAGGGGTCACCGATATCATCGATTTTTACCACTGTACCGACATATTCCTGGGAGATACTGATGGGGATGACCGGAGTTTCTTCCATGTAGTCAGTCACTGCAACGGTTTTTTCGCTGTAGATGGCATCTGCCAGGGAATAGGCCAGCGGTCCGCATGCTGACGGACCTTTGACACCGTTGCAGTTTCCAATGTTATCGGCACACGGCGCCCCGATAAAGGCAGCATCTATATGCAGATCCCCACTCTCAATCGCTCTCACCCTGCCGCCGTGAGACCGGATGGTAATCGGGTGATTCATCAGTCCCCGTGAGATGGCACGTCCGACTTTACCTCGCGCACTGCCTCCTTCGATGCAGGTAACAACACCATTTTTAATGTGTTCAATCAGCGGTTCATGCACCGAATACAATGATGACGGTGCCAGGGTCAGGTCTTTAATTCCCATATCGGCAATTTCCGCCATAACCCGGTTAAGCACCTTGTCTCCCTCCCGGAAATGATGATGGAATGATATGGTCTGTCCATCCCGGAGTTCGATCCGTTCGATGGCATCCCGAATGGTGGAAACCAGGCAATCCTGCCCGGGGTGAAGAATGGTCCCCGGCCTTGGACCCACACGGCGCTTGCTTCTCTCCGGGGGACTTGCAAAGGCGCCGGCAAACGGCCGGTAGGTTTTTCCATCAATTTCAAGCGGGACTTTTCGGCCTGCGGCATTTTCAACAAAATTATGCGGCGTCATAAAACGACTCCTTATATGTTAGGCTCTGGTATCGGCAGGTCTATCCGCTCGGCAAGATGGATGATTTTATCGGCCCGCTGGATAATCGGCCGGTCAATCATTTTGTTTTTAACAACAGCCACGCCGCTGCCGTCCTCCCGTGCACGTTCAGCAGCAAGCCTGACATTAACAGCATATTGAAGCTCTTTTTGTGTCGGCGTAAATACGTCGTGAATGATTTCGATCTGTGCAGGATGGATGGCAGCTCTGCCGTCAAAGCCCATTTCCTTTATTTCCTGAGTGTCTTTTCTTAGCCCTTCATCATCTGAAATGTCGGTAAAAACCGTGTCCAGAGCCTGAATACCAGCAGCTTTGGCTGCAATGACCAGCATGTTTCTTCCCATGAAGATTTCCTTACCGGATTTTGTCCGTGTGGCACCGATATCCTGGGTGAAATCTTCGCCGCCAAACGTCACAGCGTCCACCATTTTAGAGGCAGAAGCAATTTCATAGGCGTTCAGAATCCCTTTGGCTGTTTCAATCATGGGCAGAATAGCAACAGGTTTCTGCGGATTATTGTCCCGAATGGCGTTTTCTATTATAAGTACATCTTCACGCGTCTCACATTTCGGTACAACAATGGCATCCGGCCCTGAATCCAGTATCATTGTAAGATCTGTCAATCCCCCGGAATGAATGGGGTTTATTCTTACCATGACTTCGGAATCTCCATAGTCAAGCGCCTTTATGGCCCTGGCTACCAGAATCCTTGCAGCATCTTTTTCGTCAGGAGAAACCGAGTCTTCCAGGTCTAAAATCACTGCATCAGCACCCAGATGAGGACCTTTCTGAAGCATCCGGGGGCGGTTCCCGGGCAGGTAAATCCGTGAGCGTCTTAATCGTTCCATTAAACTATAAACCTTAAGCTGGAATATTTGGGTGGATAGTGGCTCTTTCTAGGGCAGTCTGAACCCTTGCCCGGATCGCAAAATCCAGGGCACCCTGATCCTCTATGGATACATTCAGGTCGGCCAGGTTGTAACTTTCGATAACTTCCAGCACTGAGGCTCGGATCTGTTTACCAAACATGGCCATGACTTTACTCTTTATATCCAGATTGATACCGCTGCCGGCTTCTGACGGTTCAACCTGGACAACCACGTCTCCCTTATCAGAAATACCGGCCTTTGCCTGCCTCAGAATCTGTTCTGTTTCATCATTCATGGGATTTGCTTTCGTTTGATTTTTACAATGCGTCAATAATCTTGTTCAGCGTATTGCTGGGCCGCATCTGCCGTGCTGCGGCTTCCGGATCCGGCATGAAATATCCGCCGACGTCAACCGTTTTTCCCTGAGCAGAGAGGAGTTCATTTGATATAATCACTTCATTCTCATTCAGCGCGGCAGCGACAGGTGCAAATACCTGTCTGATATCCTCATTTTCAGATTGATCAGCCAGGGCATTCGCCCAATAAAGGGCAATATAAAAGGTCGCCCCGCGATTATCTATCTCATTTACCTTTCTTGAAGGCCCTTTCCCGTTTTCCAGATAGCTGCCGATCGCCTTATTCAATGCTTTGGCAAAAACATCAGCCTTCTTGTTGTCTGATGATGAAGCAACCAGCTCAATTGAGGGCACAATGGCGCAATATTCGCCCAATGAATCCCATCTTAAGTGATTTTCTTCAAGAAACTGCTGTACATGTTTGGGTGCTGAGCCGCCGGCGCCTGTTTCAAACAGGCCCCCTCCGTTTAAAAGAGGAACAATAGAAAGCATCCGTGCGCTTGTCCCCAGTTCCAGGATCGGAAAAAGATCGGTGAGGTAATCCCTTAGGACATTTCCGGTCACGGCAATGCTGTTTTCTCCCCGGCGAATCCGTTCCAGAGTGAATGCCATGGCAGTATCCGGAGGTAAAATCCTGACATCAAGGTCTGATATGTCATGATCTTTTAAATAGGATTGAACCTTTTCTATCAACCGGGCATCGTGTGCTCTTTCAAAATTAAGCCAGAAAACAGCAGGCGCTCCGGTCAGTCTTGACCTTTCAACACCCAGTCTGACCCAGTCACGGATGGCCACATCTTTGGTCTGGCACATCCTGAAAATATCTCCTTTTTCCACATCCTGTGACATGAGGCAGTTACCGTTGTCATCCACGAGCTTTATAGCCCCGTTACCCGGCGCTTCAAATGTTTTGTCGTGTGATCCATATTCTTCCGCCTTTTTTGCCATTAAGCCGACATTTGAAACAGCCCCCATGGCTGCCGGGTCAAACTGACCGTTTGTTTTGCAGTCTTCAATAACTTTCTGGTACATGGTCGCATAGCTGCGGTCCGGGATCACCGCGATCGTATCCTGGAGCCTGCCGGCACTGTTCCACATCTTTCCGCCGTCACGGATCACATTGGGCATGGATGCATCGATGATTATATCATTGGGAACGTGTAAATTGGTAATTCCTTTATCGGAATTGACCATGGCCAACCCGGGCTGGGTGTCATAGACATTTTGGATATCAGTTTCGATCTGTGACCGTTTTTCTTCGGGTAAGGACTGGATTTTATCCAGTATGTCCGCAAAACCATTATTTACATTGACACTGAGTTCATTAATAATATCTGCATGTTTTTTCAAAACCGCTTCATAAAAAACAGAGACACAATGGCCGAACATGATCGGATCGGAGATCTTCATCATGGTGGCCTTCAGGTGAAGTGAAAGCAGGGCATTTTTTTCTTTGGCAAGATTTATTGCCTCTGCATAAAAATTGTTTAGTCCGCGGATGTTCATCACCGATGTATCAAGAACTTCATCTTTGATCAGATCAAGCCCTTCTTTTAAAATAGTTTCAGAACCCTTTTCATCTGAAAAAACAATTTTACCGATGCAGGCTTCATCCAGGATCACAGATTGTTCACTGCCGAAAAAGTCTTTATCCGTCATGTGGGCGACCTGGGCAGACGAATCACTTTCAGGCCAGGGTTTCATCATTTTATGCGGGTTTTTTCTGGCATAAGATTTTACAGCATCTGCGGCTCTCCGGTCAGAATTCCCCTCTCTGAGCACTGGATTGACTGCCGATCCCAGCACTTTGGCAAACCGTGCCTCTATCTGCTCTTCTTCAGGTGTGGCCGGAGACTCCGGATAATCCTGCAAAGGGTAGCCTTTTTCCTGGAGCTCTTTGAGGGCTGCCTTAAGCTGGGGTATTGTTGCACTGATGTTGGGCAGCTTGATAATATTGGCTTCAGGCAATCGGACCATTTGTCCGAGTGCAGCAAGGTGATCTTCTGTTTTCAAGTCCTGCGGCAGCTGGTCAGCAAAAGCCGCTATAATTCTTCCGGCAAGCGAGATATCGAATTCCTCCACTTCAATATCGGCATGCTTCAAAAAAGAGCGGACAACGGGAAGGAGGGAAAAACTGGCCAGTGCAGGGGCCTCGTCTGTTTTGGTCCAGATAATGCGTGATGATTTCATTGAATGGATTCCTTTAGTTGATAGTTAGTACGGCTATTTCACACTTATAACAACCGGATTTAAAGTTTAAGGATGTATTTAAAAACAAGCGGTGTGGACAGCAGGATAAATACCACCCTGAAAAAATGGAAACAAGTGACCGTCATTGGATTTGATTCATTGTCAATTGCCAGGCCAATCAAGACGCTCATAGCACCTGGACTTGTGCCCAGATAGGCCGTGGTGCTGTCCATAATACCGATTCTGGACAAAATAAAAGAGAAGACCAAGCCAGTGCCGACCAGGAATAATGTGGATGTCAGAACCGGAATGATGATTTTCTGGAGTGATTGTAACATTTCCGGTTGAAATGAAGCACCGACCATAATACCCAGAAAAATTTGAAGTGCCAGGGTAAACCCACCGGGAACACTCCAATTGACATTTGCGACCAGCTTGAAACCAATAATTGCCATCATAGCACCTATCATAGGTGCAGCCGGGAGGTTGACCCGGGATCCGATCAGTCCGCCGCTAACTCCTAATATCAACAGTATGGGAATGTTAAGTGCAGGATTCATTTAGCCTCCTAATGCGAATCTGTCATTAAAAAAAGTTACCCTTCTTTAGGCACTGCTTTTATTCCGGTATATAAACATGACCATCCATTAAACATCGGGCAGTCCGTCCGATTCCGGCTTCAACATAGTCAGGAGAACCATTGGTTTGATCAATAACAGGTTCAACATCAATGATACCAGCCGGGTGACCGAGAAAGATCGTACCTTCAGGGCTTTCAATCTTGTTTTTCATCGGAAATGCAATCGTTCCTTCAATCATTGATGCGCCGGAAATTGCAATGGCCACACTGACTGCCAACGCACTGTGGAGTGAGCCCATGGCGACCATCCTGACAACAAGATGGATGCTTTCAGGCTGAATTGTTTTTCCGCTTCTTGCCTCATATGTCTGGGCCGGGGCGATAACAGCTAATTTGGGGATGGTCTGGCAGGTCAGTGTCGCATCTTCTTCGGTCCGGGTGATCCCCATGGCCACGGCAGCCTTGCATCGAATAGATTCGATGATGGTTTTAATTTTATCATCGGTATCAAATTCATCCATTTCCACACCGGTTAACCCGATCTCTTTTGCAGCAACCAGCACAACCGGATTGGCTGCATCAATCATAGTGACATTTATTTGGCCAATGCCCTCAATTATAAAATTGTCAGTCAGATTTCCAGTCGGAAACAATTCACCTGTAACGGCCCCGCCAGGATCATTGAATCTAAGGGTCACTTTGCTGCCAGTACCTTCAATACCGCTGATTTCATAGTCCCCCTGGTCATCGTATCGACCATTTTGAACCGGCACCTCGGCAATAATCAGTTTATCCGTGTTTTTCTGATGGATTCTCACTGTGGTGACCGGTTCTACGGCGGGGACAAGCCCCTGGTCCACTGCAAAAGGACCAACGGCTGAAGACATATTTCCACAATTACTCTTTGTATCAACAATTGGACGGTCAATGGAAACCTGGCCAAAATCATAAACTACATCATACTTTGGATCTTTAGACGGGCTGATGACTGCTGTTTTGCTGTTCTGGGGCATGCCGCCCCCCAGACCGTTCATTTGGCGGCCGTATGAGTCAGGGCTGCCAAAGACCTTTAGTATGGCCTGATCTCTTTGGGCTTTATTTTGTGGAAGATGGGCGGAGTGAAAAAAGACGCCTTTGCTGGTCCCACCCCTCATAATAACTGCTGGGATTTTTTTTGGCATGATTGTGCTCCGGTTCATTCAAAATTATTGTTTTCTTGAACGTTGTATTGCACAAGTTGTGCCAATTAAAAAATGTCTGTTGGTTTAAGTTCCTTGCTAATCGATCCTAAGCATTTTCATTTTACGCCACAGGGTTGTTCTGCTCATTCCAAGACTTTTTGCTGCTTCTGATTTATTAAAACGTGAATCTTCAAGGGCCTGCCTGATAATATCCGCTTCTGCAGAGACCTTCTGAGCGGTCAGCTCTTTTTTTAAATCTGTTACTTCATTCTGATTTAAAACCGGTGGGTACTTACTATCAGGCAGGTATGAAATCAACTCTGAGTAAAGGGTCTCCAGGACATCCATGCTGCAGCCAAGATGGCAATTTAAAACTAGCCGTTCTGCAAAGTTTCTGATCTGGCGAACATTACCCGGCCAAGAATAGTGGATCAGCCGTTCCATGTAGTTTTGAGAAATATCCATGGTCGTCAAGCCATATGCCAAACTGATTTTTTTAGAAAAATAATCCAATAGAAGTGGGATATCCTCTCTTCTTTCCCTAATCGCAGGGATTCTGATTTGCAGGACATTAAGTCTGAAATAAAGGTCTTCGCGAAATTTTTCTTCATGGACGGATTTCCCAAGATCCTTTCCGGCAGAGGCGATAACACGTACATTGACCGGAATATTCCTGTCACCGCCAACCCGCCTTACCTCTCTTTCCTGTAGAACTCTCAAAAGTCTTAACTGAACACTCTCAGGAGTAGAATCAATTTCATCCAAAAAGATGGTACCATTGTGGGCAATTTCAAATAATCCCTGTTTGCCGCCTTTTTTTGAGCCGGTGAACGCACCTTCTACATATCCAAATAATTCGCTCTCGAGCAGCTGTTCAGGAAGGGCAGCGCAATTTAGCGTCACACAGGGGGCCTTGGCCCGGTGGCTTAAGTTATGGATACTTTGAGCAAGAATTTCTTTGCCCGTACCGGTTTCTCCCTCTAATAAAATAGTCGATTCAGTCTGGGCATATTGTCTGGCCATGGAGACCACATCCTGCATTGCACGGCACTGATGAATCAGGTCATCAATATGGTATCTGGCGACAAAGCCCCGGGTTAATGCCCGCCTGACTTCGTTCTCTGACTGTATCACCTTATCGATCCGGTTAAACGTGCTGACCGCACCAATAATATCTCCGTCCAGGGTAACTGGGTAGTGGTTGAATATATACTGTTCAAGCGCAACCTTCTGGATACGATCAATAATCGGTTCTTTTGTTTTTAATACTTCTTTAATGGGAGTGTTGGGAAACACGTCTGTAATAGGTTGCTGATGAACATCTTCGGGTTTTAAATTTAACAGGCGACTGGCTGCATTATTCATGGTTGTAATCTCGCCGTCCGGATCCACAGCAATTATTCCATCTGATGCTGTATTGATGATTGAAAAATACTGCCTGGCTGTAGCTCGCTGCTGACGGACGGACAGCGCTGCCGAACGTGCAGTTTCGAAGGTTGCTTCAATCTCTTCATCTGAATTGGTGATTTCAACAAAATTCAATCCGTGCCGCCTGGCACATTCACGAGTTATGTTTCCGCCAACAACAACGTTACATCCTTCATCCCTGCCCTTCTGAACCACCCTGTCCAGGCTGTCCTGATCCGAATATAATCCTTGTATTATTTTTACATTTAATAAATTCTCAATCATGTCTTGATCACTGATCGCATTGCGAAAAGAGGGGACTAATATTTTTTTTCCAATCTGTGAGGCCTTCTGGAGGCTTAATAATAAGGATATTGTAGATTGCGGAAATGTAATCACTGGAATTGTTAGATTTTCCCTTAATAGGTATGCCGTTCCCCTTCTACTGATTATTACCTCCACGCCTTTTTTTTCCATCTTTTTTCCAACAGGAATGGCTTTTTCCAGAACGACAGTAAGTATATCTATCCTGTCAAATTGATCCTCCCGGGCAACAAAGGCAGCGACCTTTTCCCGAATCGATTCGCTGGAGGCAAATACACCGATGTGAATTTTTTTTTGATCCATGGCAGGGTCCTTTGTTTCTTTACTGAGTTCTGTAACAAAGCGTTTCAAATTTGAAACTCTTTGTCAATATGTTGTAACAATTCATTAATCAAATTCACATCATTTGCTCACAGTAAAAATAAAAGAAATAGTTTTTGCTACGATTTAAAAACTCAAATCAATGGAACGTCCTTTGTTCCTGTGTCTTTTATATATCATTTCTATCTCAAACAACCTTTTGGCACAATTTGTGTACACAATTTGTGTAATTGTTAAGACTAAAGGGTTCAAAATTATTAATGAACTTAGAGGGATATACGAGAGTGGCAGTCAATTATCATAACAGAGCAACACTTAAGGAAGTCACATAATGGATATCGAGGTATTAGTAATCGGTGGTGGAAATGCAGCACTCTGTGCGGCCATCACAGCAAAAAGAGCCGGGGCCGAGGTTGTTCTTCTGGAAAGTGCGCCCAGAGAATCCCGGGGTGGAAACAGCCGGCATACTAGGAATCTGCGTTATCTGCATAAAAAAGGGAATTCATTTTTAAGCGGACCGTATCCGGAAGAAGAGTTCTATGAAGATTTAATGCGGGTCACCAAAGGGGAAACCAATGAAGATCTGGCCCGTTATACCATTCAACAATCAGACAATGTGGGGGAATGGATGCAGGCGCAGGGCTGTCAATTCCAACCTGCCATGCGCGGGACGCTTCACTTGTCCAGAACCAATGCATTTTTCCTCGGCGGAGGAAAAGCGTTGATGAATGCCTATTATGCAACTGCAGAAAAACTCGGTGTCAAAGTCATTTACAGGGCAGAGGTCAGAGAACTCCACATTGAGAACGGAAAATTTGCTTCAGCTACCGTGGCCGTTGATAATCTGCAGCAGAAAATGTCTGCAAAAACTGTGGTCGTGGCATCCGGCGGTTTTCAGGCCAACAAAGATTGGCTTAAAGAACACTGGGGGGCTTCGGCTGAAAATTTTATCATCAGGGGAACCCCTTATGATACAGGCATTATGCTGAAATCTCTTTTACTCAATGGTGCCAAAGCGGTTGGGGCTCCGACCCAGTGTCATGCAGTCGCCATTGATGCTAGAGCACCCGGTTATGACGGTGGTATTGTTACGCGCCTGGATTGCGTTTCATTCGGTATTATTGTGAATAAAGAGGCAAAGCGTTTTTACGATGAGGGCGAAGATTTCTGGCCGAAACGCTATGCGATCTGGGGACGCCTTGTTGCCAAGCAACCAGACCAGATCGCCTATTCGATAATTGATTCAAAATCGATTGATTTATTCATGCCGTCCGTGTTTGCACCGGTAAAAGCTGATTCCATATGGGAACTGGCTGAAAAGCTTTCCCTGGATCCCGGGCTGCTGGAAAAAACCGTTCAGGAATTTAATGAATCTATAGTTATTGGGAATTTTGACCCCGGTGAACTGGATGACTGCACGACACAGGGTATTGAACCGGTTAAAAGTCACTGGGCCAGGCCATTGGATTCACCGCCGTATTATGGCTATCCGTTAAGACCCGGTATCACGTTTACTTACCTGGGCGTCAAAGTGGATCAAAACGCCCAGGTCATCCAGGAAAATGATACACCATTTGAAAATATCTTTGCTGCCGGAGAAATCATGGCTGGAAATATTCTGGGAAGAGGTTATATGGCAGGATTTGGAATGACCATCGGTACGGTTTTCGGCCGAATTGCAGGAAAGGAGGCAGCGCGTTATGTCAGCAACACTTAAAGAAGCCGAACGGGTAATGACCATCTGTAATGCCTGTCGATACTGTGAAGGATTTTGTGCAGTATTCCAGGCCATGGAGCTCCGTCGAACATTTACCCAGGAAGATCTCAAATACTTTGCAAACCTGTGTCACAATTGCAGGGGCTGCTACTATGCATGTCAGTATGCTCCACCTCATGAGTTCGATCTTAACTGTCCACGTACGATGGGAAAACTGCGCCAGGAGACATATGAAGAATTCTGTAAACCAAAATTCTTTTCAGGCCTTTTCCAGAAAAACGGCTGGGTTTTAACCCTTTTGACCTTGTTCTGCATGACTCTGGTGTTGATTTTTGCATTGCAGCACAATGGTATGTCCGCACTTTTTACCTCATATACAGGTGACAATGCATTTTACAAAATCATCCCTTATAACTGGATGGTATATCCCATGATGCTGATCGCTGCAGGTATTGTTTTTGTTTTTACCCAAAGCGGCATCATGTTCTGGAAGAAAACCGGGGGCTCCAAAGAAGTGATCACCGATCCCAAAGCTCATCTTCAGGCCGTCAAAGATGTTATGCGGTTAAAATATCTCGATGGTGGTGGGCATGGATGCAATTATCCGGATGACCGGTTCAGCATGATCCGGAGGTGGTTTCACCACGCAACTTTTTACGGATTCGGCCTTTGCCTGGCCGCAACAACCTTTGCTGCTTTTTACGGTCATATCCTGCATATTCCTTCACCATATCCGGTAATGAGTCTTCCTGTTATCTTTGGGACAATTGGTGGTGTCATGCTCTCTTTTGGAACAGCTGGTCTGCTTTATTTGAAAATCAAAATGGACAGGGTGCCGTCAACCCCTGAAGCCATGGGTATGGATGCCGGGTTTATTGTTCTGCTGAGTCTTACGGCTATTTCCGGGTTATTTCTGCTCATACTCCGGGCAACACCGTTAATGGGAATCACACTTGTAGCCCACCTGGGACTTGTAATGGCGCTGTTTATCAGCATGCCGTATGGAAAATTTGTTCATGCACTATATCGATATCTGGCTCTGGTGCGTCATTCTGCCGAACAGGCAGAAAACAATGACTCATAAATAGTTATGCTTACTTTTCATCAGCATGCCGGTTCTGTGAAATGATTGTCAACGGTATGCCGGTGGATCTAATTTACTACCAATCGGAGGGTAAAATGAAAAAAGTTATTGTTATCGCAAGTTTCTGTCTTGCGGCTGTTTTTTTAAGTATGAATACAGCTGCTGCCAAAGAAGTTAATTTTAAAGGGGAGAAGCTGTCATGGATCATACCGTTTAAAGTCGGTGGCGGGAGTGATGTCTGGGCAAGACTATACTCACCATTCTTTCAAAAATACCTTCCCGGAAACCCGACAATGGCTGTAAAAAACATGCCTGGCGGCGGCAGCATTACCGGTGGGAACCATTTTCATACCCGCATTCGAAAAGCAGACGGTTCTACGGTTTTCGGCTCATCCGGCTCCACCAGTTTTCCGTATCTTCTGGGTAACTCAAAAGTAAAATATGACTTTAAAAAATATCATGTCGTGTTTGCATCTCCCACAGGTGGCGTGGCATACATCAATCCTGAACTAGGAGTTAAGACAGCAGCAGATTTGAAAGGATACAGAGGAAATCTCCAGTATGCATCACAGGGAGCGACCTCTCTTGATATTGTTCCGCTCCTGGCCTTTGATATGCTCGGACTGAATGTAAATGCTATATTTGGCTACAAAGGGCGTGGTTCCGGAAGGGTCGCCTTTGAACAGGGAGAGGTGAATATCGATTATCAGACATCCACGGCTTATATTAAAAATGTCCGTCCACTGGTTAAAATGGGTAAGGCAACGCCTCTTATGACCTGGGGCGTATTGGATGCAAACGGTGATATTGTCCGTGATCCGATAGAACCGGATCTCCCGTGTTTTCCAGAAGTTTATGAAATCGTTTATGGTAAAAAACCATCCGGACCCGAATGGAATGCCTGGAAAGCTTTTTTCATCGCTGGGTTTGGCGTCCAGAAAGCCATGTGGCTGCCGGAAAAAACCAAACCTGAGATTGTAAAAGCGTATCGTGCTGCAGCCCATAAAATTATGGATGATGCAGAATTCCTGCAGGTCGTTGAAAAGAGCCTGGGAGGTTATCCCCAGCTGGCCGGAGAAAATGCGCAAAAGGCATTCGATCAGGTGTTAAGCGTTTCTGATGAGGATAAAGCCTGGGTGATCAAATGGATCAAAGATAAATATGATGTTGAAGTAAAATAACTATGGACAATCAGTTGGGGGCCGGCAAACGATTTAACGCTCTTTTACCGGCCCCCGGTCGACTGAGTTAATCTCCAACAAAAGGAGAGAAACATTGGAAGTCTTTTTATCATCATTACTGGTTCTATTAAGTCCATCCCATTTGATTTACATCATCGGAGGCGTTGTTCTCGGGCTGTGCGTCGGGATACTGCCCGGCCTGGGGGGAATTGTCGGTATGACAATTCTGCTGCCCGTCATTTACGGAATGGACCCGCATAATGCCTTTTCTCTTCTGATTGGTATGGTCGCTGTTATTCCGACCTCAGATACTTTCCCTTCCGTAATGATGGGGATCCCCGGATCTTCGGCATCCCAGGCAACCATTATGGATGGATATCCTCTGGCGAAAAAAGGTGAAGCAGCAAAAGCACTGGGCTCTGCATTCAGTGCTTCGCTAATTGGTGGGTTGATCGGTGCAACGGTATTGACCATGATTATACCCATCGCACGGCCTCTGGTGCTCATGTTCGGTTCGCCGGAACTGTTCATGCTGGCCCTTTTGGGGATGTCAATGGTGGGAGTTCTTTCCGGAAATCAACCCATAAAGGGAATAATCGGTGCCGGTATCGGGCTGATGCTCGGAGCGATCGGAGATGCACCGGCAGTTACCGAATACCGGTATACCTTTGGTATCGATTACCTCATGGACGGGTTGTCACTGGTAATTGTGGGTCTGGGACTTTTTGCCTTCCCGGAAATCATTGATCTGCTCATTAAAAGCCGCCCCATTTCACAGACGGCTGAACTGGGTAAGGGTTGGCTGGACGGTGTTAAAGACACCATCAAACATAAGTTTATCGTTCTGCGATGCAGTGTGATCGGGGTAATTATCGGATTTATACCCGGCCTTGGAGGATCCGTAATAGACTGGATTGCATATGGTCATATTATCCAGACCAGTAAAAATAAGGAAAAGTTTGGCAAAGGAGATATCCGTGGTGTTATCGCACCTGAAAGTGCGAATAATGCAAAAGAGGGTGGCGGACTGATTCCCACCTTTTTATTTGGCATCCCCGGTTCAGGCTCCATGGCAGTTTTTCTTGGTGGTTTGCTTATTTTGGGTATACAGCCCGGGCCTGCCATGCTTACAGAGAACATTGACCTGCTTTACACAGGCATATGGAGCCTTGCCCTGGCCAATATCTTTGGTGCCGGTCTGGCATTGGTTTTGTCCAAGCCTATTACTAAATTGACGGTTATTCCGTTTAACTATCTTGCACCGTTCATGATTCTGATAATCACTTTTGCCTCTTATCAAGCCACCTTCTCCTGGGGAGATTTGATTGCATTGCTGTGTATGGGGCTTTTAGGATGGTTGATGAAACAGTTCGGATGGCCAAGACCGGCAGCGCTGATCGGATTTGTTCTGGCCGGTAACCTTGAGCAGTACCTCTTTATTTCCGTACAGCGATATGGCATGGGCTGGTTGACCCGGCCGGGCGTTATCATAATGGCCATCATTATTGTTGCATCATTGAGTACATCTATTTTGTATCAGAAAAAATTAAAAAGTGTTGGTCAGGCAGCCCCTGATTCGTCAAATGAAAACAAGGAGAATAAAAAATGAAGAAATGGCTGTCAGTTAAAAACGGTTTTGCCATATTCCTTGTGGTATGGTTTGCCTATGGTGTCTGGGAATCCATCAACTATGCTTACCTTGCAAAGGTATTCCCTTTTTACGTGAGTCTTGTCCTCCTTGTTTTTGCGGTTGTGAATATTGTTCTTGAGATGCGGAAAACAGTTAACCAGGCCATTGATCTGGAAGAATCTTCAATGACATCTGACGTGAGTGTACAGTGGAATATGCCCATGGCAGACGTCTGGAAACGTTTTGCCTTTTTCATATCGTTAATACTTGTCTTATATGGTGCAATATATTTTATCGGCTATCCGGTTGCGATGTCGGTATTTATCGGCCTGTTTTACTCACGGATCGCTAAAGCATCTTTAAAGGTTTCGGCAACAGCGGGGCTAAGCGGATTTGGCTTTTTAACGCTGGCTTCCAAAGTACTGGGAATGGATTGGCCCAAAGGATTGATCCAGCTGCCCTGGCCTTTTGGTTAAATATATAAAATATAAAGGATAAAACCTCTAAACAACTCAAGGATAGATAACCGTAACTACAACCAAAACTTGTTGTAATTATTTGGGTTCAAACCTTATTTCAAGCTGACTTTCCATCGTCAATATTCAGGAAAACAGCGGATGAGATATTCTGCGGAAGAATCAACAGGTGAGGTACGTTTAAAAGAAAAGGAGCGAAAATGAGTCAGAATCTGGTGCACAAAATACTGGCCGATCATCTGGTGTCAGGAGAACTGGTGCAGGGAGAAGAAATCGAAATTAAAATCGATCAAACCCTTATGCATGACGGTACAGGTCAAATGGCAACGCTTCAGTTTGAGGCGATTGGTCTTGACCGGGTGAAAACCGATCTCTCAGTAACCTATACAGATCATAACACGCTTCAGGTGGCATTTATGAATATGGATGATCATCATTTCCTAGCGTCATCCGGCCGTAAATTCGGCATTCATTACTCAAAGGCCGGGAATGGGATCTGCCACCAGGTCCATCTTGAACGGTTTTCAAAACCAGGTAATGTCCTCTTAGGTGCTGATTCCCATACGACGACTTCAGGGGGTGTGGGCATGCTGGCCATTGGTGCTGGAGGTTTGAATATTGCAGCAGCCATGGCCGGATTGCCGTTTACCATGGTGGTGCCCAAAGTGGTGAAAGTAGAATTAAAAGGCTGCTTGCCGGTCTGGTCATCAGCCAAGGATCTGGCCCTAGAAATATTGAGAAACTACGATGTCTCCGGTGGTCGGGGGAGAATATTGGAATTTGTCGGTGAAGGTGTTTCCACACTCAGTGCTACAGAACGGGCCACGATTACCAATATGAGCCTTGAATCCGGGGCAATGACATCCATATTCCCAAGTGATGGGTTAACAAAACGTTATTTTAAGGCCCAGAAAAGAGAGAAAGACTGGCTGGAACTATCTGCAGACCCTGATGCTGAATATGATGAGGAAATCGTCATTCACCTGAGTAAAATTGAACCCATGGCTGCCAAACCCCATTCCCCGGGCAACGTGGCCCTGGTTTCCGATCTTTCAGACATCAATGTACATCAGGTTGCTATTGGTTCGTGCACCAATTCATCCCTTCAGGACATGATAAAAGTTGCTTCTATTCTAAAAGGCCACCGGGTTCCGTCTGAGATGAGCCTGGTGATTGCACCGGGTTCCCGTCAGGTGTTAAAAGCATTGACAGAATGCGGCGCATTGGCGGATATGATTGCAGCCGGAGCAAGGATTGCTGAATCGACATGCGGATTCTGTGTGGGGGTCGGGCAGGCACCCCGCTCTGAAGGGGTTTCAGTCCGGACATCAAACAGAAACTTTCCTGGCCGCAGTGGGACAAAGGATGCCCAGGTTTATCTGGTCAGCCCTGAAACAGCTGCAGCCACGGCCCTGTCTGGTAAACTGACAGACCCAAGGACACTGGGTGAACCTGCATCAATTACCCTGCCTGAAGTTTTTCCTGTTGATGACAGTATGGTTATTCAGCCGGCGCCCCAAGGGGAAGCTGTGGAGATTATCAGAGGCCCGAATATTGCACCGTTGCCTGAATTTGAACCCATGCAAGATGTTTTGGAAGGGCCTGCCCTGCTCTGTCTTGGTGATGGGGTTTCCACCGATGACATCCTCCCCTCGGGCGCGGAAGTATTTTCTTTGCGGGCTAACATACCCGCCATATCAAAATATGTATTCCGGCCTGTTGATCCGGATTTTCATGATCGTGCAAAAGCAGCCCAGACCAGTTTTATCATTGGCGGTGAAAATTTCGGCCAAGGATCGAGCCGGGAACATGCTGTGCTGGCACCCCGTTATTTAGGGGTTCGGGCTGTGATGGCAAAATCCTTTGCCCGGATTTTTAAATCCAACCTGGTCAATTTCGGCATTCTTCCATTGGAGATAGAAGGGGATACAGACCATATACATATAAAACAGGACCACCGGATTAAAATAGAGGGAATTCATCAGGCACTGAACCAGGGATCAGACATCACCGTCCATAACCTTAATACGGGAAAATCATTTGACTGCAAAATTGATCTCTCCTCCAAGTTGCGTGAGATTTTATTGGAAGGCGGGTTGCTGGCAAGTATTCGAAATAAGATTTAGTAGTGTGAGAATAATTTAATAAAGAGGACGTTATGGGTGAGAAAAAAGAAATACTTCACTTAATTGACCAGGAGTGGTGCAAGGGATGTGGGATCTGCGTCCATTTTTGCCCCAAAGATGTTCTGGAACTTAACCGGCAGGCCAAAGTGGTCGCTGCAAGACCGGAGAACTGCATTGCCTGTAAGCTGTGTGAACTCAGGTGTCCGGATTTGGCCATACAAATTATAACTGAACAGGAAGAGGAACATGAAAAGTAATAATATAAAAATTGTCCAGGGAAACGAGGCCTGCATGCAAGGGGCAATGTATGCCGGACTGGAATTTTTTGCCGGATATCCTATTACACCGTCGACAGAAATTGCAGAAGCACTCTCTTCCAGATTACCGGAGAACGGCGGCAAGTTTATCCAGATGGAAGACGAGATTGCCTCCACGGGTGCGATTATTGGCGCCTCTTTAACCGGCCACAAAGTCATGACGCCACATCAGGCCCAGGATTCTCTTTAAAACAGGAAGCATGGGCTATCCCTAGCCGGGTCCGCCATTGTCCGGCAGACCCGATTGAAGCCGAAGACACCTGCGGTGCCGGTGATGTCTTTCACGGCGCCTTTGCCGTAGGCATGGCGG